>CAZVEV010000441.1:0-3567 GCA_964625865.1 uncultured Planctomycetaceae bacterium | reverse complement strand
GCCTAGAGCAAACGCGACGGTAGGCACGACCAGCGTCTCTGTGATGCCCATCCGCACCCGCCTCTTCAGCAAGCCAAGGAGTGGATATGCCCCGACCGCCAGGACAAGTAAGGTCGCGTTGCCCAGCGCTATCGGAAGTAGTAGATGCCGCCGGTCGCGACCGAAGCCCATGTTCTGAAACTGCACGAGGGGCTGGTCCCGCTCCCGAGTGAAGAGGCGAGCCCGGGCGAGATAGAAGTGAACACCATCGGAAATGTCCAAACGTCGGATGGTCACGACGAGAAAGTCGGAGACGCCCAGGGCATCGCAGAGCTTCTTCCGGATGGCTGGCGTCACGGCGCCCGCGCGGAACTGCCTGACCTGATCTGACGACAGTGCGCTGGCCACCTCGTGGAGATTATGGATGAATATCTGGGGCGACGTGTTGAATATGTAGGTGGCCTCATTCTCCAAGTCGTGATTGGGTGGGATGCTGATGAATACAGTATCGAGTTGTGGTCGGCCGGCCCACTCGCCCAGTCCCTCTCTCAACGCGGCCAGGAGATCCCGAGCTCCGTTCCGCACGGCTATGTCGTCAGCATTGTCGATCAGGGCATGTGTGCGGGTTCCTTCCGAATCCGCAAACCAGTATCGCTTTAGCGCCTTGACCAGCGGGAATGTGCCATAGAAGGTGTCCTCCGACAAGTGCGCCTGCCGCTGGAGGTCCTGGCGCAGTGAAGCGATCCGCACGGCCAGCGCTTGGCCTGTCTTGCCGGGAAGGTCCGCCGACCGGAGTAGGGATTGGGCCCTATCCAGGCGAGCCAAGCCCCGAATGAAGGCCTTGAAGTTGCCGTGTTCGGCCATGCCGAACCAATAGTAGGTCTCAGCGTGCTTGATCTCGTCCAGGATAGCCTCTCGGACCGAGGCGTCGCTCCCCTGGCAGGGCACGGCGGCAACCCCGGTCACCAGCCCCGCCAGAACCAAAGCCAGAGTGACGTGCTTCGCGCCGAGGATGAAACGGTTTGTGTCTACTCCTGCGCCACGATCGGAGAATTCCAGCATACTAGATCCATTTCCATAAACCCGCAGCCGCCGCCAGTGACGTCGGCGGTCCTGTGGGGCATTGCCGAGATACGTCCATACACCAAGGTCAAGTACTTTGGATCATACCAACTGCGTTGATTGGCCAAAAGGGAATCTCATAGTTTTCGTTGGTGACGTTCTCCCCTATGTAGCGTTTGTCTGGACCGATCTGGTCAAGGAGGAATTCGCGATTCAGGCGATTACACACGCCACACATTTGGCACCTAACGTGGCAGCAGATACGGACATGGATATGTGACCGAGGCCTGGCGCTATGGACTGCTCCGTCTACTACGTCGAGCAGAGCACTTACCAAGCCTTCTTTTTGCCTCTTTTCACCGTACTCTCTTGAGCGAAGGAGTCGGAAAACCGACTGGTGGCCGCAGTCGGGGCAAGAATCTGTGAGTTCCCGGTTTCCACCCATGGCTGTTATTGTCGAACGACGGACTCCAAGGGGTGCAGGCATCCCACACGGTCCCGAAGGGACTCCTCCTGAAGGCGCAGCCGCTCTTTGGGCCGAGACTGTTGAACAGACAGCTTGGAGTCGAGCCCCCGACACCAAAGTGATGTTACCACACATCAGACATTGCTCCGGTTCACCTGCCCAGGGGGCCAGTGAACTCGTTGATGCGCTATACTCTGGGCATACGTAGTCAATCATCGCGCATGGATCCAAACAAGACGGTGAGGGGCCCATGACTCGTTGCCCTAGCTTGCGCCAATTGAGTGCCTGCCACGAGCTGGGATCCGAAGGGCCTTTCCCGTGTTGTCCGCTCGGTGTCGCCTGATTGCTACGGGTTGTCCATGCTGATGTGCCACTGGACGATGGAATACGGTGCAATGAGGGCTTCTCGTACCTGGCGGGGGGAGAACTCCCTTGGGTGAGCATCATATGTCGAGAGACGGTTGAGATTGCGCACGGAGGCACACACATAGTCTGGAAGGGATCCAACGCGATCTAGCTTGTCTACTGTATCTGCTAACGGTCTTGCTTCTCGCAGGCGATCTCGACGGCGCCGAATCCCCCACGTACCAACCGTCACGCTGCCCCGGCAGTACTGGCAGACCCGAGCACCGCCAGCTATATCCTTGCCACGCAGGCAGCATTCAGGTAGAGTATGAGATCAGATCAGCTCGGAACTCGCGAGAAACGCATCAGTTCCTTTGAGTTCTGTGCGGGAGAGGTGAACCGTGCTACTCGTTGACGACACTCAGGTGCTTGTAACCAGTTGTCGATACACGGGTCACCGAACGGGGAAGTTCAAACGTGTCACCCTTGCCCTTTAGGAGAAGACATGGCAATGAATGCAGCAGATGCTCGGCTACTGAGATGGCTTGACATGGAGATACGCACGGGAACCACGACCGTTTCTGTTCCGGCCGAACTCCTCGTCGACACGACCGAAGAAGGACGACTAGAGGCGAGGAGACTGGCCCGTCTGAGCGGCGTACGCATTCTTGTTGATGCCTGAATGGACCACATCGCCGGCAAGTTCGATTCCAACCGAACAGGTCGAGATAGCGCCCCAGAGGGGCGGAGAGTCTTATGGCAGAGACCATGAGATGGCCTTGTGAGCCATCCATCCGGCACCTGCGGGCTGGCTGCCGACCAGCTGTGTTCTCACTGATCGTGGGACGGGGACGTACCAGACTCGCCGTCGCCCTCTTAGCCCTTGGCCGCATCCCCCGCCGCGGAAGACGGCCGCCATGGCCTTCCCACCCGCCCAGAGCCGACAACCGCGTGGTGCCTGGCTGGCTGAACTGTCTCAGCTACGGAACGCGGTGGAAGACGTACGGCTTACTGGAGCGTTTCCTGCAGCGTCGCGTCCGTGGTTGGCTGGTGCACAAGCAACCGAAAGGGCTGGCCACGGATAGACACCGCCTAAACCACCGCGTCCGCCCTCGACTCCAGCGAGTTTCGTGCCCACACATTTCCCGAACACTTCATCCGCCTTCCAGGCAAGACGGTCGCGCCTATTGCCATGGGGCCTCATCGACCGCCCGACCCAGCGGTTCGGTTCTCTGTCGGATTATCGGGGCAGCCTTCGGCCGCCCCAGTATGCTCCGACTGCTTACGGAGGGCCCAGAAAACCATGGAACCATCTCATTACAGATTCAAGTTCGCCCAAGCGTAGGATAACGAACCAACTTACCACCGCGACCAAGAATAGGTTACCACCTAACACGACAAACACCGTTTCCGCCCATGACATGGGCCATACACCTATCTTTCGAATTGCGGTCTGCTCCTTTAAGAGCCAGTTGTATCTTGCTAAGCTGTCTTCTGTTGGATTATTGAGAAAACCCTGAAATGCTCTTTCTATATGCTCTGAATACTTATGGACCGCTTTGCTCTTCGCCTCCCTGGCTGCTCGACGAACTGCTATTGGCATGCCCAGAGACCATATTACATACATGACCACCGCCATCCCAGCTAAGATAAACTCAAGTACATGAAGCGAAACACTTACACCAAATACACCCATGCCCCAGTAAAGGGTATAG
>CAZVEV010000440.1:1897-3620 GCA_964625865.1 uncultured Planctomycetaceae bacterium | reverse complement strand
CGGGTTCATCGCGTATCTCAACGGCGTGGAGGTCGTCCGTGCCGGGGTTGTCGATGGGCGCGGGGCCAAGGTGGGCAAAGTCTCGAGCCATGAGGCCGGTTCGGACAGGACCTTCCGCATCAAGGATTTCCAGAAGCTCATCAGGCCCGGCAAGAACGTGATCGCGATTGAAGGCCACAACGTGGATGTCGACTCCAGCGACTTCTCGCTGGATCCGTACGTGGTGATGGGCCAGGCCGGTCCGGTCGCCGGCGGGGCCCCCTCGCGGGTCAGCCGTTTCGTCGGCGTGGCCGGCGGGTCGCAGTACGGCAAGGGCTCGACGCGTCTGGTCGTGATGGACCGTCACACGGGCAAGGTCCTCTGGTCGCGCGACGCGGTGTACCGGTTCCGTCACAACGGCGTGGTGGCCGGGGGCGATATCATCTTCTGCCTCGACCGGCTGGACAAGAAGTCGCTGGACGCCCTGAAGCGTCGCGGCCTGACGCCGGAGACCGCCTCGACGCTCTACGCGCTGGACGCCCGCACGGGCAAGGAACTGTGGAACGGCAGCCAGAACGTCACGGGCACCTGGCTGGGCTACTCCAAGGCCCACGACGTGCTGATTCAGGGCGGCAGCAGGTACCGCGACCGTGCGTCGGACGAGGTGGGCAACGGGATTGTCGTGTACCGCGCCAAGACGGGCAAGGTCGTCTGGGCCAATCCGAAGCTCCGCTACGACGGGCCGCTGATGATCCACGGGCGGACGCTAATTACCAACGGGGCCAAGGGTTCTGCAATGGACCTGTTCACGGGCAAGGAAACCGGGTGGAAGTGGCGGCGGCACTACGGGTGTAACACCGCCATCGCCTCGACGAACATCATGACGTTCCGCTCCGGAGCGGCCGGGTTCTGTGATATCACAGGCAAGAGCGGCACGGGGAACTTCGGCGGGTTCAAGTCCAGTTGCACGAGTAACCTGATTCCCGCCGACGGCGTCCTGAACGCCCCGGACTACACCCGCACCTGCACCTGCGCGTACCAGAACCAGAGTTCGCTCGCCCTGGTGCACATGCCGGACAACGAACTCTGGACGTTCGGCGCCGCCCGGGACGCGGAGGCCGTCGCCCTGAACTTCGGCGCACCCGGCGACCGGCGCGGCCCGGACGGAACGCTCTGGACGGACTGGCCCAGCGTCGGCGGGGAGGGCTCAACCTCCGGCGTGACCGTCGACGGCAAGGTCGACAAGGCCCCGCCCAAACCCAGGGGCGTGCCCAAGACCCCGCCGGGCTACTACCCCGGCCTGAACGTCCTGCGCCTCCACAGTTCGCGGATCACCGCCGGGCCCCTGAAGTGGGTCGCCGCCTCCGCGCTGGCCGACGTCAAAACCGTCACCGTCAAGCTGAAGGAAGAGGGCACCTACACCGTCCGCCTGGTCTTTGCCGAACTGGCCGCCGCCAAGGCGGGCGACCGCGTGATGACCGTCTCGATCCAGGGCAAACCCGTCGCCCGCGCCCTGGACATCGCCGCCGAAGCCGCCGCCGCGAGGCGGGCAATCGTCAAGGAGTTCAAAGGCATCCCCGTCGACGGCGAGTTGACCGTCACGCTGGCGGCGTCAAAAGGCACCACGCTCATCAGCGGCCTGCAGGCCGTCAAGGAGTAGTCGCCGGTAGCCGGTAGCGGGTGCCGAGGCATGACGCGAAGCGGCAACCACGTAACACGCCTCCACGTGGTTTCCGCTTCCCGT
>CAZVEV010000440.1:0-1887 GCA_964625865.1 uncultured Planctomycetaceae bacterium | reverse complement strand
GGGGCGGTTTGCGGGTTGGGGGTGGGGTGGCTTGAGGTTATGGGGAAACCAGGTTTCTGGCTTCCAGGGGGTGGCGGTTTGGGGTCTGCCCTGGGCACCCCGCCGTCTTCTTCCCGGCTACTGACTACTCGCCCTGAGCCTGTCGAAGGGCGGGCTACTGGCTACCACTGGGCGGGCGGGTTCTTTCTGGGCTCTTCGCGAGAATCGGGTATAATAGGGTAGCGCGACGTGTCCGAAAGGCGACGAGGAGAGTTGCATGGTCTCGAAATCGCTGCTGATCGGGAGGGGAGGCAGGTTCCGACGCAGGGGCTGGATTCTCGCGGCGGGGGGCGTGCTTGTCCTGGTGGTTGTGGTGGTGAGCCTGTGCGTTTCGGGGCGGAGCGCCACGGTGGACGGCCGGACGCCGGCCGAGCGAATCGAAAGCATCTCTCGCCTTGCGGCCGAGCAGCCGTCCGGAGCCGGCGAGGCGATCTCGCGTGCTGCGATCGGAGACCGCGACGCCCGGGTCCGCTGCGCGGCGCTGGCGGCCCTGCGCACCTGCGCGCAGGCGGAAAGCCGCACCGCCGTCGAGCAGGGAACGAGAGACGAGGTCTCACGGGTCCGCGCGGCGGCGGCGCTGACGCTGGGCACGTACGCTGACGGTGCGGCCGTCGGGCGACTCGGCGAGATGCTGGCCGGTGACCGGGATGACGAGGTCCGACTGGCGGCTGCGCGCGGCCTGGCCCGATGCAACTCGCGTCAGGCCGACGACCTGCTGGTGGCGGCGATGCGGGGCAACAGCAGCCCGGCCGTGCAGAAGCGGTCGCTGCTGCTGCTGCTGGAAGGAACGGGCGTGCGCCTGGTGCCCGAGCCGGACCCGCGCGACGCGGCCGTCTGGGCCCGCCACGTGGGCAGGGTCCTGCGACACGTCAGCGCCACCAGGGCCAACCAGACGCCCCGCAAGTCGGGGCGGGAGAACGACCGATGAAGCCCAACGCATTCACCCTGATCGAGTTGATCGTCGTGATCGCCATCATCGCCCTGCTGGTTGCCCTGCTGGCGCCCTCGGTGGCCGGCATTCTGGCCCGGGCGCGCCAGGTCGCATGCGGGTCCAACCTGCACCAGATCAGCGACACGTTCCCGGTCACCAAGCCCGCGCGCGCCGACAAGAGGGTGTCGGTGTACCCGTCGACCAACGAGTGGCCCGTGGGCCCGCAGGCGACTGTCGACGATGTCGAGATCTTCTGGTGCCCCGAAGGCCCGAGAGAAGAAGGGATCGAGTGCGAGGACGACTACGCGTTGTTCCTCCAGGACCAGGGGGCCGAGGGGATGTACGTCGATTTCCGGCCCACCAACGCGCACCCCTGGCGATTGGTCTTCGACCGGGGCGATTACTGGGAGTATTGGTTCGAGGACGGCAAGTTGATGGACATCGACAGGGGCGTGGACTTTGTATTTCACGTGAGCAAGACGTCGCCTCGCACCGCCGTGTTCCAGGACGTGGCCCACGATACCTGGCGGGTGACCTCGGTGGTGTGTCGAGGAAAGGTCGTCCCCGGGTGGGAGGACCTGAGCGACAACGCGTTCGGCGACACCCTTGTCATGGACGGAGGTCTGAGCAACTACGGCCTCAACGGCAGCGCCGCCGAGGCCCATTCGATTGCCCCCGATACGATCGTCCTGCTGGACTATGACAGGACACTCGCAAACGTCGGGGAGGACATGGGCGAGTATCTCCAGCGGTCGGCACGGCATATGGGCAGGATCAACGTCCTCCTTGCCGGCGGCGAGGTCGTCTCCAGGTGGGCGCTCGACCTGGACCCCATCGTCAACCCCCACCCCTGGTCGGCCGACTAGCCCGCATTTCTCACCGGTGGTGCGTTTACGGTCTTGATGGCGGCAGATGGT
>CAZVEV010000439.1:0-3671 GCA_964625865.1 uncultured Planctomycetaceae bacterium | reverse complement strand
ACGAAGAGCCATGGGAGATTTATCTTGATCTCTCGCTCTTCATAGGCGGCACCCTTGCACGCGGAACGAACACCCAATCCGTTCCGCGTGCAAACGAGTTGCACGCCCTACTTCAGTTCGATCGTCGGGCGGGCGCCCTTGGCTTGGGCGGGGGTGTTCTTGTAGTCCCCGTAGAATACGGAATTCGCGTCCATCCACAACGTCAAGCGGCGCATGGCCTCGGGGGGCAGCGTGACGTTCGGCTTGCCGTCGGCGGACGCCGAGCCGGGGGGGATGTGGCCGCTGTCGAGCATGTCCAGCAGTTTCGACGCCTTGGCGCCGACCTTGCCGGGGATGGAGTTGCTCGTTCCGTTCAACTGCCACCCGTCCCCGCGGCCGAAGGGGCCATGACCGTTGCCGTGTTTGCACCAGGCGTGTTTGGCCAGCGTCCAATACGCTTCCGACCAGCCGTTCTTGCCGAATCGCGTACCGTGGAGGCTCGGGGCCTTGCGGTTCTTGACATGGCAGGGCAGGCAGTGCTTGTCGAGCACGGGCTGGACCAGGCGCGGGAAGGTAATCGGCATCGTCGCTTCGGGGAACTCGGGCTTGAGCATGGCGGGCGGCTTCTGCATGGCCAGGGGCAGCTTGCCGGCGACGGGGCTTTGCTTGTGCTTGTCCTCGTGACAGCCGATGCACGTGAGGCGCTCGCCCGGGTGGACGTAGGCCGCCGACCGCATCGTCTGGACGGCCAGCCCGCGGGAGTCCAGGGCCTGGAAGTAGATCGGCACGCCGACGGGGGCGACGAAATGACAACTGCCGTCCGCTTCGACCGGTACGGTGCCGAGCACCGACCGCGTCAGCGAGTTCTTGCCGCAGCCGACCTCGGGATCCGTGTGGCGGAAGGTGGTCTTGGGATGCACCTGGATGACGCGAAGCGCGGTGATCTTCGTGTTTTTGGGCCAGGGCAGCTCGGCCTCGTAAACGTTCATGACGCTGATCGTCGCCTGGCGGATCTTGCCGTCGGCGGGCCTGTCCTCGCGGGCCTGCTGGGTCAGGCTGGGGATGACCGGAGGACGCTTTCGCGGGCGGAGCGGGAACGGGTCCAGGCAGTTCAGGCCGTCGGGCAGGGTCGCGAGCGGAATCCGATTGCCGAAGCTGTCTACGAGGTACAGGTCGTGGCGTCCCGAGAACCGGTCCTTGGTCGACGGATTGTACACGGCGAGGAAGACGTCCTCGCTGAGGGGCCACGGCGTGCCATAGGCGTAGCGCCCCCAGCGGCCCTCGGCCTCGGGGAAGCACTCCTCGGGCGTGATGCGTTTGAGTTGGCTGCACCTGCGGTCGTCGCGAATCCGGTGGTCCACGAGCACCAGCGAGCCGTAGAACAGCCCGTGATGCGGCGCGGCTACCGCGACGTACCGGTGCGAGCCGGGAATCGCCCGACAGTGCATCTCCATCGTCGGGCGGACCTTCGGGTCGTTCTCGGGATAGTTGCCGTGGTAGCTCCGCGGGTCGCGGCCGTCGGGATAGCAGAGCCACGGGTGGTGGGCGATGTCGGCGTCGCGGTCCACGTAGTCCCACCGCGTGTAGAGGATCATCCCCTCGTTGGTCACGCTGGGATGCCACTCGTTCGTCTCGTGGTAGCTCAGAGGGATGATGTCCGAGCCGTCGGCCCGCATCCCGTACAGCGTATACGTGGGGAACGGCTGGCCGTGGCATCGGCCGTATCCGCCGCGCCGCTCAGAGATGAACGCAAGCCGCCCGTTAGGCAGGACGCAGGGGTCGTGATCGTTCCAGGGGCCGTCGGTGACCTGTGTCAGACTGCCGCCGTCGCGAGCCGTGCCGCGCACCGGATCGATGCTCGCCTTGATGATGTGGTAGCACGACTCGGGCGCCCAGTAGCCCGCCGACACGTGGTACGTGAACCTCGCCTCGGGGAACCACGCGCCGTCCGGACGGGGCGGCTGCTTCGTGCCCAGTTTCGCTTCGGTCCAGGCGAAGTAGAGGGTCCGGGCGTCCCAGTCGAGTTCGAGCCCGGCGATGGCTCCGTCGGCCAACGCCTTGCCCTTCAGCCGACCGCTGCCGAACCTCGCCTTGCCGAGCATGTTCCGCAGGACGGGCTTGTCGGTGAACGCCTTGTCCAACACGAACACGCCTCCGCCGCGCACGCCGACGAATCCACAGTACTGCGGGTTCATGTGCCGCGTGCCGGGCATGCGGCGGCCGAGGAAGATGATCTTGTCGAAGTTCAGCAGCGGGTTGCGGAAGGCGATCTTCCGGCGGACGGCGCAGATCTTCTCGTATAGCGCGTATCTGGCGGTGGCATTGCTGATGGGCACGGCTTTGACCCGCGCACCCAGCGCCGCCAGCGTCCGGGCGAGGCCTGACATGTCCTGCGCGCCGGTCATCTTGCGAATGTGGTCCAGCAGCGCCGCGGTCCGTCGCAGCACGACGTCGGCCGGGTCGCGGTCGGCCGGCAGGATGGCCGCCTCGGGCCGGGCCGCCTGGGCGTAGTACCTCGCACACGCCTGGCGAGCGTTGATGTCGCGAACGAGCGTATCGAACAGTTCGCGCCGGACCTCCGGGCCGACCGCCGAGGCCGGCGCGGCACAAAGGGGCAGCACACTGAGAGCCACCGCTGCACAGATCCGCGTCATGTTGCTCCGCATGTCGTCGCCCTGCCGCCCCCGCCACGTCTTCGGTTCGCCATCGCTCGCCCGAATCTTGCCTTGTGAAATCGGCAAGATCGGTTATCATTGAACGCAGCAGCCCCGCAATGGTCGCGGGTCTTAATCCATTCAGGAGAAAACTATGGTCCGGTTTCTGATCGTCGTCGGAGTGTGTGGTATCCTGTGCGGAGTGGCCGTCCAAAGCATGGGCGAGCAGCCGCAGTGCAAGGCCGTCGCCGCCAAGGCCGTGCCGGCCGGGAAGCCGGCCGAGAAACTCAAGCTGCCCCCGGGCTTCAAACGCCTGTTCGACGGCAAGACGCTCAAGGGGTGGAAAGGCCGCCCCACGCTGTGGAAGGTCGTCGACGGCGCCATAGAAGGCCGCACCACCGCCGCGGCCAAGCTCAAGCACAACGACTTCCTCTACACCGAGAAGGAGTACGAGAACTTCGAGCTGAGGCTGAAGTACAAACTCGTCAATCACAACAGCGGCGTGCAGGTTCGCAGCAAGGTGCATGAGGACTTCCGCGTGACCGGCTACCAGGCCGACATCGCCGAGAAACGGTACACCGGCATCCTGTACGGAGAGGGTTTCGGCGGGATCCTTGCCGACGTCAAGCCCAAGGAAATCGCCAAGCACATCAAGAAGGGCAAGTGGAATGAGTACCGCATCGTCTGCCAGGGCAAGCGGCTCCAGTTTTGGATCAACGGGCAGCCGACCATCGACTACACCGACAAGAGGCCCGTGGCGCGGACCAAAGGTGTGATCGCATTCCAACTCCACCGCGGCCCGCCGATGACAGTCTACTTCAAGGACATCGTCATCAAGGAGTTGCCCGCGCCGGCCAAGGTGAAGACCCCGCCGGTGATCAGGGACTAGTCGTCGGGTGCCACGGTCCTGATATGGCCGGTGGCGTGGTCTGGCGCGAAGCGGCAACCACGTTGTCGCCATTCGAGGCCTCGTGGTTGCCGCGTCGCGTCAAGCCATGAAGATATGAAGAGAGGGCATCCTTTGGCCCCGTTTGGTAG
>CAZVEV010000438.1:0-3716 GCA_964625865.1 uncultured Planctomycetaceae bacterium | reverse complement strand
CCCCCCCCCCCCCCTTTTTTTTTTTTAATGATACGGCGACCACCGAGATCTACACGCAAGCCGCGCTGTCGTTCATCAAACGCCGCAAGAACGAACCGTTCTTCCTCTACGTCGCCTACTCCATTCCCCACGTGCCGCTGGAGGCACCGAAAGCCTATCTCGACAGATTCCCCGGCCCGATGCCGGAACGCCGCCGCTATGCGCTGGCCATGATGGCCGTGATGGACGACGGCGTCGGGCAGATCGTGGACCTCTTGCGCGAGCGCAGGCAATACGACGACACCTTGTTCTTCTTCATCTCAGACAACGGCGCGCCATTGCGGCTGACCAAGCCGGACCGCCGGCCGGTCAATATCAGCAGCCCGGACTGGACCGGATCGCTGAACGATCCGTTCAACGGCGAGAAGGGCATGCTGACCGAGGGGGGCATCCGGGTGCCCTTCCTGGTCACCTGGAAGAAGCGTCTGCCCGCGGGCAAGGTGTATGACCAACCCGTCATCGCGCTGGACGTGGCCGCCACCGCTCTCGCGGCGGCGGGACTTGCCAGACCTGACCGATTGGACGGGGCGGACCTCGTCCCCCATTTCACGGGAGCAGAGGCCGGTCCGCCACACGAAGCGCTCTTCTGGCGTTTCTGGGGCCAGGCCGCCGTCCGCCAGGGCGACTGGAAGTACCTGCGTGCGGGACCGCGTAACGAGTACCTCTTCAACCTCAAGGATGACCCGGGAGAGACGGAGAACCAGCTCGACCGCCAGCCGGAGGTCACGCAACAGCTCAAGAAGACGCTGACCCAATGGGCTGGAGAGATGCAGCCGCCAGGCATTCCCAACACGCCCATGAAGGGATCTGAGCAGGCGTGGTACGGGCATTTTCTCGGAAAGGCCACCAGACAAAGCAGCAAACCACGTCCGAATTTCCTCTTCATCACATGGGAAGACGTGTCGCCTCGCATGGGGTGCTACGGTGACAAGCTGGCGCACACACCGGTGATTGACCGGCTGGCCGCGGAAGGGATCCGGTACAACCACGCCTATGCTGTAGCAGGCGTGTGCGCGCCAAGTCGGTCGGCCATCATGTCCGGCCGCTGGCCGGTGTCGTTGGGTAGCCATCACATGCGTAGCGGCATCCAGCTGTGGCCCGGGTTCAGGTGCTTTCCCGCCTACCTGCGGGAAGCCGGGTACTACTGCTTCAACGCAGGTAAGACCGACTACAATTTCGCTGCGCCGGAAGGAAGCTGGGACCATTCGAAGAAGAATACCGACTGGCGTGGCCGTAAGGAGGGGCAGCCCTTCCTCGGGGTCTACAACTTCGTGCAGTGTCACCAGGGGCCTTCGCAGAACCAGGCTACGGCCGACCGCCAACGCAAGCGGCTTCGGAAGGAGATCGTGGTTCATCCGGGCCAAGTCACCGTGCCTCCCTACTACGTAGATGCCCCCGGCACACGCCAACAACTCGCCAACGTCTACAACAACATCGCTTACACGGACCAGGTGACGGCCGGGCTGCTGGCCAAACTGCGCAAGGACGGTCTGGAAGACGACACCATCATCTTCTTCTATGGTGATCACGGCGACGGCATTCCGCGAGTGAAAGGACACGTCTATCACGAAAGCCTGCGCGTGCCGCTGATCGTCCAAATTCCCGAACGCTTTCGCGGGAAAAGCACGCCCGCCCCCGGTTCCGTCGTGGCCGAACTGGTCTCGCTGATGGACCTCGGACCGACCGCCCTGAGCCTAGCGGGCGTTGAGCCGCCGAAAGAGTTCGACGGCCGCGCGTTTCTCGGCGACTACGCCGCTCCCCCGCCACGTCATCTTTTCGCGCATCGCGACCGGATCAATTCCGCCTACAACTTCCAACGCGCTGTGTTTGACCAACACTGGCACTACATACGCAACTTTCGCCCCGACCTCGCCCCCAACCAGCCGATCCGTGGCCACGTGCACGCCCCCGCACTGCTCGACGCGGAACGCGCCTATCAGGAAGGGGAGTTCACCGGAGCGGGTACAGACTGGCTGGCGCCCCGGGGTATCCCGGAACAGCTTTTCGACCTCAAGAAAGACCCACAATGCATCCACGACCTTGCGTCCGCTCCGGAGCATCGCGAGCGACTGGAATCGATGCGGCAGGTGCTGCGCGAATGGATGATTCGCGAGCATGACCTCGCGTTCCTGCCCGAATCGCTCATGATTCGGCGCGCCCGCGAGGCGGGATACCACGCCCGACTCTACTCCAAGTCCGACGACGCCTTTATCCGCCTGTACGACCTGGCAACGGCGTGGCAAAGCGGCGACGCGGCCGTCGAACGGTTGTCCCAATCCCTCGATGCGCAGGATCCCGTGTACGCGTTCTGGGCCGCGCTGAGTCTCGGGCACATGCAGAACCTGCCCGAAGAGGTGATCAAACGAATCGAGGCCCAATTGGACAGCGAAGACCGTTCCGTTGCCCGCATCGCAGCCTGGACCTTGCACCGGTTGGGGCGCATGAGTGATCAGGGCCTCGACGTGCTGCGTCAATCGCTCCGGAAAGGCAACTACGCCGAACGACTGGAGGCCGTGCAGATCGCCCGCTGCATGGGTCCCGCCGCCGCATCGCTGAAGCCCGAGTTGGAGCGGCTGGTTAAGATGAAGGGCGGAAGCTACTATGACCGCTACCTCCCCAGCGCGGCGGGATTCGCTTTGCAGGCGATCTCAACCGACAACTCAGAGAAGAGCCAGTGAAGCCATTCCTGGTAGCGGCAGCATGCCTGGCGGTTACGGCTGCGTGCCTGGCGGCACCTGCACCGACCCGCAGACCCAACATCGTCTTCGTGTTGGCCGATGACGTGGGGTACATGGATGTCGCGTGCTATGCGGCCCGTACGAAAGGGGTCGCGCGATCCGACTGTTTCTGCGAGACGCCGCACATCGACCGGCTGGCCGATGAAGGCATGCTTTTCACGCAAGCGTACGCCACCCAGCTCTGCTCGCCGAGCCGTGCGGCCATCCTGACGGGGAAGTTCGCGCCACGCCTCGGGTTTACGACGGCCGCACCGCGCGTGCCGACTTACTACAACCAAAAGGAAGAACCGCCGCCAGGCTACAACGAACATGACATGATCATCCGTGGCGACCTGCCGGATCTGCCCCTGCGGCCAGGCACGACACGCCTCGCACTGGCCCGTGAGGAGATCACGTTTGCCGAGGCACTCAAGGGCTTCGACACCGTCTTCATCGGCAAGTGGCACGTTGGCGAACACGGCGCAACCGGCTTCCAGCCTACCGATCAGGGCTTTCGCGCCGCCCCGGCCTATGCCGACGGAGGGGCGTCACCCTACTTCAGATGGCACAAAGGGTGGAACAGCACCAACCCGTCGCACGGCGGCCGCGTCGGACGCGCCGGCCCGGCAAACACCGGCGAGCAGTATCTCACCGATGACCTCACGGTCCGGGCCTGCCGGTATATCCGCTACCAGGTATCGACTCACCCCGACCAACCGTTCCTGCTCTACTTCTGCCATTTCGCCGTTCATGGGCCATTCCAGGCGAAGAAGGAGGATATTGACTACTTCGCCGCGAAAACGAGCAAGGGCTGGAACGGTCACGGCAACCCCACCTATGCCGCCATGATGAAGAGCCTGGACGATTCGGTTGGCACGGTTGTCCAGGCGCTCAGGGAATGCGGCGTCTATGATGACACAGCATTCATCTTCATGTCCGACAATGGCGGCGTGCTGAAAG
>CAZVEV010000437.1:0-3778 GCA_964625865.1 uncultured Planctomycetaceae bacterium | reverse complement strand
CTCAAGGGCCAGAAACGCTGGATCGAGGCCCTGCACGTGCTGGGCACGTTTGTCGACAGCTTCCCCCGCCACGCCAACGCCGGGCAGGCCCTGACCATGGTCGGACAGATCCATCAGACCAACCAGGCCTGGAACGACGCGATTGCCGCCTACCGGCGCGTCATCGACGAGTTCACCACCGGCACGTGGGTACGCGAGGCCAAGTGGTCCATCGCCGAGTGCCGCATCAACCTCTCCCAGTGGCGCGAGGCGACGGCGGCCTACCGCGACTACCAGAAATCCTACGCCAAGGACTCTCGCGCCGCCGAGACCACGCGCCGCCTGGGCCTGGTCAAGGACCTGGCCCGCTACCAGACGCTGGTCGACAAGAAGGGCCAGCGCAAGGCCGACGACGCCCAGTTCCAGATCGCGCGGATCGTCCAGACGCAACTGGCCAATCCCACCAAGGCGATTATCGAGTATCGCAAGGTCGCCGCGCGGTGGGAAAAGAGCCACCTCGCCGACGACGCGCTGTACGCCGCCGGCGACGCGTTCCTGTCGATGGGCGAGACCGCCCAGGCCCGCGAGGCGCTGCTGGCCCTGGCGGCGAAGTATCCCGATAGCCCGTTGACCGACGATGCGCTGTTCCGCATCGGACAGAGCTACGAGGCCGAGGCGCTGGCGTTGGCCGGCGTGACGCGGGGCACGAGCCTCGAAAAGGCCAAGGACATCGCCCAGAAGAAGGCCTACGCCCAGGTCCAGGGACGCCGCCGCGCCCAGCGGTACGAGAACGAGCAGCGGCTGGCCGAACTGCGAGCGGCCGGCAAGTCCCAGGCCGCCGACGTGCTGCTGGCCCGTGACGCCCAGTTCAACGTCGCCTTTGACCAGGCCGAGGTCCAGCTCGCCGCCCAGGAAGCCGAACAGGAAACCGAGACCCTCACCGCGGCCCAACTGGCCGACCGGCAGGACAAGATCAACGCCTCGCTCCGCCGGGCCGTCAGTACCTACACGCGGGCCTCGACGGTCCCGCAGGCGGACAAGGCGGGCGACGCGCTGCTCCGGATGGCCGAGATCTACCACGAACGCCTGAAGGACTCGCCCGCGGCCCTGGCGACCTGGAAAGAGATCGTCCGCCAGTTCACCGGCACGGCGGTGGCCGAGGACGCCTCGTGGCGCATCGCGCAGTATCACGAGCAGACGGGCAAGTACGCCGACGCGGTGGCCGCCTACAAGCTGTTCCTCCGCAGCTACCGCGGGTCGGCCCGCGCGGGCGCCGCCCAGTTCGCCATCGCCGAGAACTACGAGCACCTCGGCGAGTGGATCAACGCCATGGACGCCTACACCAACTACA
Organism: uncultured Planctomycetaceae bacterium; assembly: GCA_964625865.1. GTDB lineage: Bacteria > Planctomycetota > Phycisphaerae > SM23-33 > SM23-33 > CAZVEV01. Next base: position 2,448 of record CAZVEV010000437.1, on the reverse strand, counting down.
CCAAGAACTTCCCCAAGGGCCCCATGGTCCAGAAGGCGAAGGAACAGATCATCTGGATCAAGACCTACTGGCTGTAACGAGATGCCATTGACTAAGCAGACGGGAGTGACACCGATGCGAAAGACACGGATAACCGGCGTGATCCTGGCGGGCATGATCCTGTGCGCCGGGGCCCGAACCCTCGCGGCGCCCGGCGACAAGCCCGCCCCCAAGGCCAAGGACGACAAGGCCGCCCAGGCAGAAAAGCTCTTCGCCAGTGGGCAGGAGGCGCTGTTCAGGGGGCAGTACGCCCAGGCGATCAAGCTGCTGACCCAAGCCGCCGCCGCCGACAAGACCAAGACCGCCTACCGCCTGCACCTGGCGCGGGCCCACCACTACGCGGGCCAGGCCCCGCAGGCCGAGAAGCTCCTGGCCGAGATTCTCAAGGCCAACCCCGACCACGTGGAGGCCGGACAACTCCTCGGCCGCCTCCACTCCCAGGCCAAGCAGTGGACCAAGGTCGTCGCCGCCCTCGAACCCCTGCTGAAGTACCGCCACGACTACAGCACCTACCACATGCTCGCCGAGGCCGCCTACTACCTCAACGACTACGCCAAGGCCCGCAAGTATTACACCGAGGCGATCAAGCAGAACCCGAAAAGCGCGTCGGACCACTACCAGTTGGGCAACATTCACCTGGCGTCCAACGCCTTTGCGCTGGCGGCGGGCAAGTACGAGCAGGCGATGGCCCTGGGTGTCAAGAGCCCCGTTCTGCACTACAAGCTCGCCTCGGCCTACTTCAATCTGCGAAACTACTTCGGGAAAATCGCCACCGTCACCGTCAAGAGCGGGCAGGTCTCGACCGTCTCGGGGGGGTGGTACCTCATCGAGCCGGTCCGCGGCAAGACCGACCTGTTCCGCGCCGCGCCGAGCACGTCCGCGATCTATCACGTGGCCAAGGCGATGGCTGCCGGCCTCGCCGATCGGCCGGATATCCTGTTCCTCCAGGCCAACATCTACCTCAACGCCCGGCGCTACAAACAGGCCTACGACATGTTCAAGGCCATGGAAGCCAAGGCCGCCAAGGAAGACAAGGCCCTGTTCTACTACTACTTTGCCCAGTCGGCGTTCGGGGCGGGCAAGTACGACGAGTATCTCGAGCGCCTCCAGCAGGCGATCAAGCTCGACGCCAAGGCCTACAAGGCCACCCTCATCGACGCCTACCGCAAGGTGGCCGACCAGCACAACCAGGCGGGTGACCTCGACGGGTACATCAAGTACCTCGCGTTGGCCGTCGGCGAGGCGCCCAAGTCGGCGTCACTGCACCTGAAGCTCGGCAACGCCTACGAGGAAGCCCGCAAGTACGCCGACGCCGTCGTCCAATGGCGCATGGTCCTAGACATCGAACCGGACCACCCCAAGCGGATCACGCTGCTGAACCAGATCGGCAAGCACGCCCGCCCGCCCGCGACACCCAAGCCGAAGACATAACACCTTACTGACGTGTAGTGACTGTTGCGACGGAGCAGGCAAACGCCCACGGGCTCCGCCCCGTGGGGTATCCTCGGACGACCCGTCCGTACGAATGCCTGAGCCAAAAGAAAAGCGCGGGCCGCTCGGGGCCCGCGCTGTGATGTCTGTTCAAGTGATACGCTCAGCTTCGTCGTCGGCGGATCAGGATGCAGGCTCCGCCCAGTCCAAGCAGGGCCATCGTGCCCGGCTCGGGAACGGTCAGCGGTGTGTATGTCCCGTTGGCCAGTCCCTGGATCTCCGCGACGCTCAAGGCATGGTCCCATACCGCCACGTCGTCGATTGCGCCCTCGAAACCGTACTGCTGTTCGGTCTGGTTTGCGTTCTGGGCGATCTGGAAGTTCTGCGTGGCGGCGGCGATGTCGACACTGCGCGTATTCGTCGTGCCCTGCTGCACCCCGTCGAAGTACACCCGCACAGTGCCTCCATCGGCGTTCTTGTCCCATCGAATGGCGATATGCTGCCAAGTCGCCACGGCCGTTCCACTGTTGTCAAACATCGTCTTCGTTCCCTTGCCCTGCAACTCGCAGCGGATTCCATCATTGTACCCGAACATCGTATAGCCCGGGTCGCTCCAGCCGCCGCCCATGTTGATGACGTGACCGTGCGCCTGCGTGGCCGTCCCGCCGGTGCCCTCCCTGTAGATCCATGCGGACATGGTGATTGCCGACGTCACGTCGAGGCTGGGATCGGTTCCGCAGTCGACGAACTCACGAAGACCACCGGCCTCGCCCTGGTCGAAGTCCAGCGCATAGTCGCCTGCATTGCCCGTGTGCCCAGCCACCCAGTCGACTTCTTCCATGTTGTTCAGCGTCCCGGTGTTGCTGTTGGCGCTCGCGTCGGCGGTGCTCGTCGTGCCCGACCCCTCGTTCATGGGCCAATAGCCTAGTGCCCGTGCGGAAATGCACAACAATTGTATTTTTAAGCAGTTATGTGCAA
>CAZVEV010000436.1:0-3821 GCA_964625865.1 uncultured Planctomycetaceae bacterium | reverse complement strand
TCTTGCAGGTGGGTTGGTAGATGATGGGATTCGCGCGTATCGTCGCGGGGTTACGCGCCAACCTTGGACAGCACCTAGACAAGAAAACCCGGGGTTGACGGGCGCGGCGGGGGTGGTGTAGCGTTGCTGTGTTGAGCGTTGGGAACCCGCCGCGAGGCGCCAGCGTTAGGCAAGGACGGACGATGGCAACCGAGCATCACACGCAACAAGCACCGCGAATCAGCAGCGCTCCCGCGCTCCGTTCGTCCAGCGGTGCTTTGCGTAGCTCCGGAGGCGGGTGGTTCCTCGCCTCCGGAGCGCTCGGAGCCCACCATGTCACTAGCAGATGACGTCCGCCGAGGGCGTACCACGCTGCCGACTGGATGGCTCAGGAGGGCGCGCAGGGACGATCGTGGTGGGCGTCGTGCGCGGCTCGCAATCCTGATAGCCACCGAGGCGCGTTACCGCGATGGGGTCTACGCCGTTGGTCGGTACGACGTCCGCCTTACGCGCGGGCAGACCATCATCACCAACCCCCTTATTCTGGACGTGCTTGGGATCAAGAAACGCCAGGCAGCACGCCGGGCGCTAGAGTCTATCTGCGCCGCATTGGGATGGCGGGTTGAGCCGCTGACGACGGGCGATCACCGCGTTCTTTTAGGGACGGACCCCGGTACCCCCGAGGGTACCCACCCCGGTACCCCCAAAGGTACCCACGTCGGTACCCTCGTCACCATCTGTAATTATGAGGAGTTACAGGGCAACGGTACCCCCAAAGGTACCCCCAAAGGTACCCACCTCGGTACCCCCGAGGGTACGGACCCCGGTACCCCCATTCCCTTCCCGATCCCTTCCAATCCTTCCCGTACCCAAGATCAGGATCCCTTGTCGACTTCGGCCAAGCCGAAGCCCGACACCGAACCCGGATTCACTGAACTGCTGGCCGAGGTCAACCGCGTCCTCAACAAGAAGCTACGCAAGACGCCCGCCAAACTCCGAGCCTACCGCGCCCGGCTCAAGACCTTCGACCACGCCGACTTGATGAAGGTCCCGACCGGCGCCAAGTTTCACCCCGACTACAACGGCAGCAAGGGCAACCCGACCTACTACGACTGGGACAACCTGTTCCGCAACGACGAGCGGGTGGAGAAGCTGATCGACGCGGCCGACAACCCGCAGTTATCTCCCGAGGAGATGGCCAAGTACGATCCCGACTACCTTGATTGGGAGTGGCAGGACTACGCCGAGGAGGGCATGACCGCCGAGCACTGGCGCAAGTACGGCCCGCCCCCCGGCCCGCGCGGCGCCCCGCGCATCCCCAAGAAGTACGAAAAGTTGCCGGAGGGCTACACGCCGTGAAGTTCGCGGGTACCCACTGGCCGAGCAAGGAGCGCACCGGCGAGGGGCGGGCGTTCTGCGTGACCTGGGACAAGTTGGAGCGCAAGTTCTCGGACCCGCCCGCGCCCCCCAACGGCAGCAAGAACGGGCTTGCGCTGTGGACGATGGGCACGTTTGGGGAGAAGACCCGCGAAGACGCCGAGCGCGAACTAGAATCCAAGCGGCAGCACCGCCCCGACGCGAAGATGCCGCAGTTCGGGCCGCACTACCGAGACGACGCGCGGCACGTTGAATCCTCGGCGTTGATGCTGGACTACGACGCCAACCCGGATCTTGATGCCGCTGCGCTGCGCGAGGTCTGGGGCGACGTGTGCTTCATCGCCCACACGAGCTGGAGCCACGGCCCGAAGATGCCCAAATGGCGCGTGCTGCTGCCGCTCTCGCGGCCGGTGTCGTCGAAGGGATACAAGCTGCTGATGGAGTGGGCCGCGGAGCGGGCGCCCGGCCTCGACGTGCGCCCCGCCGCTCAGGGCTACTTCGTGCCGGTCCACCGCGAAGGGTACGAGTGGACGTCCAGCCGCACAGGCAAGCCCATCGACGTTGACGCCGTATTGGCCGAGGTCAAGAAGTCCAAGCCGCAGCCCCCGCCGCGAAAGAAGACGCCGGAGGAAGCAGCCGACACCAGGCGTCGCCGGTACGGGCTCGCAGCGCTTGAGGGAGAGGCGCGCGATCTTTCAGGCATGGTCAAGGGCTCCGGCATCCCCGGTGGGCGTCACACGCGATTCTGGAGGGCGGCGGCGGCGGCGGGGTCGTTGTCCAAATCCTGTGGAATCACGGAGTCGATGGCGTGGACGGTTCTCGAAGATGCGTGCCAGGCCAACGGCCTAGCCGATGATGAGGGTGAAAAGCTGCGGCGAACCTTCGATGACGGCTGGCTAAAGGGCGTTTCCGATCCGAAGGAGCCGCCGGAGTCCAACTATCGACCCAACGCCGCGACGGCCGAGGAGCCTCCCCACCCGGCAGGCGAAGACGCAACGCCGGACCCGCCCGCGCCGCAAGACGTCATCGCCACCCGCGCCGCGCGTCACGAGGAGTTCATAGGCAGGTTCGGGGATACGCAGGACATGATCCCGATCCCCTTGGATGAGATCGCCGAGGAGATGGGCGGCGGCTTGTCCTACGGTCAGCATGTGGTGATTGCTGGGCGCTCCGGCGACGGAAAGACGGCGCTGTCGCTGTACATGATGCTGCATGCCGCCATCTACGCGGACGTGCCATCATTGTTCATCTCGCTCGAGCAACCGGCCTACGAGCTCCGCAAGCGCCTGATTGCCCAGCTCGCCGCGTTCGAGCGGACGCCCGACGCATCGATCAACATCAAGCAACTAGTCAACGAACAGGCCAACGGCGCTTTCGTGGTCGACCTGTCGGGCCGCTTGGCCGAGTTGCCCATTTGGATCGTTGACGACGTGAACGACGCGGATCGGATCCTCCAGACGATTGACGCCTACGTGGGCGATCGGGGCGTGCGGTACGTCTTCCTTGACCACGTGCAGCAGGTCCGCAACCGAAGCCTGAGCGGCAACCAGGCCGAGCGCCTGACGATCGCGGACTTTTCCAAACGCTGGTATGAGATGGTCAAGCGTACCGACGTGGTGGGCTGCCTGCTGTCCCAGGACAACCGCGGCCAGGAGACAGGCGAAAAGAAGCGGCGCCCTCGGCCGTCCGACCTCAAGGGCTCCGGTGCTCTGGAGGAGCACGCCGACAAGATCCTGTTCGCCTACACGCCGACGCCGGATAGCGAGTGGGGCGAGTTGATCGTGGGCAAGGATCGCCAGGGCGCGGCCGGCGGCGCTTCGGCCAAGTACGCCCGCGACCCGCACCGCCTGACCTTCCGTCCCTACGAGTGGAGGAACTTTGACCCATGATTGACTGGCCTGCCAGGTTTCAGGAGTTGCGCGAGGAGTCGTTAGCCGTCGAGGCAACGCCAACACCGCGCATGCAGGAGTGCTTGCATCCGACGTCGGAGATCCGCCGCAAGACGACACGGACGGGCCAGGCGCAGCTGATGCGGCAATGTCTGACGTGTGGCGACGCGATGAGTTCGTTTCTGCCTCATAACACCGTTGAGTCGGTGGCCATGACGCCGGCATGGGATGAGGCGCTTTCGGATGACTGGTGGGGCGAGTACCACGCAAGCCGTCGCCGGCCGAGGTCGAAGGACTGGGCGCAGTCCAAGATCCGCATGGAGTGGAAGCGGCTCTATCAGGAGTATCTAGCGTCTCCCGAGTGGGCTTCGGTCCGCGGTCGTGTGATGGTCCGCGCTCGTGAGGTGTGCGAAGGTTGCGGCCTCACACCCGCCCGCGTTGTCCACCACAAGACATACGACCACATCGGGGACGAACTCTTGTTTGAATTGGTCGCGCTCTGCCGCGGCTGCCATGACAGGGCCCACAAGGCCCCCCACCCCCAGGCGCCCAGCGCCGAGGAGGACCGATGAGCAC
>CAZVEV010000435.1:0-3837 GCA_964625865.1 uncultured Planctomycetaceae bacterium | reverse complement strand
CGGCCTTGACCTGCGACGGCTCCCAGCCCTCCGGTGTGAAGACGGCCATGTTCGGGACGAACTCCATCTCCGCCATGGGCTCGACCTCGGCCGCTTCGCCCCCGGCCGGGGCGCCGGTCTTCATAAGCACGGCGATGTTTGCCGCGGACTCGGCCGCACCGATCACGGCCAGCGTGTATCGCCGCAATTGCGCGAACAGCGGCAACGCCGGGAGGATGTCGGGCAGCCCCCGCCGCTGCCCCGGCCGGTCGGCGCGGAACCAGTGGATCACGCTCTCGGCGGGCACCTGGTCGTAGTCCAAAGCGCCGGTGCCCGTGCCGCTGCCGGGATGCGACTTCAGGATGTGGTACTGCTTGGGATTGCCCAGGGAGTCGAACACGATGCCATCGGTGCCCGTGTCCCGGAGCCGCTTCACTGTGGGCGTGGCCACCTGGTCGGCCTCGATGAGCTTGAGGTCCAGCTTGACCGCCGAGTCGAGTTGGTCGTTGCTAAACAGCACGGCGAATGCCTCACCGTCCTGCGCCCGGGCTTGCCGCATTGTGCGGAGCTTGCCCGGCAAGTCCACGGCCTTGGCCCATGCGGCGAACTCACGCTCGACGGTTTGGTTGGCATCCGCGCCTTCGGTGAGCATCTGGAGCTGCGGCCCCGTACCGATCACGTCGTTGGCCAGTGTCAGGACGATCCCTCGGGCGTAGGAGTTGTTGGCCACCTCGTACCGTGCACGGTTGCGAAGCGTGCGACGGACCTCAGCACTGGCCGCGGCATCGGCCGATAGGCCGTCGGCGTTGGCCCAGTGACGCCGGTTGTCCGGCGTGGTCTGGGCCGAGTCGAACTTCGCGCGGAGCACCAGCGTCCGGGCGACCATACCCGTTTGCCTGCGTCGCTTTGTGAACGGCCACCAGCCCATGATCACACCGTTCCGGGCGGGACGATCTTGACCCGCGTGAAGCCTTTGGCAGGGTTGCGCCCGGCGTTCTTCTCGGCCAGGTACTTGTCCGCGTCGATCTGGTCGGTCAGCGGGTGCTGCTCCATCTCGCCTGCGTCGCCCCGGGCACGCTTGGGCCCGGTGGCGTTGTCGCGAATCGTGTTGTCCAGTTCGTCTACCACACTTGCGGGAGCCGGACTCGAACCGGCGACCTGCGGGGCATGAACCCGCCGAGCTGCCGCTGCTCCATCCCGCTATGTGCCCAAAGAAAAAGCCCCACCTCCACACCTGATCAGGTGAAGGTGGGGCTTCAGCTTCGTCTCCGAAGGCTCAGGGCTGGCCGGCCCTGTTCCCTGGGCGATATTCGGTTGTTCGTGACCTCATGCCGAAGTCAGTTAGGTCAGCTATCTTGAGATATTATCTGCGATGACTACGACCGAGGCAAGCGGACCGAGGGTGATTGCGCGAGATGGTTACATATGTAGACATTCCCCCCGATAATCTGCTGTGCGAAATCCCACGGTGGCGCAATGTTGGCGCGACACTGATGGTCACATTCGGTTGATCTCAGAGAGACACTCGATTTCTCTGCTCACCATATCTGCTACTTGCTCCTCGATGTTAGCCTCAAGCGCTGCTACCAAACCTGTGACTTTTGAGGCGAGGTCTTCCTTGAGCTTCTCGCGAGCGGAGTTGATCTTGCCATCGGTCAGCACCACCCTGAGAAGGAGTGAAGGAATGTGGATCTGCTTGGCACCCTCGGCTCCTGCTATCCCAACCCCGACTCCCACGATCAACCCAATAATCCACCCTATTGGGCCGGACGCTATCAGAGCCATCCCACTGCCGCCGCAGATCATTGCGACGATCACCGCCGTGACGCCAACTATAAGGCCCCCAACATCCTCAAACATGCCTTCGCTAACATCTAGTCCCTCGAACGCGATATCTTCAGTCTCACTTCCGGTGACGTTGATCACCCTCTCTGGTGGAGTCAAGCCATGCTCTGTAAACCATCCTGCCACGAGTTCCCGCGTTGCCGAAGGAAGACCATGGGATAACAGTGCCATTTTCTCTTCCACCAGTTCCTTGACTCTCGGCTCAAAGGGCGCAGCGGTTGAAGCCAGTCGTTCCTCAAGTGAAGCAACAGACCCACCTTCCTTGCGAAATGTCAGAAGTACCGGCCTGAGCTTTTGATCGTACAGTTCCGCCGCAATGCTCTCTGAAATCCCCCTGGAAACCGTTTCGATGTGCTTCGACATCAGCGGCTTCAGCCTATGCTCGGTGAACTCAGGAAGTCCGCGTCTTAAGGCTTCTTGGGCTTCAGCGAACTGATCCTGCAATGCCGGTAGAATCGCCAGCCCTTCGGCGATAGCTGCATATGGCCTGTCACTTCGCATAATATCCGACTGGTCGAGAGCTAGCTCCGCCAACACGATGTCCGTGACGAATGGCCACAGGCAACTCCCGCCAGCCAGGATGACAAAGTGGATGTCGTTCCTCTCAATGCTATTGTCCTCAATGCCCTGTCTCAAGGTTGAGCGAAACCACTCCAGAAGATCGATAGGTGACTTACAGTTTCTTAACCTATCAGACCCTGCTTCATTTCTGGACATGTACTTCTTGAATGTGTCGGAGGGTATATAGGCCTTGGCCCGGGAAACAAAACCATCCCATGTGGCTTCAGTCAATCTACCGTACTCACCAACGGCCTTCTTGAAAGCCTCGCTTCTGTCCCGAGTCATCGTCCGGGAGAACTTCTCTTTCATTTCTCGGCAAAGACACCAATGCACGAAGAACTCGTCACCGTTATCAACCATCCTACGATAAGCTTCGGGATTCTCGTCGAGGAACCATCGAAAGAACATGTCGTCAAACAGCCGCCCCCCAAGCGCCATATCTCCCCATGAGTGGCGAACCACACCGCGATACATGAAGGCGAAATCGCACGTTCCTCCTCCAAAGTCCACAACCAGAACGCCCTTCAAAGCGTCGGTGGCAGGAATGTCTCCATGCGACACGTGGTTCAGAAGGGCGCCCTTGGGCTCGTCCACTGTTCGGACCTCCCCGTAGCCGGCCTCTTTGGCGACCTCTGTGACTGTCTTCCGAAAGGTACTATCGGACTCACTTGGCACGCCGATGATGACCTTACGCTCGGTAGGACTCAAAGCCAAGTTCTGTTGCCGGGCCTCTTCAAGCACGCCCTTCAGAAACTCGACTGCGTCATCGCGAGCCTGTTTGCTTCCCACTATTTCTGGCTTGAACTGTGTCCTCAGCACATACGTGTTCCGGTCGTCATTCGTTGCATCACCATACTCTTCCAAGGCCGTATCGCCAATCAAGGCAGTGCTGCCTTTCCGATACAGAATCGCGGTTGCAAGTCCATCTCTATTCTTACCAAAATCCACCCCGACCGGACTGATCTTATCGCCTGGGCACTTGCAGAAGTAGGTATTCACAGTCCCAAAATCTATGGCAAGGACAGCCTTGGCAGACATCGCTATCTCCCTTTCCGTTTCTTTCGAACCGTGCCCTTCTTTCGAATGGCCCCGTCGAATATGACTGGTTGAACTTGGACGATGACATCATCGCCAGGTTCGATATGACCAAAGGCGTCATATCTCTCTCGGAGCTCCTCCGTCCACGACAACACGATCTGCTCGGGGCTATCGCTTCTCCGAAACTGCGGCGGCCCGTCAAGACCTTCAAAGCCCTGATTCTTTGCCTCTTGGATCAACTCCTCTACCGCGACAGGCAGGTTCTCTTTGGATATATGATGAAGGGCCTGAATCTGTTCGCCCAGTCCAGATATCGCTGGTTTCAGACTTGCCTCCTCCTGGATCTGATGGTCAGAGCCACTAAGCCATATCAGCAGTACTAAGACTCCGTCGAGCCACTGTTCAATGACCGAT
>CAZVEV010000434.1:0-3840 GCA_964625865.1 uncultured Planctomycetaceae bacterium | reverse complement strand
CCCCATTTTCAACCCGCCCGTGTTCCTACACTTCCAGAACGTCGCTGAGAACACATAATCGTCCGAACACAGTTCCACAGCACCCTTGCACAGCGCGGGAGGTCTGATCGTGAAAGACACGCAGCGTAAACCGTCGGACAAGTTGGCCGACGCCTTCGCCAAGTTCCCTGCCCCCACCGCCGCAGACGCCGAAGGCCTCTGCAAGGCCCTGATCGCCGGCGGACCGGGCGTGATCGATGAGTTGGTCACGCTGGTCGGTCAGGAGTTCGGCGATGCCGAAGGCGTCAAGGCCAAGTACACGCTTCACGCGGTGTCGGTGTTCTCGGCCCGTCCGGGCGCGGAGGCCGACCGCGCGATGGCGGCCGGGGCCCTGGCCAAGCACCTGTCGAAGAAGCATTCGGCCGAACTGAAGGCGTTCGTCCTGCGTCATCTCCAGTATTGCGGGCGGGCCGACGAGGTGGCGGCGATGTCGCCGCTGCTGGCCGACGAGCGCCTGTGCGAGCCGACGGCCCAGGCCCTGGCGGCCATCGGCGGGGCCAAGGCGGCCGCTGCCCTGCGGGCGGCGCTGGGCAGCGCCAAGGGCAAGCGGACGGCGACAATCATCATGGCGCTGGGATGGCTTGGCGACGCCGGCGAGGCCGAGACGGTCCGCACGATGGCCAAGACGCCCGACCGCAACGTGCACCTTGCGGCGCTGTACGCGCTGGCCAACGCGGGCGACGCCGCTGCCGCGAATCTGTGCCTCAGCTCGGCCGCCGGACACGCGTCGTTCAACCGCACGCAGGCGACCGACGCGTGCATCCTGCTGGCCAGACGTCTGGCCGAGGCCGGCAAGGCCCGCGAGGCGGCGGGCATCCTGAATCGCCTGCTGGACCTGCGCAAGGACCCGCAGGACGTGCACGAGCGCTGCGCGATTCTCCAGACGCTGGCCGAGACGTCGCCGGTAGGCACGGTCGGTGCGGTGGTCGCGGCGTTGCGGTCCAAGGACGCCAGATGCCGCATCCCGGCGGCCCGAACGGCGGTCGACCTGGCCCGGACGCTTCGCGCCAAGAGTCCGAGCGACGCGAAACGGCTTCTCGACGCGGCCGTCAAGGCCACCACCGAAGGCCGCGTGGTCCAGCAGGCCCAAGCCCTGCGGACTGAGATGGGCACCTAGCCGAGGGAGTGACCAGATGAACGCGACGAACTCAATGGAAAGGCCGGCCATGGATAGCCCCACGAAGACGGGCACGAAGACGGGGAAGATCACGCGACGTCGTTTCATGGGCACAGCCGGCGCGGCGGCCGCGACGGTGCTCATCGTCCCGCGCCACGTCCTGGGCGGTGCGGGCTACGACGCGCCCAGCGATACGGTGACGTACGCGGTGATTGGCAACGGCAGACGGCGGGACGCGGGCATCGGCGTGCTGGGCAAGCGGAAGAGGATCGCCGTCTGCGACGTGGACGTCAAGCACATCGGCGGCCCGCCGGACAACAAGACGCGCTACACCGACTACCGCCTCCTGCTGGAGCGGAAGGACCTCGACGTGGTCTGCATCGGCACGCCGCCGCACTGGCACGCCCTGCCCTGCATCCACGCCGCCCAGGCGGGAAAGGACATCTTCTGCGAGAAGCCGATGACCAAGTTCATCGCTGAAGGCCGCGCCGTCGCCGACGCCGTCAAGCGCTACGGCGTGGTGTTCCAGATCGGCACGTTCAAGCGGTTCGGCAATGCGGGAAAGAAGGACCACATCGTCAACCACCAGATCATCAAGCACGGTCTGATGGGCGACCTGACCGGCACGGTGGCGACGGCCGGGGCGAGGAACCGGATCGGCAAGCTCGCGCTGCCTGCCCAGAAGGTCCCCGAGAACCTCGACTACGACTACTGGCTGGGCCCGGCCCCGTACAAGCCGTACAACGCCGCCCGCGTCCACTACAACAACCGCTTCTACTGGGACTACGAGGGCGGCGACCTGACGAACTTCGGCTTCCACAGCCTCGACCCGCTCCAGTGGACCTTCGCCAAGGACGCCACCAGCCCCGTGCGCGTCGAGGCCCACGCCCCCTGGCCCCAGCATCCCGACGCGGTGTGCAAGTACGGGTGGGCCGAACTGACCTACGCCGACGGGCTGAAGATCGTCATCACCGGCGGCGGGGCCAAGGCCAAGTACGACCGGCCTCGCAAGCGGAGCATGCTCAAGGCCAGCGACCTGACGGAAGACAGCCGCAAGAAGCTCGCCGCCCTGCCCGCCCCGCCGAAGCTTATCCCGTTCGGCCAGGCCGTCCGCACGCGACAGGCCGCCGGCGGCGGGGCAGAGTCATCCCACCGCGTCTCGACCGCCCTGAACCTGGCCAACATCGCCATCCGCATGGGCCGCACCATCCGGTACGACCCGGTCACCGAACAGATCATCGGCGACGCCGAGGCCAACCGCATGGTCAACATCCCCATGCGCGCGCCGTGGCATTTGTAGGTTCATGACCGCGCCGCTTGCCCGTCCTGAGCGTTTGTCGAAGGGCGGCTTCGCAACGGGACGGATTCCGCGTAACGACGAGCAGAATCCAACGACCTGCGAAGCCGCAAGCGGCCGCTGCGCGGGGCGCAGAGCGTACGTCTCTTGACCTTCGACCTTGGACCTTCGACTTTCGACATTATACAAAATGATAACAAGATAAATACGATATGATATTGACCTGAGAATATCTCACAGTATAATTGGGGGTTGAGTATCTGAGCCCAAGCCCGATTGAGGGACGCCAATCGGAGATTTCGCACACGGATGCAGACCCAGGAAACCGGATCCTGTGAGGGTCCTTGACAAAGGAGCGTATCATGGATAGGAAGCAGATTGCGGGAGCTTTGGTGGCGTTGGCGGTGGCTGTTGCGGGAACTCAGGCCGCGACGATCAATTTCGCTGGTGTGATCAATGACGATGCCGGATCGGAGATCACCCAGTGGAAGACGGCTGCCACGACCAAGACCCTGGATCCGGACGGAGACAATGTCTACGGCACGGCGGGCAGCATCTTCTACACGGTCGGCACGTATGGGACTGCCGCCACCTTTGGCGGACTCGCGCCGGGGAATCGCCAAGTCGGGCCGTACGGTTATGTGTCCGTCGATCATCCCGATGGCGTGAGCGCTGATATCCAGGTGCGCACCACCACAAACGATGCGGGTGGACAGGCGAATCACGACATGGCGTATTTCGACATCACCGCCAGCGCTCCGCTGCACGTCCGCGTGGGTATCACCGCTGACGGACTCGATGGCGCTCAGTTTTCGCCGGCGTCGATCGGCTTGCGGCAGATCATCGGCGGCACGGACAGCGCCGAGCATACCCTTACGGCCGTGAACAACACCGTCGACATGGTGTTCTTCGACGTGCTCAACGTCAGCGCCGGTGACCGCTTCGCCGTATTCGCGGATTCCGGCACGGGGAACTTCGCGACGCACTCGTTCGTCTCCCTGGACGAGGTCCCCGAGCCGGCGACGATGGGCCTGCTGGCGATGGGCGGACTGGGCGTACTGCTGAGACGCCGACGGAAGTAGCGCTGCAGTCGGAAATCCTTTGATCCTGAACCGGCAGCCGGCAGACGCGCGGCTGCCGGTTTTCATTCCGCCTGCCTTCGCCGAAACCCCACAGGGCGGAGCCTGTGGGCGTTTGCTCGCTTCCGTGCCCCCCTTCGACTTTCGACCTTGGACCTTCGACTTTTGTACAAAATGACAACTGAAATATACGTACTGATATTGGAACCGCAGATTCGCCCCGATATAATAATACCATGGCTTGGGGCAAACGAGCATTCACGTTGGTCGAACTGCTGGTGGTGATCGCCATCATCGCCCTGCTATTG
>CAZVEV010000433.1:0-3857 GCA_964625865.1 uncultured Planctomycetaceae bacterium | reverse complement strand
CACTCGCGGACCTGGAGAAGTAGGCGCCGCGCACAAAGCCACCACCGGGCTTGTCCCGGTGGAGCACTGATTCGTCACTAGAATACGCGACCGTAAGAATGGGCCACCACGGGGCTCGCCCCCGTGGAGCCATGATTCGTCACTATGAAACCGATCTACACCGAACATAACTGCCACTATGCCTATCAACTCAACTGGTCGCTGACGGTTTTCTGGCAAGATCCCGCCACGTGTGACGCATGGCGCGATGACCTGGCGGCCGCGACGGAGCCTGATGGCGTTCGCGTCCTAGAACACCGTTTCGTCGATGCAGCGACGAGTCAGTTTCTCATCAGCACGAAGCCCGACGTGGCGCCGCGGGATATGGTTCGTTCAGTAAAGGGGCGACTGCAATACCTCATCCGTAGGCAGAGGCCAAGGGCGTTCCGACGACACTACGGTTTCCGAACAGTGGGCTCATCGAGGCGCGAGGTCATCGAGAATTACGTGCGATCCCAGCACGACCACCATCCGATGGTCGACCCGACTGTCCGGGAGCGGATCGCGAACTTCACCATCGAAAATCCGGGTGTCGACCTGTCTGTGATGCGGGCAAGCTCGCACGCACGGTATTGGTACAACCTGCACATCGTCTTTGTCAACGAAGGACGATGGCGGCAGATCGACACTGACGTCTTGACCGCAATGCATCAGATGATCGCCCAGGCGGCGGCAGCCAAGTCGCACCAATTGTCGAGAGGAGCCATCCTGAGCGACCACATCCATCTCGCAATTGGGTGCGATCACTCGGAGTCACCGATACGTGTTGGGCTGGGGTACATGAACAACCTGGCGTTTGCCTGTAGGATGAAGGCGGTCTTCTCGCCAAGTCTGTACATGGGCACGTTCGGTGAATACGATCTATCCACGCCGAGTTTCTGGCGGAAGAGCGTTGAATCATCGCCCCACGGGGACAAGCCCCGTGGTGGCGGAGTCAAGGACGATGGAGCGTGCTAGTGACGAATCATTGCTCCACGGGGGCAAGCCCCGTGGTGGCGTCCGCCCGACCCGGACAGGGCCTCATGAGGAGACCGGGGTAATGAAGAAACCGGCAGTGATGTTGACCGTTGCAGCGATCCTTTTCGCCATGGGTCTGACCACCGGCGTCGGGTGCGACCCGGGACCGGGCCGACGCATCGGATCGGCCGACCCCGCCGCCGAGGCCCGCGGCGCCTGGGGCGACTGGCGCGGGCCCAGGCGCGACGGGGTCTCCAACGACCTGCCGCCCGCCCTGCCCGAAAAGGCGACATTCCTGTGGCGCACACCGCTGGCGGCCAGGAGCCCCGGCGCCCTGTCCGCTACGGAGACCCTCGTCATCGTCTCGGACAAGACCGACACCGGCCTCGAGGACGCATGGCGCTGCCTGGACGCGCAAACGGGCAAGGAACTCTGGACGCTGACGTACTCCGCCGAGAAGGAAATGGACTACACCAACGCCCCGCGCGCGGCGGCCGTTGTCGACGGCGACGTCGCCTACCTGCTTGGTGCGTTCGGCGACCTGTATTGTGTGCGTCTGGCGGACGGCAAGCCGGTGTGGAACGTCGACTTCAAGGAGGCGTTCGCGCCGCGCGTTCCCACGTGGGGATACTGCGGCACGCCGCTGATCGTCGACGACAAGCTGGTCATCAGCACGACGGCGCCAACCGCGGCGCTGGTGGCGCTGGACAAGCGAACGGGCAAGGTCCTGTGGAAGACGCCGGGAACCACTCCGGGCTACGGAGCGATGATCCTCGGCACGTTCGGGGGCGTCAGGCAGATCGTGGGGCACGACCGGCGGACCCTCGGCGGGTGGGACCCCGAGACGGGCAAGCGATTGTGGACCGTCAAGCCGCCCGAGCCGCACGACTACAACGTGCCCACCCCCGTCGACCTGGGCGACGGACGACTGCTCGTGGCGACCGAGAACAACGGCACGCGAATCTACGCGTTCGGCGCCGACGGGACGATCGTTCCCGAGCCGACCGCCCTGAACGAAGACCTCCTGCCCGACTCGAGCACGCCGGTGGTCCTTGACGGGCGCGTCTGGGGCGCCGGCAGCGAGGGGGCCTGCTGCCTCGACCTGAACGACAAACTCAAGACCCTCTGGATGTCCGACGAGGAACCGTTCGACCAGTACGTCACGTTCATGGGCGGCAACGGGCGCGTGCTGATCATCGCCAAGGACGGGCGGATCGGCATGATGCCCTCGCGCCCCGGGCCCGACGAGAAGCCGAAATGGCTGCGGGTGTTCGACGCAGGTGATGAAGACGACGACGGCCCGGAAGTCTGGTCGCATCCAGCGATCGTGGGCAGTCGCCTGTACCTGCGGAGCCGCGACGAAATCGTCTGCCTGCTGCTGAGGAAGTGACGTCGGACGGGTCGATGATGGTCTTCCCGGTTTGCCCTGCATTGCAGGCGAACGCCCACTCACCTCCGCCTGTGGTATCCTCGAACGCGGATTGCTTTCACTACGGGATGGGGTCCTGCAAACGGGTCTGCGACCGTGACGAATTCTTACTCGCAGATGCCCCCCGGGCGGAGGTGAGGGGGCGTTGGGGACGCGCGCATGATCGGGAGAGAAACAAACGCCCACAGGTTCCACCTGTGGGGTATCGGCGAAGATGACGACCGTCATTTCAGGGATAGCGCAAGGGAAGCACGTGGGAGAACCGGTCTCGGTGAGCGGATGTCTCGTGCGCGAATACCCCACGGGTGGAACCCGTGGGCGTTTGCCGCTCCATCGCGACGATCGCAGCGCGTCAGCACTCCGTCGCCTGCCTTCGCTTGGACCGTGTGCTCAACCGCGTCTGCGACGGCGCGCCAGCAGGACCGCCCCGACGCCCAGGATCGCCGCACAGGTCGGTTCGGGGACCTCCGTCAGCGTGAACTGCACGTCGTAGCCGCCCGTGGAGGCCTCCGGGATTGTGGCAAGGACCTGCCCGGCATGCGTTTCGGCGGTGACCGTCAGTTGGTAGGTCCCTTCCCCCAGCGTGCCGTCATAGGTCTTGACGCTCGGGGTGCCGTTGGGAGCCTGCCAGTCCTCCGAGACGATCGTCCCGGACGGGCCGGTCAGCCCCGCGTCCATCTCCATCAGCGGAAGGACCGGTATCGGCTGGGTGCTGCTGCTCGTGACCGTTAGATCATAGGTGTACGACTGGCCCGGTGCGACGATGAAGGTCACGTCCAGTGCGGCGACGGCATTGGCCCGTGCTTCCGTCCCGGCCCCATGAGGCGTCGAACTGGCCAGAACGTTCTGCCCGTCGGACGTCGCCGACAGGCCGGTGAATTCGCCGCCCACGATGTTGAGAGCCAGGTCCATTTGCGCACGGGCCCAGCCCGACGCACCGTCGGATGCGCCGCCGTAACGGGTATAGGGTACTTCCGCGACTTCCGATCCCGCGGAAACGGGGTCGACCGACTGACTGGCCGTATGGATCGCGGGATTCTCGGTCGGCACGGTCAGTTCGATGTCCGCGGTGAGGGCACTGTCGTTTGATACCAGCGTAACCGCCGCGCCGGACGGTGCGGCCAAGGCGGCCAGGCAGGCGACGGCGGCAAAACGATGTGACAGGACGGTGTTCATGGTGGTCTCCATATCCATTATGCGCGCCGCGCCGTGTGGTCCACACGTCACGCGACGGCCCCGCAAGGGGCTCGGCATACTCCATTCCGGAACGCGCTTCCCCCGCCGGGAAGCGACTGACGGTACATCAGGCTCACGGACATCTATAGACGCCGCTGCGGCCCATGTCAAGACCCATCCTGCCGCCGCCGGCGAGGGTGGGTAGGGCGTGCAACACGTTGCACGCGGGACGGCCAAGACCCACAAACCCCCTGCA
>CAZVEV010000432.1:0-3858 GCA_964625865.1 uncultured Planctomycetaceae bacterium | reverse complement strand
CTATTAGCCATGACTCCATAGGTTAGCGTTGCCCGGGAACGCGGCCGATCCCCGAGGGTACTCGTAGGTATGGTCAGCCAACCATCGGAGACTAGCCATGCCTGCGAACATTGACACCATCGCCTACTACGGAAAGGTCCCTTGGCACCGCCAGGGCAGGAAACTGTCAAATCCGGCGACTGCCGAGGAGGCCATTAGAGCGGCTGGGTTGGACTGGGAGGTCCAGCTTCAGCCGCTCTATACCGGCCCCGAACGAGATGTCCGTGTGAAGGATCGATTCGTTGTCTGCCGCATGGACCGTCTGGAAGAAGATGACGGTGGACAGCTCGGCGTTGTCGGCAAGCACTTCGAGCCACTTCAGAACCGTGACGCCTTTGCATTCCTTGATCCTGTCGTGGATCGGGATGCGTGTGTCTATCACACAGCCGGGAGCCTTCGAGGCGGCAAGCATGTCTGGATGCTCGCCAAGCTCCCCGGGCAGATCCGCGTCGCTGGCGATGACATTACCGAAAAATACCTGTTACTGGCCAACGGCCATGACGGCACGATGGCCGTTCGAATCCTCTTCACCCCCATCCGCGTAGTCTGTCAGAACACGCTCAACCTGGCTCTGCGAGAGGGCCAAGGACTGGCTATCCGCCACTATCCTGACGTGACCAAGCGAGTCGCCCAGGCCAGCTACTTGATGGGCATTGCCAAGCGAGTGTTCGACAAAGCGGCGGTCATCATGCAACGTTCGGCCAAGGTGCTCATGATCGGACAACGGCTCGACGACTACATCGGTCGTGTCCTTCCCCTGAGCAAGGATGAAGACGAGCGGATCAAGACGCTGGCCACACACCAACGGATTCGCGAGCTCTTCCACACAGGGCTCGGAAACAACATGCGGGAAGTACGCGGCACGCTCTGGGCGGCTTACAACGCCGTGACGCAATGGGTGGACCGCGAATCCTACACCCCACGTTTGAAAGAGCCGCTTCGGTCGATCTGGTTTGGCGACGGAGCGGCTATCAAACGGCAGGCGTTCGAGGCGATGGCAATGACGACCTGATCCCGCGATATGGTCGCCCGCTGGTTTGTTCTGCTACCTCGTGTATAATCATCGTCGCTTAGCCAGGACCACGGCGGCCCTAACACGGCGACGCCGTTCTGGCCGTGTGAGATCTGATGGTGCCGATGGCAGAAGGCAGCAACGGTGGGAGCGGGTAATGGCAATTCAGAAGAACGCAGCGGGCGAACATCGGTTTCAATGGACGCGGTTCTACGAAGCGGTGGCAGATAAGCTTCTCCGATTCCGAAACGACAGAACGGAGCTTATTGAGGCAATCCATGGAATCGCAGAACACGTCAACGGCCTCGCACACCTGCAGGATCAGTTTGCGGATGGCACGAAGGGGCCGATGAGAGACATCTGCCCGTTCACTGCTCTTGGCATCTTCAATCGTGGAATCACGGACTCCAATCGCAAGGCGATTGCAGGCGAGCTATCGCAGTTCTTGGGTGTGGACGAGCCCGTCCCCGAAACCTTCGAAGGGATCCCTGTCCTCAACAATCAGAACTCCTGGCTTTTCGGCTATGAAAAGAACCGTGGCCCGGAGGATATCGACACACTGTGGCGTGTCTTCGAAGCAGCCATACGGTTGGCTGATTCTGATCCCAACGCCCCTGGCATTCAGGATGAGTTTGCTCAAGCATTCGACAGTGCCGTCGCCCAGAGCCGAGTGGCCTGGAATCTTACGTTCGGGCTGTATTGGATTCGGCCTTGGAGCTTCGTCCCGCTTGACAAGAACTCGCGGGCCTACATAACAGACGTGCTTTCCGTGCAGATCAATCAAGACGGCCGCAAGCATGTTGTTGGGTCGTCCGATTACTTGGCTCTGTTGGACAAGCTGGCCCGTCAGTTCGAAGTGGGCAAGTGCCCTGTTCATTCCTTCCCAGAGCTCTCGTTTGCGGCGTGGAAGAGAGACGCAGCACCGGATCAGCCCGATACCGATTCTCATATTGATCGCGTTCTGAAGGGAATGCTTGATGGCATCGCGGCACGACAAGACTTGGCCAACCGAACCGAAGCGGCCAATTGGCTTGTCTACGAACACGCCTGGGGGGAAATCGACAAGACGCGAAATGAATTCTTCACGGCCCTGGGGGAGATACTGCAACAAGATCCGATCGACCTGGACCAGTTGAACAAGCTCACGGGCAAAGCGGTGCTTCTGGGTGGCCACTATTCGACGAGGACTAAGGTCAAGGCCTTCTGTGAGAACCCGGGTGCGGCGGACACGATCAGTCAGCTGCTTGCCGCCTGTGAACCACTCCCGGCCCCAGCGGACATTGACCACTTCGTCGAAGATGCGACTCGGCTGGGACTGAATAAGGGCTCGCCTCAGAAGCCGGACTTGGCTACAGCAAACCTGTTTGCCAGTGCCTTGCTCACCAGTGTTCTTCCGGAGGCCTTTGTTGACTACCGAGTGAGTACTTGGCGTGATTTTGCCAAGAAGTTTGGACTCGAAGATCTTCCGGATGATCGGTCGCCGGGCGTGAGGCTCTTGTGGGCTGCTGGGCTCGCCCGTCAGGTGGCCGAATCGAATACCTTCAAGGCCCATTTCCCGGAGGAAATCCCGGCGAATTGGATACTTGGCGGGTTGGCTCACTACACGCACAAGAAAGCCCTAGACGATCTCATTGATGGAACCGAACCTATGCCACCACTTCCTAAACCTAAGCCGACCTCGAAGAACGTGATCCTGTACGGCCCTCCGGGAACAGGCAAGACCTACTCAGCCATTCGTGACGCTATTGAGATCTGTGACGGTGATTCCGGTGAGGAGGAGGACGTTGTTGAGCGTTTTGGGCAACTCAAGGCCGAAAACCGTATCGCCTTCGTCACGTTCCATCAGTCGTACGGGTACGAAGAGTTCGTCGAGGGCATTCACCCCGTCCTGAGTGAAGGAGACGGCGAAGCCGACACGGATCTCAATGAGTCGGTTCGGCCCAGTGAATCCGTCAGGTACGAATGCCACGATGGTGTCTTCAAGAAGATGTGTGAGTTCGCCAAGAGCAGCAGCCCTCGGATCGCCTCCGAATACGACTTCGATCCGGAAACAACCACGATCTGGAAGATGTCCCTGGGCAATACGGCTGATCAGGGGGAGGCACAAATCTACGACGAATGCATCGAAGAGGGGTGTGTTCGCTTAGGGTACGGCTACGGGCTCGACTACACGGACTGCAGCAATCGTGAGCAGGTATTGCAGAAGGTACGCACCGAGGAGCCGGAGGCCAAGAAGACGAATTACCATGTAACCTCGGTCAACTACCTCAAGCACACGATGAAGGTCGGGGATTTGATTATCGTATCTGACGGGAACCGGAAATTCAGGGCTATCGGTAAGGTGACAGGTGAATACCAGTTCCTGTCGGACGCCGACACCTACGAACAGATGAGGCCAGTTGAGTGGCTGAAGGTCTATGAGGAAAGTCGCCCACGAGAGATCCTCGTTGACGGCCCCTTCTCTCAGATGTCCTTGTACCAGATAGGCCGGGAAACCCTAAGACTGAGTGCCCTGAAAGGACTTCTGTCGAAGGATGCCTCGGACACTCCGCAGAACCACGTTCTGATCATCGACGAGATCAATCGAGGCAACATATCCAAGATTCTGGGGGAACTCATTACGTTGTTGGAGCCCAACAAACGATTGGGGCAGATCGAGGAGCTCACAGCTACATTGCCCTATTCGGGTGAGGAGTTTGGTGTGCCGTCGAATCTGTACGTCATCGGTACGATGAACACGGCTGATCGTTCCATTGCCTTCATCGATACCGCCTTGCGTCGTCGCTTCGACTTTGAGGAGATGATGC
>CAZVEV010000431.1:0-3875 GCA_964625865.1 uncultured Planctomycetaceae bacterium | reverse complement strand
CCGGCCTGCTCGGTCCCCGCCTCGCATCACGGATCAGCCGGAGCCCTACCATCTTCGTTGCGAGCTGCTCGATCTGCTTAGCCGGGATACGGCCTTGGAGGGCTTCGTGAATATCTTGGAGCGTACGGCTACCGTTCATCATTGAAACGACCTCGACCGTGTCTGGATCGGCCTGCACGGTGAGGTGACGGCGAGCATTCACGAAGATGAAGTGCAGTTTCCCGTCTCGGTCAACGCCTGCGTCGATGTTGTCGCAGAACCTGGGTTTCATGGCCGTATCTCCTTCGCCAACTGGTGTGGCCTCGCGCCGCAACACGGCCTTTGCCCCCAGTCCATCCGTCATGTGCATCCGGTGAAAAAGCCAGAGTAATGACGAGGGCACAGACACCGAGGTGCCTGCGCCCTCATCGATCTCCTGGGGCTACATCCAGTACTTGACGCTCGTGGGGCCAACGAAGGCTACGTCGGACAGCACATTGAATGTCAGTTCCATCGTTCTTTCTCCTCTATGCGGTTGCATGCTCTGCGCCGGACGCCCAGTGCGCCACCGGTCTTGTCAGCAGAGCCCGTCGGGCTCTGCTCAATGGGCCTCGATGTTGCCGAACTGGTTCACGTGACCAATGGCCCGGCCCGCGCTGTCGTTGACGTTCCCGAACTGATCGAGGCGACCGACATAGTCCAGCGTGCCGAACGTGCCGATGTTGCCGAACTGGTCCACTGACGCCTCGACGCGACGCGTGCCCAGCGGGGGTAGGTGGGGGAACGTGTTTCGGACTGATCCAGTGATGTTGTTAGGCAGGTTCATTGTGTTCTCCTTTCGGGTTTAGGTTTCGGACCTTGCCTTCATGCTCTCTATAGAGATGATCGTACGAAGGAACTGACGTGGCTCTGACGGATATCGGCATGGGCGAAGACGCGGGAACATCGCGCACGAGCCAGCCAAGCCCTTCGACTGGGGCCCACTGATGGTTGTCAGGCGATTGTCAGAGAGGTGGCCTGAAGGCAGTCTATAGAGAGTGGCTGAGGCCCTTGTCTTTGGGTAGCACAGCCCCGCATGGATATGTAAGAGTCTATGCTTTAGGAGCTTATGCCTGTGCGTGAGCGTCGGACATTCTTGGCGCTTGTCCATCCGCCCCAGCAGGGCCTGTTGGAAGGTTTTTCCAGCGGTCTGGTGGCCTTAGCGAACTATGTGACGAAGAAGCTGCCCGAGGTCGAGGTAACACTGCTCGATTTTGGCCTCCTCCCGGATGGCGAGATGCAAAAGCAGGCGATGGAGTACCTGCAAGGCGTTGATGGACAGGTGTTTGTGGGAGTGTCCTCCACGACAGCTTCGTACCAGTCGGCGTTGCGAGTGGTTCGTGCCTTCAAGGCGCTGTGTCCGGGTTGCGTTTCCATCCTCGGCGGACACCACGCGTCCGCCCAGTGCGGGACGGTGCTCCGAACGCACCACTCGGTCGATTACGTGGTCTTCGGCGAGGGCGAGCGCCCGCTGTTGGAGTTCCTGCGGTGTTTCCCGGACGTGAGCACCGTGCTGGGGCTGGCTTTCCGGGTCGGGCTGGATGTCCACGTGAACGATCCCTGCCCTCCGTTGGATGCCTCCGAGCTTGACGACATAGGACCCACCTTCAACGGGGTGGGATCACGGTCCGCGCCGGGCAAGTTCGACCACACGACCTACGTATCGGCCAGAGGTTGTCCGCTTCGCTGTGCCTTCTGCGCAGTTTCGAACGAACCAATCCGCTGCAAGAGTGTGGATGCAGCCATCCGTGATCTTCGCGTTCTTGTCGGCGACCTGGGCTACACGAGCATCGCTATCGAGGACAACCACTTTGCCCGGCCAGCCAGCCGGACAATGGAGCTCTGCTCAGCCATAGAACGACTTCAGCAAGAGATGACCTTCCGTTGGGACTGTCAGACCAGGGTTGAATCGTGCCGCCCCGATGTCCTGGAGGCGATGGAACGTGCCGGCTGCGAGGCCGTCTACATAGGCGTCGAAGCCCTCGATCCGGAGCAACTGCTCTATCTGCGGAAGACCAAGGCCCCGGGGGACTACATCCGATCACTCCGGAAGCAGGTCGTCCCCTGGCTGCTGCGTTCGAAGATGGATTGCTACATCAATATCCAGATGGGCTTGCCGGCTGAGGGAGATAGCCATCGTGACAACACGCTCGGAATCCTACGCCAGCTCGGCCAGCAGGCGCTCGACTTCGACAAGCGGATTGTGATCTTCCCCCAGTTGCACGTTGTCTATCCGGGTACGCGTCATCACAACGAAGCCGTCATGGAGGGTCGATTCGGCTCAGCGTCCAAGGACATCTTCGAGCGATTCACGGCTTGGGAAGCGAGGCAGCAACCGGTACTGAGATGGCTGGGTGAACACTTCGCTCACGGCACAGGTGGAATCCCGGAGGGGATTCTGTATCCTGACCGCCTGAGGCGAGGGGGGTTCGAGGTCAACCCGGACGTCGTGCTGGAGATCATCAACTACCTCGGGGCCATCCGCCAAACGCCCGGCATACGAGTCTTCAACTACACCAAGTACCTGGCTGGCACGCATCAGCACCGGGACCTGCCCAAGCGGCGGGAGAAAGGACGTGATGGAACAGTTCTTGAGCGTCCTTGACAATGCGCTGCTTCAAGGCTTGAGTTACGGCATCGCCGTGATCGGCGTGTCGGTCTCCTTCCGAATAGTCCGCTGGCCCGATCTCACGGCTGACGGCAGCTTCTTGGGCGGCGCCGTGGTTCTCGGTGCATGCCTGCTGGCCGGCTGCAACTGGTTCCTGGCGATGGCGGTCGCTGCGTGCGCTGGAGCCGCCGCTGGCTTGATAACCGCAATCCTTCACTGTCGAGCCGGCGTCAACCGGCTTCTGTCAGGGATCCTGACGTCGATGATGTGCTACTCCATGGCCTTCTGGGCCCTGTCGGGCCGTCCCAACGTGAATCTCTCGGACAGGTGGACGCTGTTTTCTGCGACCGCAGCGTTTGACCGCAACTCGTTCCTGTCAAGCGCAGGCGTCCATGCTGGCACTATTGCCGTCTCGCTGCTGGTTGCAGGCCTAATCATCGTCTGCGTATGGGGTCTTCTCAAGAGCGACTTCGGGGTCATTCTCCGAGCCACCGGTGAGAACGAGGCACTCGTGGAGGGTTTGGGCAGAAGACCTGCCCGTTACCACGCGATCGGATTGATGCTGGCCAACGCGATGGTTGCCCTGGGGGGCGCTTTGGTGAGCTCGAGTCAGGGATTTGCGGACGTGAACATGGGGTTCGGTGTAATCATCACCCTTGTGGCGGCCCTGGTAATCGGCGAGGAGACAATGCGTCTTCTCCGTCTTGATCCGGCGGCAAGTCTAGCCGGGCGAGCAATGTCCGGAGTAGTGGGTGCCTTCGTGTACTTCCTGCTCTACCTTGGCATCCTCAGGGCCAGCATCCTCGGTTGGCTACCCATCCGCATCCAGCCGACGGATCTCAAGTTCATGTCGGCCTTGATTGTCGTTGTGTTCGTCCTGATTCGACGTCGTACGCGGTCCGGAGCAGAGGGCCGTGAAGAGATTCTCCCGATCTAGTCCAGCCGGATACGGGAACCGGACATGGAAGGAGCATGGAACATGCGTAAGAAAGCAGTACTGATCGGAATCGTCGTTCTCGCCATCGCTGCGGTCGTTGCTGTTGTGATACACAGCAGGAACAAGAACACTGACAAGCCGAAGGTCGCAATCTTCAACCTGCTGGCACATCCTATCCTCGATGACTCCATCAAAGGGATCAAAGAAGGGCTAGCGGAGCATGGCTACTCCGGCGACGCGATCGAGATTGTCGAGGTCAACGCCAACGGTGAGATGGATAAGCTGAACGCGTTCGCCAAGGAACTGCTGAGT
>CAZVEV010000430.1:0-3883 GCA_964625865.1 uncultured Planctomycetaceae bacterium | reverse complement strand
CGAGGTACGGACAATACCTATGATCATGATGACGATGGCGGTGCATCAACACCGGACGTCACTCTCGTCGGCGCTATCGAGGTGAACGATGACGGTGGCAATGTGACGCTGACGGGGAGTTTCACGCTCCCGGGAACCGTTGGTCTGACGGATACCCTCGAACTCGACTTCGGCGCCGACACGCGGAAGAACAAGAGACTTGCGACCGTCCAGATCTACAATGTTACCGACTCTCGAGACATCCTGTCCGCTTCGAGCATCATCTACGGTCCGTACGTTTCCGGCGATGACCCCGATTGGAAGCGCAACGACTTCTCTGCCGCATTGCAGGCCAGTGACGCCGGGGACACGATCGAGATACGTTTCCACGAACCCGTCAGCAGTGGTGGGGAGGGACTTCAGTTGACCAATCTGCACCTGACGGCCGTGCCCGAGCCGGGGACGCTGTGCGTGCTGGCCCTGGGGTCGCTGGGCGTGCTTGTTCGGCGGCGCCGTCGCTAGACGCTGGCACTGACTGATCTGAACCACCAAGCCCCCGGACGTCCGGGGGCTTTTCTATTGGGCGCAATGCGACGCGCGACTCAATTCTCTTTTTCGCGGCGGATCTCGGCGCCGAGGGCGGCGAGCTTGACTTCGATCTGCTCGTAGCCGCGGTCGATGTGGTAGACGCGGCTGATGGTGGTCTTGCCATCGGCGATCAGGCCGGCCAGCACGAGGGCGGCCGACGCGCGCAGGTCGCTGGCCATCACCGGCGCGCCGATCAGGTGCTTGACGCCGGTGACGATGGCGGTGGGGCCTTCCTTGCGGATATCGGCGCCCATGCGGAGCAGTTCGGCAAGGTGCATGAAGCGGTCGGGGTAGATCTTCTCCGTGATCGCCGAGTTCCCGTCGGCCAGCGCCAGCAGGGCCATCACCTGCGCCTGCAGGTCGGTGGGAAAGCCCGGGTACGGCTGGGTCGTCAGGTCGGTCGGGCTCAGACGCCGGGCCGACGCGGCGACCACGGCGCCGTTGTCCGATTCGATGATCATCCCGATCTCGCGGAGCTTGTGCGTGACGGCCATCATGTGACCGATCCGGGCGTTGACCAGGCGGATCTCGCCGTTGGTGATCGCGGCGGCCACCATGTACGTCCCCGCCTCGATGCGGTCGGGGATGACGGCGAACTCCGTGCCTTCGACCGCCTCGACGCCGTCGATGACCATTCGCGGCGTGCCGGCGCCGCTGACCTTGGCGCCCATGGCGTTGAGGAAGTCGGCGAGGTTGACGATCTCCGGTTCGCAGGCGGCCTGCTCGATGACGGTTCGTCCCTCGGCCAGCACGGCCGCGGTCATCACGTTGGCTGTCCCCAGCACGGTCGAGCCGAACGGCCCGCCGAGGAAGACCTCGGCGCCTTTGAGGCGCTCGGCGCGGGCGATAATGTCGCCCTCGTCCAGCGTGATCTCCGCACCCAACGCCCGCAGGCCGCGAAGGTGAATGTCGATCGGTCGCGAGCCGATAGCACAGCCGCCGGGCATCGACGCCCGGGCGTAGCCCCGCTTGGCCAGCAGCGGGCCCAGCACGCAGATGCTCGCTCGCATCTTCCGCACGCGATCGTACACGGCGTGACTGTTCGACTCGTCGTTGACCTGGATCCGCATCCGCCCGTCGTCGTCGCGCGCCGCCGCCGTGCCCAGATCGCCCAGCAGGTCCACCATCGCGCGGATGTCAGCCAGGTCGGGCACGTCGGAGATAATGCTCGGCCCGTCGGCCAGCAGCGCCGCGGCCATGATAGGCAGCGCCGCGTTCTTCGCCCCGCTGATTTGCACGTCGCCCCGCAGCCTCGGGCCGCCCGTGACCACCAGTTTGTCCATAACGCCATCCTTGTTGCGTTGTGTTCCCAGGTGTCCTTACGCCTGGAGAATACCGCGCACCCGGCGGATGATGCAACAGGCGACTGGCGGGGATGCACCGTCGGACGGTCAGCGCGAGGCGTTGCCCCGCCGCTAAACTGTGCGCAATGCGTTCACGCGTGAAGCATCCGCGGGAGATGCGTGCATACGATGCATCCGTGCGCCCGTTACGTGCGCCCGCCGCACAGGCGTCGCAGGATGATCTGC
This sequence comes from uncultured Planctomycetaceae bacterium, assembly GCA_964625865.1. GTDB lineage: Bacteria > Planctomycetota > Phycisphaerae > SM23-33 > SM23-33 > CAZVEV01. Next base: position 1,787 of record CAZVEV010000430.1, on the reverse strand, counting down.
ACGCGACGATTCCCACGCGTCATGCGCCATGCGGTCGACACACCCGTCGATACGGCGCATCGTTTAGCGGTCGGGCATCGCCCGACGTTCTCCCGCGCCCTACCGTCTGACCGCGACCGCCGTCCGCTCGATGTCCTGGTGGTCGCGGAGGATTCTCGGTTCGGCGAAGGCGTTGGCGGCGGCGATAAGATCGCGGACGGCGTCAGCCTGCGTGTGGCCGAACTCCATGATCAGCGCCCCGCCCGGGGCCAGCACGTTCGGCGCCTGGTCGACGATCTGCCTGATCGCGTCGAGCCCGTCGGCGCCGGCGTACAGGGCGAGGTCAGGCTCGTGGCGCACCTCGGGGCCGATCTCGTCGGCGGTCGCGACGTACGGCGGGTTGACGGTGATCACGTCGAATCGCTCGCCCGCGTCCGCATCGGCCGGGCGGGACAGCAGGTCCGCCGTCATGCACCGCACGCGGTCGCCCAGCCCGTGGTCCGCTACGTTGCCCTCGGCCACCGCGACCGCCGCCGGCGAGACATCGGTAGCCAACACGGTCACGTCATCGACCTGCCTGGCCAGTGCGATCGCAATGCACCCGCTGCCGGTGCAGGCGTCCCACATCGTCGTCTCGCGTCCCAGCGATCGCAGATGGGCGGCGGCCTCGGTGACGATCAACTCCGTCTCGCTTCGCGGAATCAGCACGTCGTGCGTCACGCGGAACCGCAGCGAGTAAAACTCCTTGTACCCCAGCAGATACGCCGCCGGCTCGTGTCGGCCCGCCCGTTTGACCAGTTCCCTGAACTCGCTCCGCTGCGCCGGGTCGGGTTCGTCGGCGAACCGGGCGTACAGTTCGATCCGCTCGCACTGAAGTACATGCGCCAGCAGCACTTCCGCCGTCAGCCGCGGCGAGTTCACGCCGACGGCGGCGAAGTGTTCCTTCGTCCAGTTCAGCAGTCGCATGACAGTCCAGGATTGCTCAGCCGGGTCGCCCATGGAGGGGAGGTGACCAGAAATCACCCGCCAAAGCAAGGGTGTAGGGGGTAGGGCACAGGGGATAGTGCGTGCCATCTGCCCGGGCGATTCGTTCGGTGCGGACCGACCGCCCTCGGCCGGTCAATCGTGTTCCTCTTGTCCCGGTCGTTCCCGGTTGTGCGGTCTCCCGCTTCTTGCCCCCGCCCAGCCAGACCCTCCAGAACGCCCGAGGCCGCGGCCTGAGCGACGATCTTCCGGCCGATGGGGAAGGAGGTACCTTCGGGCGTGGCACGCGGCCAGACCCCCTGTCCTGGACTCAGGCCGGATGCTGCGAGGAGACCCGCTCAGGTCTCGTCGCTTGGCGACCAATCGTTGCGCACTTAAATCACGAAACCAGCGGTTTTTCTCTTGCGTTCCTGGGGGGATATGGTATAGTTAAAGCTGAGTCTTCAGGTTTCAGCGGCGGGGAGGCCGCAGCTTGGCGTGTTTACACGCCCGAGACTGCTCATCTCGACTGGATGGTAACTGACGTGCCGACGAGGGTTTCTGAGTTTTCGCCCTCCTGGTGCGATGCGCTGCGATACATGATGACCGAGCCAATGGGCCAATTGCTATGTAAAAGGGATTCTGCCATGAAGACCGCCACGACACGTCGACGACTGACTGCGCTGACCGCCGTTATCGCCCTGCTGTGCGCATGCGCGGCTACACCCGCACAGGGCACCGTTTCCGGCGATATCTCCATCTTCAAGGATACCCAAGGCGGCGAGGCGCTGACCAGTAATACCACCCCATTCGACCATCTCTTCCAGGATCCCGTAAATCCTGTG
>CAZVEV010000429.1:0-3891 GCA_964625865.1 uncultured Planctomycetaceae bacterium | reverse complement strand
TCGGCTTGGGCGTGCCCTTGAACATCGGGTCCGGCAGCGAGATCTTCAGCGCGACGCGATCGCCCGGGATCGGCGCCGGGCGGGTTTCCGGCGGCTGGGATCCCATGGGATCGGGCGTATCTCCGCCGCCGTTGATCGGATCCGGCTTGTCGGCGAGGGGCGTCTTCGGTCCGTCATTTGCCGGGCCGAACGCGAAGATCCCGATCGCTATGATGGCGGCCGCGGCAGCGGCAAGGCCCGCGATGAGCGGCCAGCGCAGGCGCTGCGAAGCCGCAAGCGGCGCGGCGCCCTCGATCGCCTCGCGTTGCGAAACCGCAAGCGGCGGAGCGGGTTCGGACTGCAGTTCGGCGGTCAGGAGGTCGGCGACCTGCCTGATCTCGTCCAGTTCGGCGCGGGCGGCCGGGTCGGCAGCCAGGCGGGCCTCGACGGCTGCGGCGTCGGGGCCGCTCAGTTCACCCATCGCGTAGGCGGTCAACATGCTGTTGTCGTGTTCGTTCGTCATGGTTCTATGCTCCCTCGGTGGGTGTCAGGAGCCCTTCGGCCCGGAATCGTTGGCGGAGTTTGGCGATGCCCGTGTGGATGAGGAATCCCACGTTGGACACCGACAGACCGGTGATCCCCGCGATCTGTTTGTACGAAAACCCGTTCTGGAACTTCAGGCGGATCACGTCCTGCTGATTGGCCGACAGGGCCTCGAGGGCCTCGGCGACCTGTCCGACCTGTTCTCGCCTTGCCGCCACCGCCGGCGGCGCCGTCGCCGCGTCGGTCGCACCGACGAGTTGCTTTTCTCCCAGCAAACTCATGCGTCGTTCCTTTCTGCAGATGTCAAGGCACTGGTTGCGGCAGACCGTGAACAGCCACTGGGCGATGTGCGATTCGTCCCAGTCGGCTGGTCGCTTGGACCACAGACGCATGAACGTTTCCTGCACGACGTCGCGTCCACGGTCAACGTCCCCGACAATCCGCGTTGCGTACCTCAGGAGCGGCCCTTCATGGCGATCCATGATCGCCCGCAACCACTCCACACTGACAGGTGTCGCATTGTTCTTCATGTCGGGTCCCGGAAAAAACGGCCCATCTGCCATCACCACGCACGAGCGAACGGTTTCTTAGGAAGATTTCGAAATCGCCTGCAAGATAGAACCCCCGACAGGTCCATGAGCCCCTGTCAAAGGTCGCCCGGCCCCGAAGGGGTCGTCAGCATTTGGCCGGGGGTTGCCCGGAGCGCAGCGGAGGGCGGCCCCCGGAAAAGCCCCTCATCACGCCCCGGCCCCGAAGGGGTCGGCAGATCTCGGCGATGGTTCGTCCCGGCTGCCGACCCCGTCGGGGCCGGACCTCTCTCGGCCAGCCGTCCGGGGGCCGCCCGTGGCGACCCCCGGCCAAGTGCTTGCGACCCCTTCGGGGCCGAACGACTCGTCGCGGACCGCCCAACGCGCCCGCTACCCCAACTCCGCGATCCCGGGGAATTCGTCCTTCAGCGCCGGGTACAGTCGCACGTACTGGTCGTAGAGTTTCTTGTACGCCCGCTTGCCTTTGGCGTCCGGCTTGATCGTCCGGACGACCTTGATGCACGCCTTGCAGGCCTGCTTGACATCCCTGAACTCGCCCGCGCCGACGGCGGCAAGGATGGCGGCCCCGTAGGCGGGACCTTCCTCGGCGTTGATGGTGGCGCACGTGGCGCCGTAGATGTCCGCCTGCATCTGGCGCCAAAACGCGCTGCGCGCCCCGCCGCCGGACAGGCGAATCTGACTGATCCGGATCTTCATCGCGCGAAGCAGCGTCACCGCATCGTTCATCGCGAACGTCGCGCCTTCCATCACCGAGCGCACCAGTTCGTTTCGCCCCGTCCCCGCATGCATGCCGATCCAGCAGGCCCGCGCCAGCGGGTCCGCGTGCGGCGTCCGCTCGCCGGTAAGGTACGGCAGGAAGAACAGCCCGTCGCAGCCCGCCGACGCCTCGGCCGCCTGGGCGGTCAGCAGCTCGTAGGGGTCCACGCCCTTGCGCTTGGCGGCGCGGACCTCGGCCTGGCCGAGTACGTTGCGGAACCACTGGAAGCTCCCGCCGGCTGACAGGACGCAGCCGAAGAGGCAGTACTCGCCGGCCACCGACGCACAGAACGTCCCCACGCGCCCGCCGGGATCGGTCTTGTAGTCCTTCGAGTGGACGAACATCACCCCGCTGGTGCCCATCGTCGCGCTGGTCAGCCCGGCGGCCACCACGCCATTGCCCACCGCGCCGACCGGCTGGTCCCCGCCGCCGCCGACGACCGGCGTACCCTCGGCCAGGCCCAGCGTGGCCGCGGCTTCTGCCGTCAGGTAACCGGTTATCTCGTGGCTCTCGACCACCGGCGGGAGGATCTTGCGGTCGATCCCGAACGTCGAGAGGATCTTCCGCGACCAGTTCCGTTTGCGCTGGTCGAGCATCAGCGTGCCCGACATGTCCGACACGTCGCCTACGTACTGGCCGGTCAGCTTCAGGCGGATGTAGTCCTTCGGCAGGAGCATGTGCTTGATGCGGTCATAGATGCGAGGTTCTTTCTGGCGGACCCACAGCAGCTTGGTCAGCGTGTAGCTGGTCATCGCCGGATTGCCCACCAGCTTGATCAACTGCTTGGGCCCGCCGACGGTGGCTTCGATCTCGGCGGCCTGGGCGGCGGTTCGCTGGTCGTTCCAGATCAGGCTGCGACGCAAGGGCGTGCCCTCGCCGTCCAGGATCACCAGCCCGTGCATCTGTCCGCTGAATCCGATCCCCGCGACCTTCTTGACGTTGATCCGGGTCTTGGCGACGACGGCCCGGACGGCCGACACCGTTGACTTCCACCAGTCCTCCGGTTCCTGCTCGCTCCACCCGGGCTTGGGGAAGAAGATCGGATGATCGCCGGTAGCCGAGCCGATGACCCTGCCCCTGGAGTTCATCACCAGAACCTTCGTGCCCGATGTCCCTACGTCGATGCCCAGATAGTATGCCATTGCCCACGCCTTTCGATCTCTCAAGTGGTCCGCAAGAACTCGTGCGCCGATACGACTCTGCGAAGCCGCGCCTCGCTGCGAAGCACGAGTCCGCCGACGACTGGCGACATTGAACCACCTGTCTGTCCCGTCCGCAAGGACTCCGTATTCTTGTCCGGTCTTCGCGCCGACGATACGATGGGGGTCATGCACGCATCGCAAAAGGCCCATATCGCCGTCCTGTTGACCACAGGTCTTCTGATCGCCGGTCAGGCCCGGGCGCAGGACATCGTCCCGCGGAAGGAACAGTGGGGCGAGCCCCGCGCCGGGGTGCAGGTGTCGCTCTCGGCTGCCGGACCGGCCGCCGTTGGAGGCAAGCTTCCCCTGACCCTCGTGGTCAGGAACGTCGGCAGGACGGCGGTGACCTTCAGCAAGACCGAGCCGGCCTTCGCGTGGTTCACCGTTGTCCGCACGCGCGACGAGGCCTGGCTGACCGAGAAGATTGCCCTCAAGACCCTCGCGCCCGACTGGCCGGGGCGACTGATCGGCAAGACCAGCGTTGAGTTCAAAGCCTTCGATCTGGCCCCGCACAACGTCTACCCGTATGCACTGGGCCGGGAGATCCTCAAGACCTACCTCGGCGTCAAGGGCGCAAAGCCCCTGCCGCCAACGAAAGGGACGCTGGCCGGGACCCTCCGGGCCGGCGCGATGATCGTCCGCTGCCGCCTGGTCCTGCCCCGACCCGCTGACAAGCCCCTGATCCTGACGAGCAACAAGCTCACGGTGGACGTCGCCCCGCCGGACCTGTCGGCCCTGGGCGAGGCGCCCCGCAAGGCCTACGTCGCCAAGCTGCTCAAGCAGTTCGACCGCGACCCGTGGTCCGGGCAGGCCGCCTGCGCCACGAGCGTGAAGATCGGCACGTCCGTCGTGCCGTACCTGGCCA
>CAZVEV010000428.1:0-3936 GCA_964625865.1 uncultured Planctomycetaceae bacterium | reverse complement strand
AGGTGCTCGCCCAGGCCGGCGTGAGCATGCTCAGCCAGGCCAACCAGATGCCGCAGATGGCCGTCAAGCTCCTGGGATGATAGTCCGCAAAAGCCTGAGTATGCCCGAAGCGGCTCCGTCTTTATGACGAATCGCTCCCGTCCCCGACCAAGGCGGAGTTCGCTTCCGGGCGTTTCTTGCCAGGCTCTCTGGTTCGCGAGGTGACGTCGGGCCCTCGCGAGCCGTGGGATGCGTTCAGGGCCGTTTACGGCCCGGGCCGGACAGTCCACTGCCGGCTGCCAACGTCCTTTCCCGGGCATTGGCGACCGGCTGTTGACTGTTGAGCCGACGGATCGGCTGAACCGACCAGGGATGGTCCGCGCGTAGAATACGCGCAAACTCATACGGCGGGCCGTGTTACATTGAATTCGCACGGCCGGTCGGCGTGCAGTTGTGTTGACAACCGACCAGGAGAGTCTTGCCGGACGCACCGAGCGTTCAGTACGCGGAGAATGTGCGCGGTTTTTCCGCCGCGAAGCGCTAAAGGTGCAGACACATCCGTCGATAATGGAGAGGCAGGGCAGGGTGATTACCCCCTGCGGATTGGAACGGGAAATGGCTACAGGACTTGCGGGCGTATTCACGAGCATCGACACCGACGTGCTCGTTGCGCGGTCGATTGCGATCGAACGCGTTCCGCTGGACCGCCTGACGGTCAAGAAGGCCACCTACGAGGCCAAGAAGACCGTCATCGAGAGCATCGAGACGCGATTCGGTCACCTCCAGGACATGGTCGACGACCTGAAGGACCTCTCGAATCTCCGGGGCGTCAGTGCCGCCAGCACGGATCATGACACGGTGGGCGTCTCAGCCGACGCAGGGGCTACCGAGGGCGTCTACCAAGTCGAGGTCAACCGCCTGGCCACCAGCGAACGCCACGTGCACGACGGCGTCCAGACCAAAGACACCGCACTGGGGTCGGCGGGGCAGTTCGTCTACACGTACAACGGCCAGACGCGGACGATCCAGACCAGTGACACGACCACGCTCGAGGACCTGGTGGGCCTGATCAACAACGATTCGGGCAATCCGGGGGTTACCGCGAGCATTCTCGAGTACGAGCAGAGCCCCACGCAGGTCTACCACCTGGTCCTGGCCGGCGCCGACAGCGGCAGCGACTACCAGATCACGATAGACGGCGGCACGACCCTGACGGGCTTCGGGGCCGGCGAGTGGACCGAGACGCTGGACGCGGTGGACGCCCAGGTTCGTGTCGACGGGTATCCTGCCGGCGACTGGATTACCCTGAGCAGCAACAGCGTTACCGACGTGATTCCGGGCGTGACGCTGGACCTGAAGGACGTCACAAGCGGCACGCCGGTGACCGTGACGATGACGCGATCGACCCAGGACCTCAAGAACGACCTGGACAACCTCGCGGAGATCTACAACGGGATCGTCGACACGATCGACAACTACACCGGCTACGACGAAGAGACCGGCCAGGGTGGCGCGCTCCAGGGCGACTCGACGCTCTACGGGCTGGTCACGCGGGTGCGCTCGGCGATGACGGGCCTGCTGACCGGCTTCGACAGCGACAACGACACGTACATGCTGGCCTCGCAGATCGGGTTGGAAATCGACCGCGATGGCAAGATGGAGTTCGACAGCGCCGCGTTCGACACGGCCGTCGAGGCCGACTACCAGAGCGTGCTCGAGGTCATCGGTGCGATGGGGCAGGGCTCGACGGACACGGCAGACGTGCAGTTCAGCAAGGCCGAGTCGGTCACCGAGGCGGGCGTGTACGAGGTGGAGATCGACTACGACGGCGCGGGGGCGATCACCGCGGCGCGGATGCGGAAGTCCGGCGAGACGACGTGGAACGACGCGACGGTCAACGGCACGACGATCACGGGCATGTTGGGCGCGGCCGAGGAGGGGCTGACCCTCGACGTTATCAACGCCGGGAACAACGAGACGATCAGCTACGAGGTCAACGTCAAGAAGGGCTTCGCGGGGGCCGCCGCCGAGATCCTCGAGGACATCATGGACGACGTGGACGGCGCGTTCGTGACCAAGAAGAGCCGGATCGACGACGCGGTGGCCGACCTGTCCGACCGGATCGAGGACTTGGAAGACCGGCTGCTGAAGAAAGAAGAACAGTTACTGGCCAAGTACGCCCGGATGGAGCAGTTGATGGCCCAACTGGACGCCCAGCGGGGGGCGTTCGAGGCCTTGATGTCGTCCCTGGAAGCCAACCGCAACACCAGTTCATCCTCCAACAACTAGCCGCCGGCAGTCAGGCGAAGGTGACACGATGAGCCGCATCGCGACGTACAAGGAAAACAGCGTTGTAACCCAGTCACGCGGGCACCTGGTGGTCATGCTCTACGAGGGGGCGATCAACTTCCTCGAACAGGCCATCGTCGCCATCACGCGAAACGATCAGGCCGAGAAGGGGCGCCTGATCGGCCGGGCCATGGATATCATCAACGAACTGGACTCCTCGCTGGATTTCAATTCCTCCAACGACCTGTGCGCGAACCTCCGCAGCCTGTACGACTTCATGCACCGTCACCTGTTCCAGGCGAACCTCAAGTCCGACGCCAAGGCCATTCGCGAGGTCATCGCCCTCCTGGACGACCTGAACCAGGCGTGGAAGGCGATCAGCATGTAGGGCCTTGGTTAACCGGTTAACCGGTGGATTGGTTGACTGGGATGCGGGGGCATCTCCCCTTGACTTGGCGAGGCAGATCGCGCATAGAGGACGTAGGTTCCGTGGCGCGCACCGCCATCGCGAGTGCGGCGGAGCGAAAACGACAACACGAAGGAGCTTCCTATGCGTGCAGGTATCACCATCTGGTTGCTGATCGGGGTTGTTACACCGGTCCTGGCCGTCGGGCCTGGGGTGGTGCGGGCCGGGACGGGGGCGACTACCTGGCTGGCGGCCGCCGAGGCCGAAGCCGCCCCTCCACCGCCCCCGCGAGACCCGGGCCCCGAGAGGCTTTCTCCCCTGAAGGTGACCCTCGAGTACGCGCTGGTCTCGGACTACGTCTGGCGCGGCTACAACATGACCGAGTATGGCGGCGAAGGTCCCGAGCGCGTCAGCCACCAGGTGACCGTGGACCTTCAGGCCGACCTGGCCAGGCTGACCGGGCGCGAACTGGGAGGGATTGGCGTCCAGGTCTGGGCCAGTTGGTACAGCGGATATCTCGCCCAGACCGCGGGGGCCAGCGGCGACCACCTGCAGGAGATCGACTTCAAGGCCTACTGGTTCACGCACATCCCCGACCTGGCGACCGATGTTGAGATCGGCTGGGTCCACTACGCGTATCCGAGGCTCATGGGCACCTTGCCCGGCACGCGGACCGACCACGAGACGACCGCGGAGGTCTACTTCAAGATCCAACTGGACGACAGCGAACTGTTCGGACGCCAGTCGCCCCTGCTGAGTCCCTTCATCTTCTACGCCCTGGACGTCGACCTGGCTGACAAGGGCAGTTGGATCGAGATCGGCATCGAGCATGAAGTGAACGTGGGCGACTTCGATATGTTCAACGAGACGACCCCGCTGCGGTACGTCACGCTGCGCCCGTCGCTGGTGCTCGGGATTGACCACCGATACCTGCAGGGCCTGGCGCGCGTCCGGGCCACGCCGATCCAGAAGGCCGACCGCCTGGGCAACCTGACGTACGGACTGGACATCCTGTGGGACCTGAGCGGCGCCTTGGGCGTCAGGCCGGAGTACGGCGACCTGACCCTTGGCGGGTTCATCAAGTTCAGCGATGCGTTTCGCGACGACCTGCTGTCGGACGAACTGTACGGCGGATGCCGCGTGATCTACGAGTGGTGACCCCTCCGAGCAGGGTGCCGTGGGCTGCGGAGCGCGGGTGCCCGGGGGGGGGGGGGGGCGGGGCGCCCCCCCGAACAACGAAAGAGCCAACAGGGGGGGGGGGG
>CAZVEV010000427.1:0-3986 GCA_964625865.1 uncultured Planctomycetaceae bacterium | reverse complement strand
ATCCCCCGTCGCCAGATAATACTCTGCTACAAGCAGAATATCAGCCGACAGATCCCATGGCCCCCCGTTCTTTCTACCGAGAGGATCAATCGGCTTGTCGAGATCCCGTATGGCCAATCTCTTATAGAGATGACGCCGGACCAGGCCCTGGTATTCCGGTGAACCGGAAGCCAGCAGGAACATTGCATCTGCGTTCTGAAACACGGGATGCCCTCCCGGCACCACCCCGCCCCTTTTGGCCACGAAAGCTTCGGCATTGGCCACGATCCGGTCGGTTTTGGGGCAGTCGTAGGGCGCAGTGGAGCTGTAAGTGCCAAGCACTTCGAGCTGAAGCTCGACGGTCATCTTCTTGCCGTCGCGCAACAGGTCAAAGCTGATGATGCCTTTCCCTTCTTCCGTTTCTGCCTGGGTAATGGCCTCGGCAACATCCCCGAACATGTCTTTGCCGAAGACCTTCCCATTCACGGCATAGAGGTAGTCGCCGTGAAGGATCTTCCCGTCGGCCGGGGAGCCGAGGTACGCGTTGTTGACAAACAGGTTGGGGCCGAACGGGCTGACCCGAAGACCTGTCGGCCCCAGGTACTTGCCGCCTTTGGTCGTCGTATCCAATCTGCCATTGTAAATGACAGGGCCATCGGTCTTCCACTCGGCGATGGGTGTGGAGAACTCCGGTGGCAGCACCTCTTCGCCTATGGTGCTGATCGTTTTTGGGAATGGGTGTCCGTCTGTGCTGAAGGGGACGACCGGCAGACCATTGGCGCCGGTCAGGCCCTGGTCGGGCTTTTCAGTCCAGTTGTAGCGGACGTGCGCAATTCTCGAAACGGTGTCAGATGAAAGGTGTATGGTTTCCCCGTCGATCTTCGCCTTCGCGGGCGCGTATTCCAGATCAACGCCGGCCACTTCAAAGCGGTCCAGAGCGCTTTTGCTGGCCTTGAGGCCTTTGGCAGTGCCCGGCTTGAAGAACACCTGTGCCTTCGAGTAGTTCATCACGGCGCGATCGAACACCGGGCCCGTGGGCACCACACCCTCTTTCTTGTAGACCGCCCCTGTCAGCCAAGTCAGGCAGCGCTCGCCAAGGAGCGCTTCGTCGGCCGGCTGGGCGCTGAAGGGGACGTGTTTGGTGCCTGACAGAATCAGGTCAACACCCTCCTCTTTTTCAGCCGTTTGACGTTGCACCTCGCGCACCTCGCAGTGATGCCGGCCCAGGGTGACCAGGTCTGCCCCCGGAGGGGTGATCAAGCCGACGGGCAGAGCATCGTCGCCAAGGGCTTTGCGCCACTCCTTCGGTATCCGGGGGATCGTCAGGGGCTCCAGGTAGAGACACCATTTGCGAATATCGTAGGAGTCTGCGTAGGCTTGGCCCAGATGAGGCCGGCTGGTTATTCTGCCTTCGCGTGCCAGCCGTGCGTATATGTAATAGGGGTAGTCATTGCCGAGCTGCAGAAGAAGCCCCTTGAGCGCCAAACCCCGCATGGGATGGAGTACGGCGTTATACCCCGCGGCGGGATACCTGGCGTCTTCCTCGGCGGGGGCCCGGGGATACCCCCGTCTGGAATCCCTTTTCTTCTGATCCTCGGAGGTATCCTCGAAGGCGGCCCTGGCATCTTCCATCATCTTCATCATCGTATTGACCTGGGTCGCCTTTTCGCCAAAGAGGGTGGTTGTTTCCAGTAGCGCGTCCTTGCTGAGCCAGCCGATGGGGAAGTGGTGTCCCATGTTGAGGTCGATGATGCCAATGGGCACGCCCGCGTCTTTGGCGAGCCCTGCGGCCTTCATGTACTGATCACTTGATGATCAGTACCATGCCCTTGGCAGACGCGTTGAGCCCTGTCAGGTAGATCATGTCGACACCATTGTTCGTCAGAGAAAGCTCGCCGCCGGCCCATGTGGGCACTTCTGTTGTATCGAAATTCGCAACAGTATTGCTGAATCCGGCCATGTCAACCGTCACTCCGGCCTCATAGGTGAAAACCGGCAGCTGATCATTGACGCCCGGCATGCCGCCGGCGTCGATTATCTTCAGTACGAAGTTATCAAGATCGACCTTGCCGTCCACAATATGAATAACATCGTTGGAAGAAACGCCGACCTCCCACTCGAAGATTGAGTCATCCAGGAACTTCAGCCATTGCTGAGCGGCCGTTGGGGTTCCTGAAGTACCCCAGTCTATCGTCATGGTCCCTACGAAGTTGGTGCCTGGCGCGACTACAAAGGCGCTTGGGAACGCGATATTCCCTCGTCTGTCGTTACGCGTAAGCGTGCAGTTGCCGCCTAGAGTTCCAGCCGTAAAGACGAACCCACTGTAGTCAGCTTTAATCCTGCCATTGCAGACGAGGGTACCGTCGTAATGTCTGTACGTCCCGGTGGCAATACCTCCCTCAACCGTCCAGGTTCCGGTCCCGGACTTGTTGACGTCCCCATACCGGTTACCAGCCTCGTAGTAGATGCGCGATGCCGAGTTTCCGGTCGTTGATCCGCCCAGGGTCACGCCCGCCTTGTCCGCGTTGCCGCCGACGCTGTCGATGGGATTGATGATGTCGCCCAGCGTCTGTGTTCGGGCGCTCGGCGCGAACCTCAGCCCCTTGTACTGGTTCCCGGCGCCATAGTCCCTGGTGTGCACATCCGGGCTCCCCGTGATCGGGTTGGTAATGGTGATCCAATCCCGATTGTCGGCGTTTGCGATTGTCCCACCCTCCAGGAAGTTCAGGCCTTGCGCACCCGTAAAGGTGTAGGCGGCCCTGAAGGCAAAGGTCAGGTTACTGAGGTTGATATCCGTATCGCACAGCAGGGAACTGCCGCTTGCCTCCAGGGTGATCCCCTCAGAATAGGCCACGGCGTTACTGTGCGCAAGATGCAGCGTGCTGCCGCCGGCCACGTATACCGGGCCACGGCCTATTGCGCCATCCACCGTGGCCTTCAGCGTACCCGCATCCACGGTCGTTCTGCCGGCGTATGTGTTTGCGGTATCCAGGGCCTGTGTGCTTGTGCCGTCTTTGGTCAGTCCGCAGCCGCCGGCAATACTGCCGCTGCCGGTTATGGTGAAGTTGGAGCTTCCGCCGAAGACGACGCTGGCCGGATAGACGGTGTTATTCAACGTCACGGTACCGCCAGGGACGTTGGAGAACACAACACCGTCCCCAAGCACCCCGCCAACAACCGTGTATTCGCGGTAATTGGTACTTACAGAAGAGGCATCCTGCCACTTGGTGTATTCGGCTTCGTTGGCCACCCAGATGTTGTCGCCGCCGCCCTGCCAGGTAAGGGGTTGTTTACTGCCCGTGATGCTGAGCCAGAGTGTCTTGTTCACATCATCCCTGACGAGGTTACCATTCCCGCTTGACAGCGTGAGCGTCGGTATTGAGCCGGACATGTCGCCCGTCCACTTGATCAGGGGGTACGCGCCCGGGGCCAAACCGGTCAGCCCGGCTCCATTGCAGTTCACAGTGGGCGCGGCAGCCGAAAAGTCGACATTACCGTTCACCATCAGCGCTGCGACGTTGGTACTTGGCGTAGTGGCGCCAAAGGCAAACTCCAGCGCGGCTGCGGCGCCGTAGCTCAGGCTATTGCATGCCCACTGCCTGGTATTATCGGTAATCGAAGCGCTGAGCGTCCCAGCGGAGACCGTCACCGCGCTGTTGCTGCACGAGCCGCCCGCCACACCCACGAGCTTGCCCGCGCTGACCGTGGTCACTCCGCTGTAGGTGTTGGTGCCGGAAAAAGTCAGCGTGCCCGTCCCGCTGACCAGTAGCTTGCCTCCACCGGAAATCTCACCTGATATGGACTGGGCCTCCGAACTGGCATAGTTCAGCGTGCAGCCGTTACCGATTGAAATCGTGTTTGTGTAACTGCCGCTACCCAACAAACCTGCGCCGCTTATAAGGACAGTGTTCGCCTTATCCGGTTTCGTCGTCATCATCGTGATAGGACCGGAGAAGGTATTTGTCCCATTGAGATAGAGCTTGCCGCCGCCTGAGGCCTGAGGCACG
>CAZVEV010000426.1:0-3994 GCA_964625865.1 uncultured Planctomycetaceae bacterium | reverse complement strand
ACTGGGGTCATGCACGGCAACGCCGGTCGCACGACTGATGCGATCGCGGCATACAAGGCAGCCATCGCCATACATCCGGGATATGCTAGCGCATACCAGAACATGGGCTTGATGCTCTTGCGACTCAAACGATTGAACGAGGCCGCGGCTGCCTTCGAGAGGGTTACTGAACTGGCCCCCGACGACGCGGATGGGCACGCTTTATTGGGCGATGCCTATCGCTACCTTCGACGCAATTCCGAGTCTCTGACAGAGTACAAGACAGCCGTTGCCTTGGACCCAGCGAGCATTCGCGCCTACGGGGGGATGTCACGGCTGTACTACTACGAACTGGAGGAGTACGGAAACGCCCTGTCCGCATGCAAGGCAGCAGTTGCCTTGGCACCAACAGATCCTTACCTGCATTGGCTGATGGCTTCCTCATATGGGAAACTGGGCCGATACACCTCGGCCATCGCCGCGTACCGGAAGAGTCTCGCACTCAAGGAAGATGCACATGTGTATGCTTGGCTCGCTAGCGCGTATGTAGATGCAGCTCGTTTCGCCGGAGCGGCCGAGGCGTATGAGAAGAGTCTTTCTCTCGAACCAAACGCAACCGTGTACAAGTTCCAAGCTCTAGTGTACGAGAGATTGTCCCGGCCGACCGACGCCATCGCTGCCTACAGGAAGAGTCTGGCCCTGAAGCGAGACCCCCAGACGTATCATTGGCTGGCCAACGCGTATGTGAAGGCAGGCAAGCTGGCCGAGGCCATCGCGGCGTATCAAGCGAGTCTTGCGCTGGAGAAGGATGCGCGTGTGTACTACGACCTTGGACTTGCGTACTACCGTGCGGACCTTCTGTTCGAGGCAAGCGGCGCGTTTGAACGAGCCGCGCGTCTGGACCCGAACGGTGAACTCGGTGCGCGCGCAGCGCGCAATGCATTAGAGCTTCGGAATCGCTTACGAAGACGGTGAAGACAGCACCGCTGCTGGCTCACCGCATTGCTGACTGCCACAATTCATGACACTGCAGCACGCGTAGGGATCACCTGACAGGCGAGTAGACCTTGTCACCCAGCATGATCACCCCGTCCTTCGGCCTCCTGCATCTAATGACGAGAGGCAAAGTGTCTGTTGCATCCAGGGCCTTGACCCCGGACTCTTCGATAGTGAATCCCTTCAGCGAGCCTGGTTTGGGGCGTTCATCCGGGTCAGTGCCGAGCGTCAGCTTGCTCATGCTCTTGTTCCAGCTGTATCCGACGCGCCAAACGAGGCTGACCTCACCGGCCTTGTCGAACGTTCGATGAACCTCCAAAACGCCGTCAGCCCGAAACGTGAAGACACTCTTGGTATATCCGCCGAGGAGGAAGTCCGCCCCTGCATTGTCACTAACCTGTCTCCACTTGCCAATCACTTTGGGCGGGGTAGCAGCAGGTCTTGTTGTCGGTGTCAGCGTTCCCTTTGGCCTAGTGCGCCTGGTCGGTAGGCGAGGAAGGCGTGGGAGCGAGGCAAGATCCACCGGTCCGCCCTTCGGCCTGGCTACCGAGGGCCGTCGGGCTGGGCGCGATGCCGGCCTAGATGCTGCCCCGCCCTTGCCGCCAGATCGCGACCCGGGTTTGGCTGTAGGCCTAGAGGCGGGCTGTGATGTTGATTTCGGGTCAGGCTTCGTCCGCTTCTTCGTCTCCGCCTCAGACCCGTCAGAGGTGGGCCTTGCTTTCTCGGCTTCCCGCTTGGCTGCCTGGGCTGCCGCAACCATACGGGCGTCTCTCAAGGCCTCTTGAGCCGCTGCCGCATGCTCACGGGCTGTAGCCGCCAAGGCGGAAGCAGCCTCACTCGCAGATTGGCCCTTCGCTGCCGCCCGTGCCGCCTGGTCCGCCAGTTCAGCAGCGTTCCCCTCCGCAGGTGTGCCGGCGGCCTGGTCTCTCAGGCGTTCAGCTTCTTGAGCATACCGCTCCGCCTGAGCGGCCTCATTCCGGGCAAGTGATGCAGCCTTTCCGGCGCGATCCGCAGCCGTTGCAGCGGCCGTTGCAGCGATCTGAGCCCCCTTAGCATTGCCAGCCGCAGCGGCCTTCGCGGCCCGAGCAGCGGCGGATTTGGCTCGATCTGCAGCATTGTCCGCTTCGCCCTTGCCGCTGGCGGCCCTGTCGGCGGCTTGCCCGGCAGTTGTCACAGCCTGCGCGAGGGCAACATTTCGAGCCTTAACAACGGCTTGCTGGGCCGAGTCGGCGTGGGATCTGGCCTCGGATGCGTGCCGCGCTGCAGCCTCGCCGGAAGAATCCGCTCTCTGGGCCGCCTTCTTGGCCAACTGGTTCATCGCGGTCTTCTCTGACGTCCCACTGCTCTGCTCTTCCAAACGCTTGGCTTCATCTGCATGCCGTCTTGATTGAGCGGCGTGACTCCGACTGCTCGACGCGGCCTGTTCCGCTCTCCCAGCTGCGGCGGATGCTGCCCCGGCGGCCACCGTTGCCGCAGCAACGTCACCAGCAGCACCCGCCTCCGCAGATTGGGCAGCGACGGCAGCAGCATCCTCAGACGCTGCCCTTGCCTCCGCTTCTTTCGCTGCAGCGTTCTCTGCAGCCAGTGCGGCTCTTCCCGCAGCCGCACTGGCTTGTCGGTCGGCTTCAGTGTCAGATGCAGCTGTCTTCACAGGCTTCGTCTTGCCTCTACTTGGATTCGAGCCGTTATCTGGATCCTGCGGCGGAAGCTCCGATCTTGCCGTACCGTCGAGACGGATCTGGCGCTTGTTCATCTCTCTTGGTTCCGACTCTGTGCAGCCAGACGCTATGGCGACAAGAGTGGCGATTGCCGTCCAACCACACCATGCGATTCCATTCCGTGCTTCAAGCATGATACGTCTCCCAGAGTTCCACAGACTCATTTCTCTTCTGTCACCCAACCGAACATCGTAATCGACATCAGTCACGAGTTGGTCATTGCACACCCGGGTCTCCCGAGCCCAGTGGAAGGCCTTGCTCTGGGCTATACACTTGATAGCCGCAGTCATAGCCTCTCGCAAGCACCATACGGCGAACAACCTGAAATGACTGAAAGGACGAGGTAGTTCCGGCCACAAACAGGGTCACGAAGTGCGTGCTCGGGCGAATCCTATCCAACGTCCCTATGAATCCCGCGTTGGTGCCCTTTGTATCGACCAAGAACCCGTCATTGGTTCTCGGCTTGACGAGTTTGAAGTCGGACCCCACACGTACAGAACACTGTTCAGGATACAGATATACGCGACTCCCCTCCACTAAGTAGATTCTCTGACGCGGACTTCTGCTAGCGTGTGCGAATGGCAGACGTACCTTTTCTCGCGGTACTGCTCTCCGTCGCGCACGAGCCCTCTCAGTCTTGGCCTTCGTCTCCAGGACGGCCAACTCTACTCGTTTGGTGTCAATATCCTTCTCAATATCGCCGCGAGCTCTCTCCAGATGCTTGCCTCGGCGATCAGCGTCATCCTGATCGTTTTTAAGTTGCTCTAACCTGTCTGAAGCCTGCTTCTCGCTGCCAAGGAACGCTTGGCGTCTCTTCACGAGTTTGTCTGTATCCGAGGACACCGTGGCCGAGTACCTTTCATCCAACTCCCGTTTCAATCGTTCCTGCTCTGCAATATCAGCTTTGACCCGGCGAATCTCGAAATTCAACTGCCTCGCATCAAGTCGTGAAGGCACGTCATCATCCGGCGGAATCCGTGCTACACTGGCGTGCGTCATGATCACGACCAGAACCGCCATGAGAATCATGCCGCCGAAGACATTACAGATGGTGTCCAGCATCAGTTCGCAACTGTCAGAATCTTGGCTATGTATTCGTCTGCTCATGCGACGGATGTCCTTTACTGGTCGAATGGCTCCCAATTCTCAGGCAACAGGTCCTCGCCCAGACTGTATCCCCGCCTCTTGAGTTCTCGCTTCAGTCCGGGAATCTGGCTGAGACCCGATGGTTTTGCCAAAAGCACGAAGTAGTACATGCTACTGCGTCGCGACTGAGTCCACGCTAAGAATTGCTTCTGTCT
>CAZVEV010000425.1:0-4047 GCA_964625865.1 uncultured Planctomycetaceae bacterium | reverse complement strand
ACGTGCGGTGCCATGAATTTCAAGCCAGAGGAGAAGCGGACCGACGTGAATATCGCCGTGCAGCTCCTGCGGGGGGCCTTCAGGGACGAGTACGACAAAGCCATTATCATCACCGGCGATAGCGACATAGTGCCGGCGATCGAGGTGATGCGGACCGAGTTCCCTCAGAAGAAGCTGGGCGTTGTGGCACCTATCGGGAGGAAGGCCCGGGAACTCGAGAAAGCAGCCCACTTCAAAGCGCCAATGACTGAGGATACGCTCAGGAAGAACCAGCTACCAGACAGGGTTGAACTGGAAGACGGTACGGTCCTTACCTGTCCCGAAAGATGGAAGTGAAGTCCTTCGCCTAAGTGGCACACCGCAACTTTGCCCATACCCACGTCCCCGGGGATGGCCCACGCACAGACTGCCGCAGACCGCGACTTCCCCGGAAAGGAAATCACCGTCAAGCTCCTGGGCGGCGCGAGGATGGCCCTCATCTACATCGGTCGGGGGACGTTCGCGATGGGGTCACCCGACACGGAGGAAGGGCGTGAAAACGACGAAGGTCCGCAGCACGAGGTGTCGATCAGCAAGGGGTTTGATCTTGGGAAGTATGAGGTGACGCAGGGTCAGTGGGAAGCGGTGATGGGAACGACCCCCTGGACTGGACAAGATTTCGTGCGGCCGGGGGCACACTGCCCAGCGGTGTACGTGTCCTGGAATGGAGTGCAGGACTTCGTGCACAAGCTGTACGATGCGGCGGGATCGGAGTTGTATCGGTTGCCCACAGAGGCGGAGTGGGAGTATGCCTGCCGGGCTGGGACGACGACGCGCTGGTCTTTTGGTGATGCCCTCGCATCTCGCGACACACCCGGTCGCTGTCAGAACAGGATCCTGAACTCTGCGTGGGAAGTGTCCTGAAACCCGGAGTCGCTGTCTTGGGAGAACTCTGTCCAGGAGATCGAGAAGTGATCCGCGATGAAGTCTAGCCACTTGTTCTCCTGGGATTCCTGTCTAGCCAGGATCTGGAACAACCGAAGGATTCCATCGCTCCTCAGTGTGTAGCCACTTGTCCTGACGTGTCTATTGCCGTCTTCGTCATCGTACTTCCCTCGCCTGATACTCAGTACATCACAGAATGACAGCTCGATTCCGCCCATACTGTCCGAAGCTCCCGGTACTTCGCTGCCCCGGATCTGCGGCGTTAGCTTCTCATACGCACCTATGAGCTTCAGGACATCCCACTCGACCCTGTCCTTTTTCCAGCAGACTCCGAGCAGACTTGCCACACCAATCCTCCGATGGGCCGGAAGGGGGTCTGTTTGGTCTTCGTCGGGGAACGTCATCTCCTCGCCACGGTTGCTCCAGGCGATCCCTGCAGCCAGGTCGAGTCGCATGTGCCATCGGTTTGCGATGGACATATCCCGTCCTCTGAGTCGTTCTACGATTTCGACAACAGGAAACCTTGCCTGTATGCCGAGATCGCGAGCAGTAGCCGTGGATGGCCCAGAGCTCTCAGTAGTACCCGCAAGCTCCTCAGTGATTCTCTTGAGGGCTACCCCGAAGCCCAGATCAACTAGGTAATGCCCGCCAATACTGAAGACGTAGTTGTCTGCCTCTCCGTACGAATGGAACGTCCCTAGATCGTTCCCTTGCGCATCGGTTCGGTACTGCGTTCCGAAGTTCGCCTTCGTCCTGTAGTAAGCGAGTGCCACGCTGTATGAGAATGCTCCAGGCGTCTGTCCTCCAGAGCGCACGCGGTTCCAATGGGCTGAGTTCCAGCCAAACTGGACGGCGTTGTACCCAAAATCGATATCCGACGCCAGTCCCGGGATGACCTTCATCCGTCCCAGGTAGTTCACGGTTCCGAAGAAGTGATCCTTCGCGACCATTGCAGGCGTGGCTGCGTTGTAGTATCCCCCAAGCCCATCGGCGAGAGCTACACCCACCTGCCCCATCCCGTTTGATCTGATGGACGGTGAGTAGAGGAGGTGTGGAGCGGCAGCCCCGCTCTCGGGAGTCCCGGCGGCGTCGGCCACGAAGACGGCGGAGCAGACTAGCAGCACCCAAGGGACAAGCTCGAAGTGAGGGCCAATCTTGTTCATCCCTGTCCCCTCTCAGTTGTGCACCCAGCAGGTAGAAGCATGGCGGCACTTGCCCTTCTCGCGTTGCGAATCATGCTCTTCCCCAGGGAGGTTGTCAAGAGCGATGCCGGGACCCGGGGCCTCCGCTCTGGCGGAAGGCGGCCCGGCCCGGGCTGAAAAGCGCATCTAGCCGGAAACCCGCGTAAACAGTGGTTCCGTGCCTGACGTCGGAAACACGTCCACCGCAGTTCGAAACGATGACAAGCCACACCCGCCCGAGCTTCCTCTCCAGCAGCTTTCAAGCCTCTGGGTCGCCTACCAGAACACCTTCAGTGGTGGTGGAACCAGGTGCTTCAATGGGGCCACGATCCGTAGATCGTGGGAATCGTCTTCTTCACCGCCGGGCACACCAGATTGCCCTTGCTTCAATGGGGCCACGGTGCACAGACCGTGGGAATGGGATGCGGACTAGGTGTACCGCAACCTGTTCATCTAGCTTCAATGGGGCCACACTCGGCCGGCTGCAGCGCCTGAGTCGCATCCACGAGCTATCTGCACGCAGGTTCACTGCTGGTTGATCCACGCCACTGCATCTCGATAGAAGCCGGACCAGTCATCATTACGCAGGGCGAGTGGTACGACTTCCACACCGTACGCCTCGAGAAGCTCCAGCACAGCTCGGCGATTCTTCTGTCGTTCGGGTCCGTTGGGGGTCAGGTAACAGACGCGATTCCTGACCCGGATCCCCTTCACTCCTGCTAACCGCGCACGATAGGCCAGAAGCCACCACAGGTGGATCTCAACGAAGTCGAGGGACAGCCCGAGGATGTACACGGAGTGGGTGAAGAACAGGTCAACCCAAGACAGTATATGCACGTCACCACTAGCCTTCAGTCTGTCCGTCAGCCTTGGAATCGCGCCCTTTGAGCTGTATGTCAGACCTGTCGTCACGTACAGCCTGATCTGCTGTAGGTGTCCGCTGTAGTGGTCGTACCCGAGGGCTATCGTGTCGGGCTTGGAGCACATACCGTGGATGTGCCAGACGACTTTACCATTGGCAGCGTGTCTACGAAACAGGCTGTACCGCCTCTCACGTATGTACCCGTCGTTCTTCAGGTCACGTGCGTCGAGGCCCACAGCCATCTCTAGCGCCTGGTCGTAGTTGGTTGTGAGCAGCTCATCTGCGTCTGCTGCCATGATCTCGCGGTGGATCACATCGCTCTGCATGTCGCTCGAGAGCTCTGCGATCTTGCGCTTTATGCGTTTCTCATCTCCCGACTGCCTGTGCAGGGACCTTAGCACTATCTCCTCATATACGAGCGGGAACGGCTTCTCCCGGTTCCCGCTGTAGGGCACACCGAGATCGGCGTCCTGCCACAGATCCCTGACAAGCTTTCCCCAACAAGGCCCTCCTGAGCACCTGTTCGCGCCATTCCCAAGCAAGATCGCCTTCCTCACGACGCTACTCCTCTCGACC
Organism: uncultured Planctomycetaceae bacterium; assembly: GCA_964625865.1. Classification (GTDB taxonomy): domain Bacteria; phylum Planctomycetota; class Phycisphaerae; order SM23-33; family SM23-33; genus CAZVEV01. The sequence goes on along the minus strand of CAZVEV010000425.1, from coordinate 504 downwards.
ATGCAGACCCTCGCCACCACTACCAATCGCTATCCCAATGGGGCCACGATTCGTAGATCGTGGAAATGGACTATGGGCTGCCGACGTACATCAAGCGGGTCATACTTCAATGGGGCCTCGATCCGCGGACCGTGGAGATTCCGATGGCCGGCCACGCCTGCTCGGGATTCTGCACCTCGCTTCAATGGGGCCACGGTCGCTGGACCGTGGGAAGGCAACCGTCGTAGACCCCAGTATCTGTTTGCTTGATACTTCAATGGGGCCACGATCCGTGGATCGTGGGCATTACGGCGGCCTGGAAGACATCACGTTCGAGATGGTGCTTCAATGGGGCCACGGTTCGTAGACCGTGGAAATGGACGTCCATCGGAAGCGCATCACGGACAACATCAACCTTCAATGGGGCCACGATCCGTAGATCGTGGAAATGCTTCTATGCGTGCATATGGGTCACGGAGCTCTATGCTTCAATGGGGCCACGATCCGTAGATCGTGGAAATCTGC
>CAZVEV010000424.1:0-4061 GCA_964625865.1 uncultured Planctomycetaceae bacterium | reverse complement strand
TCGGCAGAAGTGGCGAGGTCATCTGAATGTCGGAGGCTTCGCCTGAACGGTTACTAGAGTGAATACTCGTCCTTCCCGCTCGTGCCGGTATCGAAAGAGATCTTCCCGACGAGGAGGTAAGTCACGTTGAGGGTCGTATTCAACTGGGCGTCACCTGCGATAATGCCCGTGCTGTCCCATGCGTAGGGCCGCCAGTTATGGCTGGAGGCCGACCCGATACCGAAGCCGGCGACCCCGCTGGTGGTGTTGATAACCTTCCCGGGATTGAGCGCATTGTCCGTCAGCGCAATCCCGCCCGCAGCGGCACTTCTTCTGTCTGTCGGCTTCATCAGAATGCTGAACCATATCACGCTGGCGCCGCTGACACCGCTCTTTGCGCCAGCCGTCAGTTCACGCGTACAGTTATCGTTGTCCAGGTTGTCCCGGAAGCCGATACGGTTACCCGCGGTCGGAAGATCGCCGAATGACAGGCTCCCCTGAACCACAAACCAATCATCTCCATCGTTTGGCCCGTTCTCGACATAGGTACCGGCAAGTCCCGTTGCGTCGACATCACCGGGGTCCCCGTCCGATTCCCCCTTCAGGTGGAATGGCGACGAATACGTGTTCGCGCCAGGGAACGAACCGGAGACAGCATCGACGTACTGAAATCCTTCGTAGACGAGCAGATCGGCGTTGGCCGTCCCGGCAAGCAGGGCCAGGGCCAGCAGTGTTGTTGACGTCACTCTCATGTCGTCGCTCCCTTCAGGTGTTGTTCTATGTGTCCTTCTCTTCCGAGACGGAGTGGCGCAAGAAGACTCGACGTCCTGATCCGCTGTACGCTGAAGCCGCTCGGCTATGCTACCTGCTCCATGGCTCGTCGTTCGCACTCCTGCGAGAAACGTGGATTCCACGTCTCTGACGGCTCCGGTCAATAGAGTATAGCCGATTTCCGCGCAGCGCCAAGAAGAATCACCTCCTTTCTGGCGACAATTTTCATGCCATTTTGCGACACCCGGGAATGGCTGAAATCAGTGGAACTCCACGGAGAACCCAGGGGCGAAGAGGAGAGGAGGCCACCACACTACCGCTGTCGTCCCCTCCCGGTCCTCCTTGCCTGACCACCCCGCGAGAACGGAAGGTCACTCTTCCTTCCGCCGCTTGCGTTCCTTGTCGTAATACCAGGTGACGTGGCTCCGGGTGTTCATCCAGAACTTCCGGATCTGGGCGATGGACTGGAGTCGCTCGGACGACGACGCGTTGGCATCGTAGGGGTATCTCCGCCCGAGAATAAGCACGACGGCCTCGGCGGCGCGCTGGCGGACGACGACGTCATCCTCGTCCATGGCCGCCAGAAGCGTTTCCATCTCCTCGTGTGCCCTGGCCTGCCCGAGGGCCGTAACGGCCGCGGCGCGTACGCGGGGACTCTGGTCCGTGCGGGCGACCCGGGTCAGGAGGGACAGGTCCTTCGCTTCGGCGGCCCGTGCATACGCCATCGCCGCCTGCTGGCGGACCGCCGGGCGCGGGTCTTCCAGGGCACGGCGGATCTGCGTGACGGCCTTCTGGCCGACGTATCCCATCGTCGCCACGGCGCGCCGGGCGGTGCGGACGTCTGAGCTTTGCACTTCGCTGCTCAGCGTCTCGACGTTGCCGTCGGTCCGCAGGTCTTCCATCCGCGCGTCGAGGTCATCGATCTGCGGGGCCCCGCCGCTCATCAACCGCCATATCACCACGACGGCCAACACCGCCGCGACCAGTACCATCAGCTTGAGTCTCATGACAACGCCTCATCACGTGTATGCGAATTCAGAGTGATCCGGTTACTCTTCCCACAGGGTCAGCAGGGCCGGGTCGACCGGGTTCACTTCGTCCGGACGCCTCAGGTGCACCGACCCGCCGGTGAACAGGACGTTCAACTTGCCCTGGTGGCGTGCGAAGTTCGGTATGCCCGGTATGCTGCCTCTCAACCCGTCGCCCGACCAGTCGTGAGTCGAGTCGGCGATGAACCAGCGGTAGTCCAGCATCATGATCTTCTCGACGTCGTCCGAAACACTGTTGATCGCCGCGTTCATGCCGTAGCTGGTCAAGCCGCCCCGCCCGCCCACGACGACCTCCGAGCCCGGGCCTCCGGTCATCTGGGCGCGGCTGACGAGTATCTTCCTGTCGTCGGTCTTGTCGATCAGGTTTGACGTGTAGTACCCGCCGGTGAGCCGCACGCACATGAGCGTCAGCGACCCGTCCCCGTTGTCGGTTACCCGAACGCCGACTTCAAAGTCATAGACCCACCGCCCATACGGTGCGTCCTCGAAGACCCACCAGCAGACCGTCGGGTCTGATCCGGGTACGTACGACCCCGGGAGGGTGACCGCCCTGTTATCGATAAAGGTGATCGCCTGAAACTGCTCGTCGGACAGCTTGACCGAGAACGGCCCCTCGATGAACTCGAGATCCACGCCGGTGTTCGGAATGTTGATACACACCAGGTCGCTGAGCGGGGGACTCTCGGGGGCCGTTGCTCCGCCCTCTTCTTCTTCCGGACAGGTGAATATCTCGGCACTCTCGGCGAACTCGGCCAACTGGACGGGCCACCTGCCCGCGTTCAACCTGACCTTTCCCCCGGACGGATCGCTGTCGGAACAGAGCGTGACGGCCTCGCCTATCCGCCTGAGATTGCTGCCGCACGTGGCGGCCTTGGCCTTACCGAGAACACCGTTGATCGCCGGCGCCATCAGTGCCACCAGAAGCGCAATAATGGCGATGACGACCATGAGTTCGATCAGGGTAAAAGCACTCCGGCCTGATCCGGGCGAGTGGACGGGGCTGGAATGTGTGGACCTTTTCGCGCGCGTCTTCATACGTTTCTCCCGATCATGGTGTCCATACCGCACCTGCTCATACGAGACGGCAGGGCCGCCGAGCCTGACAAGAACGCTCCGATTCTCGTCCCGGTCTGCTTCGGATACGTCGTCACTGCAATGTATTATACGCACGCCTTGCGAAACGCCAAGAAAATCGTCCCCCTGTTTTGCGGAAATCTTCACCCTGTTGTGCGACACGCCCAAACGCCCTCTTAACCCCTCCGCGCGCCGAGACACCGCAACACTCAAGGAGACGGGAGACTAAGCGGCATCATCCGCAGATTTCACCGGCCGGCCTCCTGCCGGAATCAAACGCTGGGCTGCGGACCCTCTTTAACACAGAGGCGCAGAGAACACAGAGAGAAGACACCAACACGATGTGTCTGTTCTCAGTGTCCTCTGCTGTCTGATGGTCCTGCACTTTCAGGACGCGACCCGCAGCGTGTTTCCGTTTCCTCTCTGGCCGATCTTTGTTATCCTGTCGGTCGTTCCCTCTTTCTTGTCTGAAAGGACGCGTGATGGGTGATCGGCGGCGTGTGGCGTTGAGGCTGGAACTGGATTGGCCCTACAAGCGTCACTACGGCGTGTTTTCGGGCACGCAGGCGTATGCCGAGCACTGCGAGCACTGGGAGTGTACGATCGACCCGCACCCCGAGTTGGTCCTGAAGGGCAACGGGTCGGGGCGGGCCTACGACGGGATAATCGCCCGCGCGACGCCGCAGTTGGCCGAGGCGGCGCGGCGGGCGGGCGTGCCGCTGGTCAACGTCTGGGCCAGTTCGCCGGTGACCGACGTGCCGCTGGTAGCGCCGGATTTCGGCGAGGCCGCTTGTATAGCGGCAAAGCACCTGATGGCGCGAGGGTTCCACCAGTTCGGGTTCCTCGGCTTTGCTCGCCAACGGACCAACACAATACAGCGCAAGGCATTTGAGGCGACGGTGTCGGATGCGGGGTTTGTCTGCTCATCGCTTGTGGTTCCCGCCAACTACAAGGTAAACGCGGCCGGGTGGCGGGCCTTCAGCGCCCGCCTGGACGAATGGATCGACTCGTGGACCCCGCCGATAGGCGTGTACATCACGTACGACACGCCGGCGAGGCACCTGGCCACCGCGTGTCGGCGCAAGGGCGTCCATGTCCCGCGCGACGCGGCGCTGGTGGGGGCGCACAACAGCGTAGTGTGCCGTCAGCTTTGAATAGTCGGGTATAGTCGCTTGAGCTTGATGCGGG
>CAZVEV010000423.1:0-4072 GCA_964625865.1 uncultured Planctomycetaceae bacterium | reverse complement strand
CCGCGCGAAGGCGGCTGCCAGAGTTCGCTGCTGACGATCACGGTCAAGGGCAAGGCGCAGGTCGTCGTCGTCGGCTCCAAGCGCATCGAGGGCGTTGACCCGGCGACCGGGAAGGCGATCTGGTGGTGCAACGTGCCCTGCCTCACCACGCCCTCGCCGGCGGCGGGCTCGGGGCGAATCTTCGCCATTACTGCCCGCCACGGGACCGGGATGATCGTGGATCCCGGCGGGGTCGGCGACGTGACGGCGTCGCATGTCAAGGCGTTCTGCAAGGAGGTCAAGGTCGGATACGCCTCCCCCGTCATCGCGGCCGGACACGTCTACCTCGTCCAGGACGGCGGGCCGAAACTCGACTGCTGGGACCTGAAGACGGGCAAACTCGTCTACTCGCAGGAGTTGGAAAACGCCTCTCAGTTTGCCAGCCCCCTCGCCACCGCCGACGGGCTGCTCTACTTCGCCTCGGCGGGCAAGACCTCCATCGTTCGCGCCGGGGCGAAGTTCAAACTCCTCGCCACCAACACCCTCTCGGCCGACGACGCGCAACCCCGCCTCGCCCGCGGTCGTCGGCGGAAAGCTCTTGTTCCGCGACTTCACAAACCTGTACTGCATCGGGGCAAAGTGATGTAGGGCGCGGGACGAGTCCCGCGCCCTACTTGCTGCGCACGGTTCCCGCCCACGAGGTTTAGCGGCGGGGCTTGCCCCGCGTGCGGCGTCCGAAGGACGCCGAATCGCCGCGACGGCGCAGTGCGAATGAGCGCAAACACGACGAGTCCCGACGTACATCGGGACTAAACTTCGCAGGCGAACCGGACACCGCCATCATGATCCCCACGTCTGGTTGCGTCACTTCCCGAGAATCACGCGGACAGGACGGTCCGCGGCGTCCGTGCGGAACAGGACTCTGTCGATCTTCCCGCTTGGGCGGGTAAGCTCGACACCGATCTCGTCTTTGCTTTCGACCAGGCTGACCTTCGAGATAACAGCCGGTCCGTCTTTGCGGCGGACGACCAGGACGTTGAGGAACTTCGCGGCCGGCGCGGGTCCCTTCGTCGAGGCCGCCAGGTGCCACGTCTTCTTGTAGTCGCGCCGCTTGTGCTTGTGCGATTCCGGCTCGGGGACATACTTGTCGGTCTGGGTCACCGCCGATTGTCTCGGCAGGAGCATATGGACGTCCATCGCCGCCGGGTCGCGACGGACGCGGAGGATGCGGCCCTCAACGCCGATCCGGTCGTGAGCGTGGAGCAGCCATTGGTAGGTCGAAGGCTTCTTCGCAGCAAGATCGTCGTAGATGATGAACACGCCCGGGCGAACGTGGACAATCTGGCGGCGGAAGCGTTTGAGTCGCCCGCCGTAGGCGTCCGCGGCTTCGCCCGCGACGTAGTCGTAGCCCTTGGTGCTCTCGAAGGCCACGATCTTCCCCCGCGCCTGCCAACTGCGCACGACCTGCCCCTTGCCGTCGACCAGCACGCTGCAGACCGCCCGCGTGTCGCGCGTCCACTTGTGGTGGTGCGGCGAGCTGTACCAGGGATAGAACCCCGTCGCCAACGCCACCCCGCGCCCGAAGGCCTCGATGACAAACGCGTTCTGGTCGGCATGCCCGTGACTGACGCTTCCGTACGGGCTCGAGCGGAACAGCAGCGTGATGTCCTTGTCCTTGTCGCCCAGGGCCGTGTGCATCGCCGCCAGCCCGACGGCCGGGAACACGCGGGACGGGGGCAGGTCGCTCGGGACCTTCGGCTTGATGTCAGGCCTGTACGTCGCGAGGGTCAGCAGGTCTCGCCCAACGCTGCGCCCGCTGGCCTGGTGGTGCCAGCGAAGGTACGGATCCTCCAGCAACGAGGAAAACGCGTACAGCGTTCGTCCGATTCCGGCCGCGCCGGACCACGCCGAGTCGCCAAAGGGCCTGTGCTCGTGGTACGGCGTGGCGGTGTACAGGGCGTAGTACGGCGTGTTGCGGAAGAAGGGCTTGTTCATCAGGTCCACACCGGTCGCGTTGCGCAGGGCGACGACGTAGTGCAGCGCGAAGCTCATGTAGGCCGACCAGTAGCTGGGCCCTTCCTGCCAGCCCCCGTCGTCGCCCCCCCAGGCGGGGTACGACGTCATGTACAGCAGCGTGGCGTACTCGAGCCAGCCCTTCGCTTCGGGCCATTCGTGGGCGAAGCAGAGCGCCGCCTCGCCGAGAAAGCCGGGCATGCGGCCGGCGTGGCTTTCGTAGGGATTGGTCTCGAAGCGGCGTTTGTCCTTCAGGTGGACGTAGAACTGGCGGGCTCGCTCCTTCATCACAGGCTCGACCTTTGCCCGCTCGGCCGGCGTGAACAGGTTGTATGTCCAGTCGTAGGCCCGGATGCCCCGCATCATCACCCACATCGCCGGTTCGTCGTAGCTCCACAGGCAGGTTGAGCCCTTGGGATCCCACGAAAAGAAGTACATGATCCGTCGCTTGGCTTCGAGCCCCAGCGGCTTGTCGCCGGTCAGCAGGTAGGCCAGCGCGCATTGCTCCATGCGATCCATCGGCGGGCGCGTGGTGCGCATGACGGTGACCCGCTCGGACCCGGAGCGTGGCCGCGGCGGCTCGGCGACGAGCTTCTCCCCGATCACGCGGCGACACGAGCGGAGAAACCCGTCGACGTCGCGCTTCAGTTCACCACTCGCCGCGGCTCGGATGCGCTGCAGGTGCTTGCCCGGAAACAGCACGCGCGGGTGACGCTTCGGGACCCGGGCCACCACGTCCTTGAAGTCAGGAAACGGGAACGGGCGTGCGTCGGGGGCCACGGTGAACGGCCGCGCCTTGCCGAAGATCGTTCGCCCCCCGCTTTCGACGCCGTACCGCCAGAACCACGCACCGGCCGGCAGGGGCGCCGACGGCACGTAGACGGACGTAGCGATCGTGCGATAACTGCGTGTCCGGTCGGCGGGGAAGTCCTTCGACGTCGAGACCTGCAGCGTGTACGTGGCCTTGCGGGCGGTGGGCACCCAGATAAACGGCGGCGGGGTCACGGACACCCGTTGGCCTATCGCGGGGCTGTACGGCTTCTGGGCGTCGCCCGGGGGCGAGTCGAGCGGGGCGTCGAGCACGGGCCTGGCGGCAAGAGCCCCCACACCAAAGACACACACCACGAACACCGCAACCGCACACGGGTGGAACGTACTCATCGCATTCTCCAGTCGGATGCCGATTGTCGACGCGGATGCAGCCTCGGTCAAGCGCACCGTGCCATTGTTCCCGCACGGGGGCGCTGAAGGGCGCCGGTTGTGATAGGATCGGCGGGCAAATGACCTTCGACCCAACAACCGGCGCGGTGCTGGCGATCCTGTTTCTGGGCATTGCGGTCCAGTCGACGTTCGGCTTCGGCAGTGCGCTGATTGCGATGCCCCTGCTGGCCATGCTCGTGGGCCTGCCAACGGCCACCCCGCTGGTGGCGCTGGTGGCGATGATCTCGTGCGTGGTCATCGTTATCGAAAGCTGGCGCCACATTCACCTTGCCGGCGCCTGGCGCCTGGTGGTCGGCGCGGTGGCGGGCATCCCCATCGGCCTGTACGGCCTCAAGGCCCTGCCCGAGGAGATCATGCAACTGATCCTGGGGGCGGTGCTGGTGGCCTTCGCCGCCTGGTCGCTGGCCCGGCCCCATCTTCTGACGCTTCGGTCCGACCGCCCAGCCTGCATGTTCGGCTTCATCGCGGGGATCCTCGGCGGGGCGTACAACTGCAACGGCCCACCGGTGGTGGTCTACGGCTCGCTTCGACGCTGGCGCCCGGCACGGTTCCGCGCGACGCTCCAGGGCTTCTTCCTGACCTCCGGGTTCCTGATCATTCCCGCTCACGGCCTGGCCGGGCTCTGGACGGGCGAGGTGATCCGGATATGGCTTTGGTCCATACCGTCGACACTGAGCGCGATCTTCCTGGGCCGGTTCCTCAACCATCGCATCCCGGCCGGGCGCTTTACCCGCTGGATTCACGCGTTTATCGGCGTGATCGGCACGGGCTTGCTGATCCGCGCCGCGGTCGCCCTGGGCCGATGACCGGTACGATCCGATTACATTGTTTACGGATCAGTCCATGGACATGGTTTACA
>CAZVEV010000422.1:0-4076 GCA_964625865.1 uncultured Planctomycetaceae bacterium | reverse complement strand
GTCGCGTGGTCCGGCGCGCTGAACCCGTCCTCCTGTAGATAGCCGTAGACGGCATTGAACGCTATCCAGAGCGAGTTGAATCTGCCCTCGACGTCCGGGGCCGACTCGCTCCGCTCCAGCCAGCTCAGCCCGCGCCAGATGCGGACGCTGAACGCCTGGTGGTCGTCCCGCTGTTCCTGCGGGATCTCCTTGAACTGCCTGCGAAGCGTTTCAGCCGTAGGCGGCGATTCGTTGGTCATCTGCGTGCCCCAGAAAGAGTCATCCGCGTGTACGAGATCCTATCGCGCATAGGGGGCTTCGGCAATCGGGCGGTCTGCTCGCTAGTCCGCGTCTTGGCCTCTATCGCCTGGGGAACGCCGTGCCAAGGGGCGCGTCGCGGTCCGGCAGCAAATGCGGGTCGGCCGGCTGGTCGGCCGTTGCGAAAGGCGAATCGCCGTTGCCGTTGGCGTAGTCCAGGGCATCCTGAAGTCGGGCGAAGCGAGGGCGATACTCGGCCTGCTCGAGCTTCCTGGTTGCGTCGTCGTAGGCCGCGACGCAGTACAGTGTCCGCTCCTTGCCCGACTCGTCTTCCTCAAGGCCGCACTCGATGAAGATGTACAGCGTCATCTCGCCGTTCCACCGCCAAAGCGCGTTGGTCTTCCAGTTCCCCCGCGTCAGTTGCGGGGCAATGTTCTCGCGGCACACGCCATAGATGGGGTGCTGGGAACCCCGCTCTCCGATGAACGTCACACGCGCCATGATGCATCCTTTCCGGCCGGGGATGTGGGCTTCCCGGTCCGACAGGATTATCCCCGAGGGGTGTGACAGATATGGTCACGACCCTTGCTCAAGACGATGGATATTGATGCGAGAGGGTCTTGAGCAGCAAGCGAAGGCTGCTGTTTTCACGTCCCGGTGCGACCCGACCTGTCATACATCCGCGTGATACTCACGGTAGCCCTGCAGCGGCAGGGAGAAGCGGACTCACCGGGACAGGAGCCCATACGGAAGAGGCCACCCGCCGGCGTTGCGGACGAAACCGCAACCTTCCGCAGGGGCACGCCCGCCTGAGAACCAAACACAGAGAAGGAACCCCGAAATGACAACCGAGTCCAATCAACCACACACGGAACCATGCCCAGAAGCTACGGAAGATCTCGTGGACACGAACCTGACCGAACAGTCACAGCAGTTGCAGAACCTGCTCCAGATCTCGACCATCGAGAGCTTGGAGCGGAGAACCGTTGCCGGGTTCCTGGAGGACGGCGAATACGAAGATGTGTCGCATGTCTATCCCGAGCTTCTGGCTCAACTGCTCCTGGAATGCCTCCCCGCATACGTTCACAGCACCGGCGGACAGGTCATCTGGGGAACTCGAATGGATCGACACGAAGGGCCGGGGTCAGTCGCTCAGCGCACGGTCACTCTCGGCGGCAGGGTCCGCCGCATGCTCCATGACGGCAGTCTCTTCCTGCATCTGCCGAACGAGCGGGTTGTCGTAACCTCCGAGCCTGGTATGCCCCGGCACTCGGACGTGACCCTTGGCGTCTGTTCTGACAGGGGCTCAGGCCCCTTCTTCGACCGATGGCACCAGTACGCTCGCGAGCACAACTACCTGCGAGGCCAAACCTTCTTCGCCGATGGCGAGATCGTCGAACACGAACGCAGCTACTGCTGGGACGATATCTATGTCTCGGAAGAGACGCGGCGCATGGTCTGCACGCATGTTCAAGGGTTTCTGGCGAATTATGACCGATTGAAGGACCTCGGCGTCAAGACCCGCCGCGGGTTGATCCTGGCCGGGCCACCGGGGACGGGCAAGACACTGCTGGGCAAGATCCTGGCCGACACACTCGATGTGTCGTTCATCTGGATATCACCCCGCCACGTGAAGGAGGCGTCTTCCTTCGAGGCGATCCTTAGGGTCGCCAGGTTTGTCGCCCCTGCGGTGGTCTTCCTGGAGGACCTCGACCTGTTCGCTGAAGAACGCGACAGCAACGGCTGGACAGGACTGGGCGAGTTGATGAATCAACTGGACGGCGCCGTTGATAACGAAGGCATCGTCACCATCGCGACGACCAATCGCCTGGACGTGATCGAGAAGGCCCTCCGCAACAGACCTGGGCGTTTCGACCGGGTTGTCGAGATGGAGGCCATGGACGATGCCTGCCGGCGGCAGATGCTGTGTCGCCAACTCCGCAACGCTCATCTTTCACCCGTCGACATGGATCATCTCGTCCAGGCCACCGAGGATTACACCGGCGCCCAGGTCGAGGAACTGGCGCACACGGTTTACATCCTGGCGTTGGCGCGGGAGAATGCATCACGTCTGGGCGAGACAGTGCATCGGTTCGATGACCCACAAGTGGAGGGGGCGGCTGGCCCAGACGTTTTCGTCGACCGCCATCTCATCGACTCCGCACTTGGCGAAATGCACGTAGAACGCAAAGCCAAACTGGGATTTCATGTGGCGTAGAAACAGGGATAGCGAAGAATGACGTCCATCATCCAAGGCTTGAAGCACGTGATAGGCGAGATTCCACAGGATCAGGCCGCCACGGTCGTCACAACATATAATGGACAGTGGCGTCAGCGAACGAAACTCATGGCCAAGAGGATCGGACTTCTCGATAGCAAAGACCCGGGGATTATCCCCCGAGCTATGGAACATGTCTGGAAGAATGACCACCCAGGACAGGAACCAGTGCCGCTGTACGAGCGATACACAGACATCTGCTTCCAGACAGGCGATTGGTGGGCCGGTGAGGCACGATGGGAGTGGATTGCTGAGGTGGAGAACAACATCGCGGAAGTTGCTGGGACAGTATCCGACCTGCTTCGGATTCAAGCGAAGCGGAAGCTCGGCGTATTCTACGCATCTGATCAGAAGAATCGGCAGAAGGTATCCCAGGGTGTCTTCACTGCCTTTCAGGCTTTCCGGAAGGGAGGATTCACCGAGCCTGATGGCACTTTGTATGAGATCCTTGTCCTCCCGGACACCCTGCCTCCAGGCGGGTTCACTGTATGCGATGCATTACTGTTCTCCTTTGCTTTCGCCGAAACCACCTCTCCCGATAGCATCACGCCGAATCCGGTGCACTGGTAGTAGTGCGGTGGCGTGCATGGATGCCGCCCGGCTTGAGATCAGCGGAGAGTTCCCGTCGCGGATCAGTCGGTCGTGCTAGAGCTTGACGGGATGACGGAAACCCTCGCCAAGCACGCCCGGGAAGAGCCAGAGATTCAACTCGCCGATATCAGCCCCCTTCTTGTCCGCATGGTTCTTCGCGTGGTTGCGAAGAACCTTGGGATCGAGCCCGTCGCTGCCATTGGTACCAACGGCGGCAAATATCCAATTGGTTTCTTTCGTGAACACATAGCGCTCCCCCGTCCAGTTGAGTGTGGCGGGGTCGACATCGAACCTATCAGATCGCTCCCCGGACCTAACCGCTTGAGCCCAACCGACAAGCTTCCTTATATCACCTTCATAGACGATGCCTTTGTTGCGCGGCAGGAGTTTGAGCTCGATGACCGCCTCGACCATCCTTGCGCTCTTCGTGGCTCTTACGATGACCATGTCGGGTATGCCCATGCCAAGTTTGAACTCCTGCACCTCCAATCGAACGCCGAGTTCGGGGTCGCCCTGATCCCGCAGATGATGATACAGGGCCGCCTGAAGGGTACGTTCGTTGATGAGCCCTCGATCCTCGAAGTCCTTCGCGATGTCCTCGGTCCAGATCCTCTTAAGCAGTTTGATCGTCCTCATGATATGGCTTCTCCCGTTGATACGTTTCAACCGTGTCATCTTAACGCTCAGGTCTCGGGCCACAAGATCAATGTCACCGACGGATGATAGTGAGCCAACCTGTCGGGTCTCATGGCGACATTGTCCGTAGCAGGGCCTTCCGAGATATCTGCACCCGGCCGCACCCCCTCGCGCTCCGAATCAGTCTCTTCATCCGGGCCCTTCCTGCTGATACAATCTCACCGGAAAGAACACGGCACACGGGCACATTGATCAGGGACAGGCGCTATGGCACGAGGCGAACCTTTGTTTCGGCAGTGGGAGTTGCTCAAGACGCTCCAGGCGCACCGGTTCG
>CAZVEV010000421.1:0-4076 GCA_964625865.1 uncultured Planctomycetaceae bacterium | reverse complement strand
CCGGCCTGCGGGGAGAGCTTCCAGTGCTTCTCGATCACGCCGAGTTTCTTCATCTGCTCGTAGCGGGCCTTGCGGATCGGCGCGTACCCGCCGTCATACTTGCCGCGGTACTTGGCGATGTCCTTCTCCAGCGCGTGCATGGGCCAGTGGGCCGCGGTGTAGGCCACGTAAACGAACAGCGGCTCGGTCGGCTTGGCCTTGTGGTGGTCCTCGATGAACCGGCAGGCGTGGTCGCTGATCGCGTCGGTGTAGTACCACTCCTTGGGCGTGTACTCGGGATCGGCGGCGGGGGAGATGTAGGTGTTGTCCCGCGTGAGCGTGTTGGGGTCGAACAGGCTGCCGGCCCCGTGGATCGTGCCATAAAACCGGTCATAGCCCCTCTGGCGGGGCCAGTTGTGCTTGTCGGCCTCGGTCTTGGGGTCGATCTCCTTCGTCACGTGCCACTTGCCCGACATGTAGCATCCGTAGCCGGCGGTCTTGAGGACCTCGGCGATGGTGACGCTGTTCTTGTTCAGATTGCCCCGATACCCGTCGTGCCCGCGGTCGTTCATCATGTGCCCGACGCCGGCCTGGTGGGGATACAGGCCCGTCATCAGGCTGGCGCGCGTGGGGCAGCAGCGTGCGGTGTTGTAGAACTGCGTGAACCGCAGCCCGTTGGCGGCCAGTCCATCAAGAACCGGCGTGGCGATCTCGCTGCCGTAGCAGCCGATGTCCGAGTAGCCCATGTCGTCGGACATGATCAGAATGATGTTGGGCTTCCTGGACTTCCGGGCGGCCGCCCTGACCGAAAGCGGAGCGGCCAGCGCCGCCGCGCCAATGCCCATCGCCTTGAGGAATCTGCGTCGTGTCGTCATGGGAACTCCTTCCAAACGCGCCGTGTTATTCGCTCAGTGAGCAGTCAGTCTACCATCCGGACGCCGACGCGGACAAGGTATTGCCGTCGGGTGGGTGCCGTGGGCTGCGGAGCGAAGCGGAGCAACCACGCTCTTGTGCGATTGCTGATTTGTCCGCTTGCGGCGGATCGGTTAGTGATCGACAACCAATCGACAACCCTCCACGTGGTTGCTTCGCTTCGCTCCGCAGCCCACGGCACCCGGCATCGGCGCACCGCGAACAGCGGGGGAACCGCGGGCGTCCCCTATCCGTCTAAACGGACGGAAGGACTGTGCGCGCGACGCGGAGTGATTGACTGACGCGGCGGCGGCGGTGATAATGGTAGAATGATAAGGAAGCGGCAAGCGGCGGCTGCCGGTGTGCAGTTCGACGTCCATCGCCGTTGGAAAGCGCGGTGACTGATGAGAGTTCCAACCGCTCGAGGTAAGGCGTGGGGGTGCGCGGTGGTATGCGCCGCGATCTTGCTGGCCGCCTGCCAACTCGCCCCCGCTGACACCGTCCGCAAGAAGAACGGGACGGTCATGCAGGGGCGGATCATCTCGGAGAACGAGAAGGAAGTCGTCTTCGAGTGGACGCAGTTCGGCGCGTGCATCGTCAAGATCCCGCGGGAGCAGATCATCGAGCTGACGCGGGGCACGTACGATCCCAAGAAGCCTGTGGTGCCCAAGCCCACCCCCGGCGGCGGGACGAAGGGGCCGCCCCCGTCGGCCAAGGTCCTCCGGTACTGCCATATCCCCATCACCGGCGAGATCGGCATCGAGCTGAAGGCCAAGGACTTCGAGACCATCGTCCGCAACGTGGCGGCCTACCGGGCCGAGGTGCTCGTGCTGTACTTCGACTCGGCGGGCGGATCGGCCGATGAGACGAGGCAGATCCTGGCCAAGATGAGTCGCCTCAAGGGCGTCCGGTGCGTGGCGCTGGTTAAGCGTGCGGTTTCGACGGCGGCCGTGCTGGCCATGGCGTGCCCCGAAATCTACATGCTCGAAGGCGGCACGATAGGCGACGTGACGCCCTGCAAGAGCGCGTCGATCAAGCACGACAGCGGCACGGAGTTCTCGTCGGCCATCCGGGCGGCGTTCAGGACGGTCGTGCAGATCTCCAAGCACTCGCCGCTGCTGCTGGACGGGATGATGACCGCAAGCGTGGAACTGTCGATCAAGAACACCGGCGCCGGCAGGCCCGTGGTGGTCGAAGGGCTCGGCGGGGGCAAGGCCCTGAAGAAGGCCGGGCGCGTCCTGACGCTGACGGGCCAGGAGGCCGTCGACTGCGGGCTGGCGATCTCGCTGGCCAAGGGCATCGAGAAGATCAAGAAAGACATCGATCCCGACCGGTCGTGGTATCAGGCCTGGCAGGGCGGACAGGCGCTGCTGAAGAATGCCGGGGCGAAGAACCGGCTGGCCTTCCGCAGGGAGCAGTACCTCAAGAGCATCGCCCCGGAACTGGCTACGCTCGAGGACGAACTGGGCAAGATCATCGACGAGGCCAAGGGGCTGGTCTCCACGCGCAACCGTCTGAAGGCCAGGTACGACGCCGAGAACGACCGCGTCGAGGACGAGTACGACCGGGAGGTCCGCCGGGCCAGGGACATCTACGACCGCGAGAGGCCCAGCCATCGCATGGCCCAGGACGACCCGCAACGGTACAACCGCCTGCAGCGCGACGCGTACCGCCGATACGCCAACCGTGTTGACGACGCCGAGGACGATCGCGACGCGGCCTACCGGCGACTCGACTCGCGCTACCGCGCCGCGTTCAACGAGATCGACGACCGCTACCGACGTCTGGACGGCCAGGCCCGAACCCTCCGCTCGAAGAAGAAGCGCCTCCTCGCCGCCGGACCGAAGTAGCCCCGGTGCCGCGGCCCGCACAGAGACGCCCCGACCAGTCCACCCCACCCGAAGCCGCTTGCTTCTTGGCCTCCCCGTCCGTTCTTCCGATCCGGCGCGTTCCTTTCGTCCTGCTCTTGCAGTATGATCCTGCACACCGACGATGTGGTGAGCTTGACGTGCTAACCCCTGGAGAATCCTGTTGGACACACTACCCCTGACAGACGCCCGGTCCCGCCTGAAGGCGGTTCGCCGCCTCATGCGGACCGAAGGCCTCGACGGACTGCTGGTCACCGACCTGGCCGACGTACGATACCTCTGCGGATACCAGCACGAGGGGCTGCAACTGCTCGTCACGCGGCGCGGAGCGTACCTGACGACGAGGCATCGCGGCATCCGGCGGGCCCGCAAGCACAGCGTGGGCTCTGCGATCGTCGACCCGGCCGAGCGACCCGGCGGGTTTGCGGAGTTGGTCAAGAAGCGCGGTATTGAGACGCTGGGCGTCAACGGCAGGATGTCGCATAACCAGTTCGTCGCGATCCGCAAGCAGATGCGCCCGGCGCGGCTGAAGCTGTCGCGCGCGGTCTTCGACGCCCGAGCGGTCAAGGGCCCCGCGGAAATCGCCCTGCTGCGCAAGGCCCAGCGCAAGGCCGAGGCCATCTTCGACGCCGTGATCGCCGAGATTCGCCCCGGCATGACCGAACACCACGTCTACAACCGGATCCTCGAGATGATCTACGCCAACGACGCACTCGAGGGCCCGTCGTTTCCGCCGGTGGTCTGCGCAGGCGACAGTTCGTGGACGTTCCACTCCCGCTACACCGAGCGCAAGCTGCGCAAGAACGACTGTATCATCATCGACATGGGCGTGCGATATCGCGGGTACTGCTCGGACATGACGCGGACGGTGTTCCTGGGCAGGCCCACGCGGCGGATGCGCGACATGTACCAGATCGTTCACGAGGCCCAGCGGCGCGCGATCGAAACGATCCGCGCCGGCGTGCTGGGCTCCGACGTCTCGGACGCGGCGTGGGGCTTTGTCACGTCCGAGGGCTACGAGCGGACCCACGGGCTCGGCCACGGCGTGGGGCTGGAGACGCACGACTCGCCGATCCCCGCCATGGGCAAGAATCCGATGCGCGCCAACAACGTCGTCACCGTCGAGCCGGGGATCTACCTGGAGAATGCCTTCGGGGTGCGGATCGAGGACACCGTGATCGTCACCCCCGACGGCTGCCAGAACATCACCCGCACGAGCAAGGAGCTGACGATCATCGGCTAGTGCTCTGTCCGGGCAAGAGTGTCGGGCGGCCTTGGCGTAGACGCGGCATCTTGCCGCGTTGCGGTAACGCGATC
>CAZVEV010000420.1:0-4128 GCA_964625865.1 uncultured Planctomycetaceae bacterium | reverse complement strand
AGCTGGGCCGCCTCGTAGACGACTTCCATCTCCGAATCGAGGATGTGCCAATTGGGGATGAGCTAGACGAAGAAGATGTGTCACCGGACGAGTACAATCCCCAGGGTGGCCTTCGAGTGTTGGTTGTCGATGCCGAGGACACTGCGGATCAGCACGCAGATCGGATCGTTCAATACCTCGAACAAGAGGGAGAGGTATTCGAGGGCAGCAAGACCGATCTTGTGAAGGCCATCGGGATGAACCGGAGCCGCTTCCACGACGCGCTCCGTGTCCTGGAGCGTGAAAATCGCATCCAGGTCCTTGGAAGGTCGAAGAAGGAGAATCGTCCCAAGGGACAAATACGCTTAATCACTGAGGAAAACGCGCAATCGTCTCACAGTCCCGAATCGTCCCGAGAAGATGGGGACGATTCTGATCGAGTCCCTCAAAATCGTCCCGCCCCGCGTCCCTATAGGGACGGGCGGGACGATGGGACGATTTGTGATGGTACAAGTGAGAATCCCACGAACACTCAGAAGCATCCCACATCATCTCGGCTGACAGACTGTCCAGAGGACGACCTGGACGAACGCGAATTCCTCCGTTCAGTCGGAATCGACCCGGATGCTCCCGGTCTCCTGGAGTCAGTGTGATCCACTAAGTGAGCCACTCCCCGGGGTCCTCTCATCCTTGAACGGCGCACAATCGCCCACCAGGACCGGTCACGCTTTCATCCCCGAGATCCCCCCCCCCCAGGCGCCCCGGGCGCGATGCCCAAAAAACAGTGCGGGTAGCCACCGTGCCCTGGCGACAATTGGCGTTGTAGGCCACCACCGCCTGCTTGACCAGCGAGACGTTGACATCGGAACCGAAGACCGACTCGTCGATCTGGATCGTGTCGACCTTCTCGCCACCGGTGTTGTAAACTGTAACTTCCATCATGACACGCTATCCTGCGAACTCTACTTCGCTTGAGAGCTCTTGGCTGTTTTGCTCAGACGCACCAGAACCACGCCGCCGTTGGGGCCCGGCACGGCGCCCTTGATCAACAGCAGGCCGTTTTCCGCATCCACGGAAACCAGTGCGTGATTCCGTGTGGTGCACTTGTCCATGCCCATTCGGCCGGACATACGCTTGCCCTTCTTGATCTTCGGCCCGGTACCGGCATTCGACGAGTGGGAGGCGATCGACCCGGGGCTGCGGTGCTTGCGCTCCACGCCGTGCGAGGCCAGTTGGCCCTTGAAGCCGTGACGCTTCATCACACCGGCATAGCCCTTGCCTTTCGTCGTGCCGATCACGTCGACGTGGTCGACGCCTTCGAAGGCTTCGACGGTGAGGGTCTGGCCGACCTCGACCTCGTCGGCGGGGGCGGCGAGGCGGACCTCACGGACGTGCTTCATGGGCCTTTGACCGGCCTTGGCGGCGTGACCGATCTGCGGCCTGGTCGCACGCGGAGCCTTGACCTCTTCGAACCCGATCTGTACCGCATCGTATCCGTCGGACTCGACGGACTTGACCTGCAGCACGGGGCACGGGCCGGCCTGGACGACCGTGACAGGCTGGACCTGTCCCTTGTCGTCGTAGACCTGCGTCATGCCGATCTTCTTACCTAGTAGTGCGGGCAGCATGATCACAACCTTACGCTTTGATCTTAATGAAAACGCCGGCCGGCACGACCAGGCGGTTCAACGCCTCGATCGTTCGCACGGTCGGCTCGTAGATGTCGATGATTCGCTTGTGTGTTCTCATCTCGAACTGCTCGCGGGACTTCTTGTCCACGTGCGGGCTGCGAAGCACCGTGTACCTTTCGATCCGCGTCGGCAGCGGGATCGGGCCGCGCACTCGCGCGCCGGTCCGCTCGGCGTGGTCGACGATCTCCTTGGCCGAGGAGTCCAGGGCCCGGTGATCGTAGGCTTCCATTCGTATTCGTATTCTGTCCTGTACCATGGGTATTTTGCTCCGCGGCGGGTACTAACCGACCGTCACGCAGTTCCAAATGCAGAGTCCTAATAGGATACGGATCATTTTCAGCCTGTCAACGCCCTTCAACACTTTTCCTGAACATTTTTTCCCGCATCGTCTTGGGACGCCGATCCGCAACGGAAAACGACGTGCTGTCCGGACCTCGGCGGTCACACATATCGCAAGATCCTTTCGGTGACCTGGGCCGGCGCCGGGGCGTACGTGCGCGGCTCCATCGTGCTCGACGCACGCCCTTGCGACAGCGACCGCAACTGCGTCGCATAGCCGAACATCTCCGCCAGCGGCGCGTCGGCTATCAGTACGCGATAGGCCCCGCGCTGCGTCATCTCCCGAATCTCCGCGCGCCGGGCATTCAGGTCGCCGGTGACGGCCCCGAGATACTCCTCGGGCGTCGAGATGCTCAGCCGCATGATCGGCTCGAGGAAGACGGGGGTGGCCTTCTCGACGGCGGCGTTGAACGCCATCGCCCCGGCCTGCTGGAACGCAATGTCGCTCGAGTCGATCGGATGATGCTTGCCGTCCAGCAGGGATATCTTGATGTTCAGCATGGGATACCCTGCCAGCGGGCCGCAGGTCGCCGCATCCCGGGCGCCCTGCTCGACCGACGCAACGTACTCCCGCGGGATCACGCCCCCCTTGGTCTCGTCGACGAAGACGATCGAGTCGCTCCCCGCGTCGCCGCCGGCCTGCGGCTCGACCCGCACGACCGCCACGCCGTATTGTCCGCGCCCGCCGGTCTGGCGGATGAAGCGGCCCTCGGCCTCGGCCGTACCGCGAATCGTTTCCTTGTACGCTACGCTCGGGCGCCCCACCCGCGCCTGGACACCCATGTCCCGAACCAGCTTGTGGTGCACGATCTCCAGGTGCAACTCGCCCATGCCGCAGATCACCGTCTGTCCGGTCTCGTCGTTGTACCGGTACTGGAAACTCGGGTCCTCGCGATGAAGGATCGCGAGGGCCTCGCCCAGGCGCTGCTTGTCCGCATTGGTGCGCGGCTCGATGGACATCGCGATCACCGGCTCGGCGAAGTCCAGTTGCTCGAGGATGATCGGGTGGCGCGAGTCGCACAGCGTGTCGCCGGTAACGCTGGCCTTGAGACCGACGGCGGCAACGATGTCGCCGGCGACCACCTCGTCGCGACGGATCCGCTGCTTGGCGTGCATCTCCCAGAGGCGAGAGATGTTCTCCTTCTTGCCCTGCGTGCTGTTGAGCACGCGCGTGCCGGCCTTCAACTGCCCGCTGTACACGCGGATGAAGTTCAAGTCGCCATGCTGGTCCGAGGTGATCTTGAACACCAGGGCCGCGAACGGCTCGGACGGGTCGGGGTGTCGCTCGACAAGCTTGTCGCTCTTGGCCTTGGCCGGGCCGGCGATGGCGGGCACGTCCAGGGGGCTGGGCAGGTAGTCGACCACCGCGTCCAGCAGCGGCCTGACGCCCATGTGCTTGAGGGCCGACCCGCACAAGACCGGGTGCAGCTTGCCCGTCAGCGTGCCCTTGCGTATGGCGGTCACCACGTCGCTGCGAGAGACCTCGCCATCGGCGAGGTACGTCTCCATGAGATCGTCGTCGAACTCGGCGGCCATCTCGATCGCCTCGTCACGGGCCACCTGGGCCGTCTCGCGATACGCCGCGGGGATCTCCTCGATGCGAAGCGTGGTGGCCACGTCGGCGGGATCGTAGAAGAACGCCCGCTGGCGCAGGACGTCGATCTGCCCACGGAACTCCTCGCCGGCGCCGATGGGCAGTTGGAGGACAATCGGCCTGCCGTGCAGGCGCGAGGCAATCTCGTCAACGACCATCTCGAAGTCCGCCCCGAGGCGGTCCATCTTGTTGACGAAGCACAGCCGCGGCAGGCGATACGTCTCAGCCTGGTGCCACACCGTCTCACTCTGGGCCTCCACGCCGCCAACGGCACAGAAGACGGCCACCGCGCCGTCCAGCACGCGGAGCGATCGTTCGACCTCGATGGTGAAGTCGACGTGGCCGGGCGTGTCGATGAGGTTGATGGTGTAGGCCGGACTGCTCAACCACGTCAGCGTGGTCGCCGCCGAGGTGATGGTGATGCCCCGCTCCTGCTCCTCGGCGAGGTAGTCCATGACGGCCGTGCCGTTGTGGACCTCGCCGATCTTGTGCGTCCGCCCGGCGAAGTACAGGATCCGCTCGGTC
>CAZVEV010000419.1:0-4135 GCA_964625865.1 uncultured Planctomycetaceae bacterium | reverse complement strand
GTTGGCAAGCGGCAGCAGCCTCAGCGCCGTTGGAAACGTCATGAACGCCAGCCCTCCCCCACCCGTGCCGATCACCTTGTCCGGCGTGACGTTAACGGCTTTCAGATCGATCTTCCCCGCCTTGACGCCATCCTGGAGCTTCTTGAACTGCGGGGCCGTCAAGTCGAACCGTTCGGCCTGCTCGTCAGTGGGCATCAGTGCAAGGAGTTTGTCCTTCGTCAGCCCCGCGTCGATCTGTTCGGAGATCGCCTTCTGAACGGCGGGCAGTTCCTTGGCGTCCACGCTCATGAGCTTCGCGTTCTCGGCCGTCGTCTGAAGGGCCAGGAACCCCACCACGCTGAAGACCGCCAGGCCCGCGATGAAGCTCGTACCCAGGTCGCTTAGCCCGACGATCAGGGCGTTGTTGTTGATGTCGCTCTTGCGGTGCAGGAAACTCGCGTAGGTGATCATCACACCGAACGCCAGCGTCATCGAGAAGAACACCTGCCCGAACGCCGTCTGCCACACCTTCGGATTGCCCAACTCGCTCCAGTCCGGTTCGAGGTAGTACTCCAGCCCGCTGATGGCCCCGTCGAGCATCAGCCCGCGTATCACGAGGATGACCAGCATCAGCCACGGCAGGGGGACGGTCCAGAGCACGATCTTGCTGACGACCTTGACGCCCTTGAACACGCACAGGAACATCGCAACCCAGACCACGGCCAGGCCGGCGACGATGTGCCATTGGACGCCCCCGGTGGGCCAGTGGCTCCCACCGTGGTTGAGGTGGTCTTTCAGGAAGTACCCCACCGCGTCGGCGCCCCAGGCAAGATCCAGGCTATAGATCAGGTAGTTCACGCTCCAGGCCAGCACCACGCTGTAGTAGCAGACGATCACCAGCGACAGGCAGATCGGCCACCAGCCAAGCCAACGCCACTTCTCCTTGAAATGCCCGAACGCTTCCGGCGCCGCCCGCTGGGTCAGGTGGCCCAGGGAGAACTCGAGTATCAGCATCGGGATCCCGATCACGATCATCGCCAGGGCGTACGGAACCAGGAACGCCCCCCCGCCGTTGCTGTAGGCTTCGTACGGAAACCGCCAGACGTTGCCCAGTCCCACCGCCGAGCCGATGGCCGCAAGGACGAATCCCGCCCGGGACCCCCAGTTCTCACGCTGTTCTTCGAGAAGCTGTTCAGCCATTTGTGTTCCTTTGTCGCCTCGGACCTCAAGTTGACCGCCGATGGGCCCGACCGGGCCGACGCATTCTAGCGTGCTTCATCGTCGATTGGAACCCGCGAGGCGGCCCGGACCCCCTGGCACGCACGAGGCCGCGGCCTAAGCGTCGATCTGCCTTCGTGAGGGGGGCAAGGGCATCTTTGGCGAGAAAGGGCGGCCAAGGGGCGTCTATGGACGGCCTCGACGGTCTGATTCAGGTCGACGCATCCCATACGCCCCGCCCAATATATCACCGGCGCAGACCGATGACCTCCGCCCCCCCGAAGCAGCTTGCTTCTTGGCGTCCGCGTCCACGACAAGACCGAACCGCCCCTCGCCCTGCCCGCCAGCATGTCCCCACGCCCTGATCCCTGTCGCCGACGGTTTCTTGCCAACACCTCTTCCCCGACCGGCCGATAGAGTGTATAATGACGTGTGACATAACGGTGCCTTGCCGCTCCGGGGGCGAATTGGATTCGACCGGACGAGTTGAGGTGTCGGTGGCGTGCCCAGGTTCCAAGGAGGCCTGGTTAAACACCTTGGGAAAACTTATAGTTGCCAATAACAACTATGCAATGGCGGCTTAAATAGCCGACCCGTCGCGAGGATCTTGCCCGTGAGGCCCTCGTTGACGAAGATCAGCGGGCTTGCCGGCCGGGTGTTGGGCGGTTACCCGGTCGGGACTTCCGGTCGCTCTGGCCGTGACGGACCGTGTCCCATGCGGGCCTGACCGGCGAGAAACAAAACAGGGACTACGCACGTAGAAGCCGCCGCCAAAACGTCACGGGACGCGGGTTCGATTCCCGCCGCCTCCAGTAGACGGGTTTCGCAACCCGTCTCGAACGCGAATACGGCCCGTTGGAGCAATCCGGCGGGCCTTTCGTATATCCCTATGGAATAAAGAGCTTTACACGGATTGGCGAGGTGTTCGGCAACTCCAATCGCGTGACGAGGTCCCCCCGCCCGACACCCCGAAATCGCCCGAAATCGTCTCAGAGTCTCGAAATCGCGTGACGAGGTCCTACCTCGTGCCGTAAAAGCTAAAACCATCATTCATAGCATGTTACGTGATTTCGTCGCGTCGCGGAGTTTGGGCATGAAACGCCTACTGGAGACGGTATGAAAACCCTCATGCCGCGGGCAATCAGCGGTGCCATTCGGCTCATATGGACCTCATGTGAGGGCTAAGTCCTGCCCTCCAGTTCCACGGATGGCACCGGTGCCATGGGCCACTACTCCTCGCTCAACAGGGCGTCGAGTGGGCTCTGTGCGTTGGACCTCATGTCTCGGACGACGTGCGTGTAGATCATTGTCGTCTGCAGACTTTTGTGCCCCAGCAGTTCCTGAATCTCTCGGATGTCCGTGCCGTTGAGCAGAAGGTGCGTCGCGAAACTGTGGCGCAGCGTGTGCGGCGATGCGCGTTTGGTAATGCCCGCCTTCTTCACGGCGGCGCGAACTGCCGCTTGTAACGCCTTTTCGCAGACGTGATACCGTCGCACCCTTCCGTCTGCCGGATCGACGCTCACCTTGTCCGCCGGGAAGACGTACTGCCATCCCCATTCCTTGCCTGCGCCGGGGTACTTCCGCCCCAACGCGTACGGCAGCGCCGCTTCCCCGTGTCCTTGTGCCAGATCTGACTCGTGCCACCGTCGGACCTTTTCCAGGTGAGACCTCAGGTCCTCGTGCAGGGACACGGGCAGCAAGGTAGACCGGTCCCTGTCGCCTTTGCCGCACCTGACCATCACCAGCCCGGCGTCGAAGTCGATGTCCTGTACCCTCAGTCGGAGCAACTCCATCAGGCGCAGACCGCTGCCGTATAGCAGCTTCACCATCAGTTGGAACTCCGGTTCAACCTGTGCCAGCAGGGTCTGGACCTCCCTTACCGACAGCACCGTGGGCAGTCTCCGGCCTCGCCTTGCCCGTACGGTCTGGGCCATTTCCGCGAGATCGATTCGCAGGACTTCCCTGAACAACAGCAGCAGCGCGCTGAATGCCTGGTTCTGTGTAGAGGCGCTGACCTTTTCGGCCATGGCCAGCCGAGTCAGGAAGGCCTTCACATCCGCTGACGTGGGTTCGCCCTGCAGGCCCGTCCTGCGCCGATAGGCCAAGAAACGGCGCGACCAGTGCAGATAGGTCTTTTCCGTGCTCTCGGCGTAGTGTCGCAATCGAATCACTTCCCGCAGGCGCTTCAGCAGAGCCGCGTCGTCCATTCCTGCCGCAGGGCCGCCCTGGCCTGCATCACTGTCTCGGCTGGCTCCGCGGTACTGGTAGCGGTAGATTCGTACGGCGTCGGCGGCCTGCTGAATCTGCCAGGGTTTGATCCCGACCCGTTCCCCGATCTGGCCGAGAAACAGGTCCAGTGTTTGCTCGAAGGTGTATCCCGGATGGCCCTGCGCGAAGTACAGGAACTGCTGGGCCCATCGAACGAGGTAAGGCCTGTGCTTTGGAGTGGCTAAACCTTTGTCTCGAAGGAACTTCTCATAACCCGAAAGGACACTTTTCAGTTGGTCGTCGGCGTTTGACATATTGAACTCCTATGGTTAACACAGAATTACCATAACGTTGTTATTAATGGCTAAAGGTAATGGAGCATCTCGGCGTCATCAAGCCGGGTCGGGGCGCAGGCGGCTTGCCCGCAGGCGCTGCAAACGGGCTGGCCGCATGCGTTACGCTGTTCTGACGAAACGGGTTAGACCACGGGCGATCCGGGCCGACAGGGCCGACGCCAACGCACAGGTAGCCGAGAATCGGCTGTAGTTGTCCTTGACACCACCGGGGCCGCCGGGGAGATATTGTCAGAAGTTGTGGATGGCGGACGGAAAAAACGCGGCGTATCCTTGGTGTTTCACCTAATCGATTCACCGGTTTCCAACAAGGAAAGGACACGTTCTCAGCGACGTTCTGGAAGTGTAGGAACACGGGCGGGTTGAAAATGGGGTCT
>CAZVEV010000418.1:0-4145 GCA_964625865.1 uncultured Planctomycetaceae bacterium | reverse complement strand
CCACGCCCGCCGTGCGATCAGGCCCCAGTCCGCATCGGGGTAGGCCTTGCGGAAACCATCGGTCTGGTCATCGATGTCCGCCCCGGGATAGATGCATACCAGATACCCTCGCGACAGCCCGATGAGCCCGAGCCGGCGGTGGTTCGTCTGCGTCATGAAGATCGGAAACGGGCCGTCGCCCTGGGGAACGAGCACTTCGGCCGTGATCGATACGGTAGACGCGGTGGGGGTCGCCGTGTCGTAGGTCAGACGCACGCAACGGCGTGTGGCCCGCGGCAGTTCTTCCTCGGTGAGTGCCTCAACCTTTGACAGCCGTGGGATCACCGCCGGGATGCTGCCCGTGATGTAGTGGACAAGCAGTCGGCGGATTTCGGTTCGTCGCTTCTTCCAGTCGGCGACGTCGTCCACGAAGCTACCGTCCTCGAACTCCAGCAACGGCGGCAGGTCGGCGTAGGACTCCATCGTGGAGTATTTCGGTGTCGCCTCGCCGGTTTCCTGCCGCCACCGCTCGAACGACTCCACCGGCGGCGCCACGCAGTGGTCCGGGTCCGGGCATGCGGATGTCTGTCCCCATGCGACCCGCGCGGCCACACCCGCCACAACAAGCACGCTGACGATCACAGCATGTGCGCGCATTGCGGAACCTCCTCAAGCCTGGTCCGCATCGGGGCGAGGGCGCCCGGCTGACGGCTGGAAGTGCTACTTAAAGGGGGCGCAGGAATACTGTGGTCGGCGCCTCGCACCGGGAGACACTTACGCCATCGCGGCGTGGCCGCAACGCCAGCCGATCCGGCGCCGCTCGTCACGCGGGGCCGGCTACTCTGGCGCCACGACCGTGTTTCGTAGGACACCCACGCCTTCGATCTCGACCTCGACCACGTCGCCGGCTTTCACCGCCTTTGTCTTTCCGGGCGTGCCGGTGAAGATCAAGTCGCCGGGCTCGAGCGTGACGTATTGGCTGATGAAGCTGACCGTCTGGGCGATGCCGTGAATCATGTTCTTAGTGTTGGTCTTCTGGCGAGTTTCACCGTTAAGGCGGAGCTCGACGGCGAGATTCCCGTAATCGATTCCGCTGGCAATGAACGGACCGCAGGGGCCGAACGTGTCGTGGGCCTTCGCCCGCCACCACTGGACGTCCTTGTTTTCGCCGTTCTGCCAGTCGCGGGCGCTCACGTCGTTTCCGCCCGTGATCCCCAACACATAATCCATGGCCTTGTCTTCGCAAACGTTCTTGGCCCGCTTGCCGATCACGATGACCAGCTCGGCCTCGTAGTGAAGGTCGTTGGTTCCCTTCGGGTAGACGATCGGGCCTTCATGGCGCTGCAGACAGGACGGCACCTTGTAGAACGGCTGCGGGTACTTGGGCGCCGGTGCGTCACCAAGGTGGTCCTTGTAGTTGCCGGCCAGGGCCATCACCTTGCTGGGCTTGGTCGGGACAAGGATCTTGACGTCCTTCAGGGCGTGGACGGTGTTGGTCTTCTTCCACTTCCCGAACAGGCAGCCGGAGATCTGGCGCACCTTGTCGCCCTCGACGATTCCGTAGGAGCACTTCTCGCCCACCGCGAAGCGCACGTACTTGACGGGGCCGCAGCACTTCGACTCGCACGAAGCGGTCTCCATCTTCCCGGTACCGGCCGCACAGCCGCCCAGCAGGCCAATCATGGACAGTGTCAGAAGGGTTCGTTTCGGGATCATCGCTACCTCCACAAGAATCTGACCAGGGTTCGAGGTCACACAGAGCGGGGATGATAGCCCCGTGTTGCCGGCCTCGCAAGTGACGGGCCGGCTCCGGACCGATCGCACGCAGTGCTTGCTCAATCCTCCAACTGACGCTTCGACGTATCGGGTGCGAAGCAGATGATCAGCATGCCCAGTGCGTATACAAGACAGGTCACCTGGCCGACGCGGGCGTACTCACCCTCGAAGGCTGTCATGAGCTGGCCGGTCCCAAGCACACCGACCGCGGTGGCGATTCGTCCGAAGTTGAACGTCACGCCGGAGCCGGTGGCCCGCACGCGCGTCGGGAACAACTCGGGCAGATACAGCGGTAGCCATCCGAAGTACACCGTGCCCACGAACCCAACGACGAACACCCAGTACAGGAAGCTGCCGTCGGCCGGCGTGACGTAGCGAAAGACGTACGCGGTGGTCGCGAGCGTCAGCAGGCTGACGACAAAGTAGGTCTTGCGCCGGCCGCACAGGCTGGCCAGCCAACCACCGGCGAGCGCGCCGAGCACCCCGCCGACCGACCGGGCCGTCTGCGTCCAGCCTTTCAGTGCCGGGTCTTGAAGGCCCTCGCCCACCTTATCGGCCCAGGGCACGAGCCAGTTGCCGCCCCCCCAGTTGCCGAGCAACGGAATGGTGCCCAGGCAGATGCCGATCAACGTGAGCTTCAACAGCGGCGGCCGAAAGACCTCCGCAGCCGGCGAGGGCCCGGACCTTGCGGCCTTGTCCTGCACGCCGGCCAGCCAGCGAGGGGATTCCGGGACGATGACCAGCACGACGACGCCCAGCACCGCCGGCGTGGACGCCGCGAGCAGCACCCATCGCCAACTCTCGGGCGTGGCAGGTACGTAGGAGCACGTCACGGCCAACAGCACGAAGCCGACGTTCGCCGAGGCCCCGATGAGACCGGCCAGCAGCGGGCGCGAGACCCCGGACCACGCCTCGGACACCAGCGAGATGCCGTTGGGCCACATCCCGCCCACGCCCATGCAGGCGATGAAACGCAACACGAGCAGTTGCTCCGAGCTTTGCACGAACCAAGTCAGCCCGGTGACGATTGAATAGCAGAGGATGCTCAGTCCCATGGCTCGGGCCCGCCCCAGGCGGTCGCCGACCCAGCCGAACACGAGCCCGCCTGCCGCACCCCCGAGCAGGAATGCGCACGTGTAGCGGCTCAGCCAGTTGCCGACCAACCCTTCGTCCTGGCTCCCGAGCAGATCGATGGTGGCCGCGCGCAGGGCCAGAAACGTGATCGACATGATCGTGCCCGCGAACATCCAGCCCAGAAAAGCCGTCACGAGTACGGCGATGCGCCCGCGCAGCGGCATCTGCCCGTCCGGGGCGTTCTCGGTGGTCAAGAGCCTGTTCCTTTCGGCTTGCCCAGCGCTTGCCGGATCGTCTCCAGCACGTTCGCCGGCAGCGGTCCTGCGTGCATCGCGGCCAGCGCCTCGTCCACATGCGACGGATCGGAGAAGCCGATGATCGCGGAGGAAACGTCGGCGTGGCTGAGCGCGAATCGGACGGTCGCTTCCCTCACGCCAAGATCCGGACCCAGTCGTGCCTGTAGTCCGGCCGCGCGCTGCACGTCGCGCTCGTACAGGTCCAGCGGGAAGAACTTCGTCTTGTAGGTGTGGGCACTCGGCGGCCGGCCCGCCAAGGCACCGCCCGCGAACACGCGGATCGCGAACGCCCCCATTCCCCGGCGTCCGCATTCGGTGATGACGTTGCCGTAGTCGGCCTCGTCGAAGTCGACGGGCACGTCCCGGCCGGCGCTTGAGTTCAGGGGATTGTAGGGCACCTGGATCGTCTCGAACGCCCCCGACGTGACGACCTGCCGCAGGGCGTCGGCTTGACCGAGGGCGGTAATCCCTAGATGTGCGACGCGGCCTTCCGACCGCAGGGTCTCGAACGGCTCCACTGCACCGCCGGGGCCGAGCACGTCGGCGGGCGTGACGGAGGTGGGCTCATCCCCGCGCCCGGCCGTGATCGCGTTGTGCAGTTGAAGCAGCGTCACACGCTCGAGCCCGAGTCGGGCCAGGCTCTCGGCGAACGACGCGCGGACCTGTGTGCCGATGTCTTCCTTGCTCTCCAGCGCCAACCGGACCTTGGTGGCCACGTGAACGTCGCCCGCGACGCCGAGCGCCCTCAACGCGGCCCCGAGGCTGGTCTCCGACTGCCCCTGGCCGTACGTCGCTGCGGTGTCAAACCAGTTCACGCCCGCCTGCACGGCCCGCTCGACCACCGCAAGCTGCACGTCGCGATCCGCCGCAGTCATCAGCGCCGGCACCGGTCCGGCTCCGAACGAGATCGCCGACACACGAATGCCGGTCGAGCCGAGCGCACGATAGGCCATGCCATGTTCCATGCTTGAGAGTACCGGGTTCCAGCCTACTTCGTACCCTTGGTTTTCGCAATCCGCA
>CAZVEV010000417.1:0-4169 GCA_964625865.1 uncultured Planctomycetaceae bacterium | reverse complement strand
TCCCCAAGAAACCGCCGCAGGGACTGAGCGTCAATTCCCTGCGAAGGAATACCCCTAGAGCCCGGGGCGGACTTGTTGGTGCGGCGGGATTCTCTGGTGCGGCCGGACATGTCTATTCAAATACAGTGGCGCATAGTGGGGGGTGTCCGTCGGACTACGTGATGTCGAGTCCCAGATCCTGTGCGTAGGCCTCCAAGATTTGACGGACGCGACTGTACTTGGGCGGTACATACAGATCATGACGATGGGGCTGCAAGATCAACCGAGCCGTCTCAAACCCATGCAGGCCAGGGCCACATCCCCAATTGCCCCGACACCATCCCGGTAACGGCACCTCCTTCCAAGAGAAGGGGATCCAGCCTTCGCCATCGGTGGCGACAGGGACGACACAGCGCGTGGCCGTGATAAAGACGAACGCGAACAGAGGAACCGCCCCAGGGATCACGGGGTTGATCTCGCACAAGTTTGCGTCGAACCCGGCCAAGCGGGGTCCGCAGGCAGCTTCCCCGCTTCTGTAGCGGTCCTTCTCCGGCAGGGGGGCGAGGAACTCGTTCAGGCTTGTGACGTCGATCGAGTTCTTCACGGTCATCTTGATCTTCCTGCTGGTTCTTCTGCTCATTGTTGTCTCCACGGTATTCGGCAGGGGAAGGCGTGCGGAAACGATCCATACGCTTCCCCCGCCTTGCTCTAACCACCCCGGCCAGGATGGGCCACATCTGGGGTGTGATGCAAAGGAGACGGTTCGCAAAGCAGAACCTTGCACCATAACGCGCCCTGGCCTTACGCGCCCCACGAGCAACTCGACCCGCGAGGATGGCGGCGCCCGGGACTTGCACCCGGGAGAGGGCTGGTTCCTGCGCCGCTCGCAACAGCTAGGCCACCGTCTTCACCGAGACCGGGCGGCCGTTAGGGTCGAATTCCGCCTTGGCCTTCCGGCCTGCCAGGTTGTCGTGGAGGAATTCCTTCAAGCCTCCAGTGCTCATGCCCCAGCCCTCCGGGCTTGCAAGGAGTCTGCTAAGGTAGTTGTGCCTCCAGTAGTCATGGGCCATGATCGCTTCATCGTTGAGCACAAACAGCGGCCACTGGATAGGCAGCAGGTCGACCAGCAAGTTCAGCGGGGAATCCTCATAGGAGCCGTCCTCGTTTAGCAACTCACCATCGCCGAAGTCGATGACAGACGCGGTGGACTCGGCGCCATTACGGTCGAGTACGATCACCCAGATGCCGTAGTCCTTGTGGTAGTGGGCAGAGGCAATGGTGACGCTCTCGCCGACATCTACCCTTGCCGTCTGGGCCTCGACACAATCCTCAGTCCCGGTTACGCGCTGCCGGGGTTCAGCGGTGGTGGTGTCTTTCGCCATGTTTGTTCTTTCATGAAAGACATCATTCTTGGCCCGGACGGCCCGTTGCCGACCGGTACCGGTGTTAACTCCTCGCGGGCACCTCGGCCGCGACGATGGCGGCGCCCGGGAATTGCACCCGGGGAAGAGGCTGGTTCCTACGCCGCAGCGGGGGGAGCGAGAGCGGGTCCTACGTCGCGTCGAGCCCGAGGTCCTTCACGTAGGTCTGGACGATCTTCTCGGAGGATTCATGCAACTCGGGATCGTCCGGCTGGGTGGCGCCGGAAATCAGCTTGGCGGCCAGCTGCTCGGCAAACTCATGCAGCTCGGGATCATCCGACAGGGAGAACTCGGTGATCGTCTCGGCGACCATCTTCTCGATAGCCTCGCATAACTCGGGATCGTCCGACTTGGCGGCCAAGGCAATCCACTCGGCGGCTATCTGCTCGTAAGACTCGTGACATTCGGCCTTGATCAACTCAACGATCATCTCCTTGAGTCTCCCGTGCAACTCGGACTCGTCCATATCGGCAGCCTGGGCAATCAACTCGGCAGCCCTGACAAACAGCTCGGCTGTCATCTGCTTGGCCTTCCTGCGCAGTCTGGGCTCGTCCAGTTTGGAAGCCTCATCGGCATAGTTGGCCCCCAGTTGCTCACGCAACTCGTCCAACTCGGACTCATCCAGTTGGGGGTTCTTGGCGATCGACTCGGCGGCCTTCGTGATATGACGATCGAGAAGGGCGACCATGTCGCCGACGTTTGCCTCTGCCGTCAGGGCCTCAGCACAATCTTCATTCCCGGATTCGCGCTGCCGGGGTTCAGCGGTGGTGGTGTCTTTCGTCATGTTCTGCTCCTTACCGAAAGACATCGATGTCGGTCCGGTGCGGCCCGATGCCGACCGGTACCGGTGTTAACTCCTCGCGGGCATCTCGGCCCGCGGAGACAGCAGCGCCCGGGGCTCGCACCCGGGAGAGGGCTGGTTCCTGCGCCGCAGCGGGGGAGCGAATTCGGGTCCTACGTCGCGTCGAGCCCGAGGTCCTTCGCGTGGGCCTCGATAATACCGTGGACTCGGGCGACCTTCGGCGGCGCGTACAAGTCATGGCGGTGGGGCTGTAAGACCAGGCGGGCAGCCTCGAACCCGTATCGATCGGTATCACATTTCCACCACGGCGTGTGTTCGTTACCCCGGCACCAACCGGGCAGAGGCACGTCCTTCCAGGAGAACGGAACCCAACCTTCGCCGTCCGTGGCGACGGGAATGATGCAGTCCGAAACAGTTCCGAAGATGAAGGCGAACAGGACCGTCGCGCCCGGAGTCGCCGGGTCGATCTCACGCAGGTCAGCGTTGAACCCGGCGAGGCGGATGCCGTGAGTGGCTTTCCCGCTCCGAAAGCGATCCTTCGCCGGCAGCGGAGCGAGTACGCCATCCAGGCTCATGGTCTTCAGCGGGTTCGTCTTGATCGTCTTAGTGGTCATCGTGGTCTCCTGCCTAGATGGCGACCAGTTCGTCGGACAGCCCACCGGACAGCCCACCGGCGAACGTGCCCAGCCCGGTCTCATCCAGCTCGGCCAACAGCTTGCCGAACCACCGCCTGATCTCGCAGATGCCCAGGCTGGTCACCATCTCGGTGAACAAGTCGCGGAGCTGGACGAGGTGCAATTCATCGAGCCCCTCGTCGAACGTCTTGCGGAGTTCAGCGCTGTCCTGCTCACCGACCAAGTCGTTGATCACCGTGCGCAGCTCGTCCTCGTTCATCTCGCTGACGGTTTCGGCGACGGCGACCCCCAGCAACTCGCGCAGGTCGCACGACGGGTGGTGAATATCGTGCTGGACGTAGTCTTCGTTCCCGGACTCGTGCCGTCGGGTATCGGCGTAGGTGTTGTCTCTCATGTTCTTTCCTTACATAGAGGCCGTAGTGGAAACCCGTGGTTGCTCGACAGTCGGTACAGGAGGGCACGGGATGGGAGTACCGCATCCTCAGTCATGCTGATCCTCCTTGTGGGGGTTCGAGTTCTGCTGATGCATCTCGCTCGCCATCTCCTCGATCAGCCTGTCCGTTTCGGGGTCATCGGGGATGGGGGGAAGTTCCTCGGCGTCTACGTTGGCAGTGGCGTTGATGATCTCGGCAACTTGCTCGACGGGCAGATTCATGTCCTGGGCGGTCTGCTTGATCGTTTCGTCGATCTCGTCGGTCTCGTTGATGGGCTCCGGGGCGGGAATCTCGTCATCGTCGCTGGTCTCCTCCAGCGGTAGTGCCGAGAAGGGGTGCGAGCGAACGGTCTGGGGGAAACCCCACCACTCGCTCGCAGATCTTCGATCAAAACAGAAGGGCGACGGACTTGGGAGTGATGGATTTAAGAAAGTTGCATCTCTCATCATGGACGCCTGGCAGGAAGCGAAGTTGTACTCTGACGCTGCTAGTTACGACGACCTGCTCTGCAACATTGAGACCTTCTGCACCGAGATGGAGATCACGCCAGAGGAGCTCGATCTGCTCTGGCGGATGCGCGTGCAGCCGCGCGTCTGTAGTGGCGAGTTCTTTCTGCGGCGCCCCACGCGCAAGCCGATCGGCCCCGGGTGGTTGTTCCGGCGCGGCTCCAAAGGCCACTACAACATCGTCAGCGTGGATAACGGCATCTATGGAGGCCCCGAGCCGCCACGCTTCTATCCCGGCCAGACAGTCCGGTGCATTGATATGAGCTTCGTAACCAGGGCCGGAAAGGTAGGAGTGGTCCAGAAGGTCACCGGCAAGGGCGTTTACTTCATCCATTTCGACGACGCTTCGTCGACCTGCGCGGAATACCAGCTGGAGGAGGCGTAAGTAATGG
>CAZVEV010000416.1:0-4171 GCA_964625865.1 uncultured Planctomycetaceae bacterium | reverse complement strand
ACCTGATCATTCCGCCCGCGCAGGGCAAGAAGGTCTGGCTGCACTTCGGCGCGGTGGACGAGAACTACACGCTCTGGATCAACGGCCGGTACATCGGCGACAACCTCGCCGCGGGCACGTCGATGTGGGACCGGCCGGTGAGCGTGGAAATCACTGACAAGTACAACGAGGGGCAGTCCAACCACGTCGTCGTCCGCGTCAGGAACACCCTCTCGGCCGGCGGCATCTGGAAGCTGGTGGCTCTTCTGATCGCGGCACCTACGTTCTACGAAGGTTTTGGTTACACCGTGGGTACAACCAACCTGACCGGCCAGGGAAATTGGGTGGCCCATCCGGTTGGTCATGACAGTTTCAGCGTGCCCTCCGGCAGCTTTGCCTACACAGACGGGAATGCCAGGACGCTCGTGACCAGCGGCAACAGGACGGACGGTGGCCCGGCCCGTTCCGGGAACCAAAGGTCTCTCAACGCGGCAACGACGGGCCTGTTCGGGGTGACTCAGACAGTCTACGCGTCGGTTCTGTGGCAGAACACGGGTAACCTGATCCTCAAAGGCCGTGGTGCTGGCGCGCTGAACGTAAGTGCGGGTGCGAATGCAGCCAGCGCTGCAATGAGGACCAGCCTGGGAGATATCGACGGCAGCAGCAGTGAGACCGTGTACGGCCCGGCCGTACCCTACGGTACGCCAGTGTTTCTCGGCATCAAGATCGACAACGTCGCGGGCGGCACGGAGACGGTCATGGTCGCCGTGAACCCCGATCTGAGCAGCCCCGATTGGACCGCTCCGGGCACATGGTCGGTAAGCGGCAAGGACATCGGCGCCCCGACCGTCGTTGAGGTAAACACCATGGGAGATCAGATCTCTCCCATGGGCTTTGGGTTGGGTATTGATGAGATCCGCATAGGCGCTACATGGGCGGATGTCGCCCCGATCGTTCCGGGGCCCGTTCCGCCCCTTGGCCCATGACGATGAAGACCGGGACGGGGAGCGAACCTGTCCCGATTCACTTCGAATGTTGCTTGGAACGTGGCCTTGCACGATCACTCCCGGCCACTACCTTCACTATCGCGTCCGCCGGCTTCCCAGGACCTCATGCCGGTGCGTCATCCTGATCGATTCGCCGGGCGCGAGCGTCGTCTCGGGTGAGGACAGCTTGAGGCAGAAACGCTCGCCGGAGCCCAGTAGCGGCTGACCCGAACACGGTGGTGGAAACGTGGGCGGTCACGTTGAGCGGTGTGGCTCGGTGAAAGCGGCGGGGCGCGATCAGGACACTGCGCGGCGGGCCGCACTGCTACCCGTAGCGGCACTCCTTGCCCGCCTGGCCATAGACACGCAGGTTCTCGGCGGGCGTTTCGAAGAAGTGGTCGGACGCGGACAGGATGTAGCCGCCGTCCTTGCCGAAGGTCTCGAACAAGCGTCGCACTTCGGTCCGGATCTGCTCCGCCGTGCCGTCGGTCAGGATGTTGAACTGATCCATGCCGCCGATCATGGCCACCTTGCCGCCGAAGACTGCTCGGACCTCGTCCGGTTCCGCGATGTTGCCGCCCACGCCCGGCGGTGACAGCGTTTCCGAGGCGTCCGTCTCGTTCTCGACGATCAGGTCGAGGATGTGCATCATGCCGCCGCAGGTGTGGTAGGTGCCGATCTGCCCCACGTCGTGGAGAGCACGGTTGAGTTGGCGGTCGTAGGGCATGCAGAACTGGCGATGTATGTCCGGTGAGATCACCGTGTCGCTGGAGGCGCCGCCGCCGGTCTCGACGAGGTCGAACCTGGCGCCCTTCAGCGAGGTCTCGATGAAATCCAGCTTCTTCGCGAGCAGGACCTTCATCAACCGGTGGACCCAGTCGGGGTTGTCGATTGCCTCGAAGATCAGCTCCTGGACGTCCATCAGGCAGCATGCGTGCTGCCAACACCCGGCCTGGTCGCCCCACACGAAGCCGCGAAAGACGCCGGCGTCGGCGACGGCATCGTAGGCCTCGGCGATCGCCTGCTGGTCCAGCGTCGCCACCGGCATGTACTTCTCGATCAGGTCCACATCCTCATGCTTCTTGATCAGATACTCCGTGATCCAGGTGGTGGTGAGGTTCCCGCCCGTCTTGTAGGTCAGGTTTCCCTCGGGCGTCACGATGGTGTGATGCAGCACCTTGTTCTTCGGGTCGGCGTTGACCACGTCGATCTCGTCGCGCCACTGCGGGCTCTGCACGACATACGTCTCGGCGTCGGGAATCCAGAACTGCCCCATGGCCTCGAAGTACTGGATCGACGCGTCCATCCCCGTGGCCTCGAATGCGGACAGGGCGTCCATGCCGTTCATGTGCGTGTCGAGGTGATACTGCTGCCACTGATGAATCGTGACCGGCAGGCGGTCGGGCTTCTCGCAGTGCAGCGCCCGCATCATGCGTTCTTTGGAAGTCATGTGGGTTCTCCTGGGACCAACGACTACCCGCGCTGTCGGAGTGCGTCAAGGTTCGGTCGGTGTGCCCGCGACGGTTGCGACGCCGACGCCGCGAGCAGCTATCGGCTGTTGTAGCGACCGAACTCGCGGACCGTATCGAACATGGCCAGCACGTTTTCCACGGGCGTCTCTTCGAGGATCGTATCGTGGCTGGCCCCGGCGATGTACGCACCCCCGGGCATCATGATCTTGAGGACCTCTTGCGTCTTCGCGCGAACGGCCTCGGGCGTGCTCTCGATGAGCACGTGGTGCGAATCGATGGCCCCGTTGAACAGGATCTTGTCGCCGAACTCGGCCTTGAGGGTTCGCAGGTCCATGCCGCGGCACGATGGCTGCACGGCCTGCAGTCCGGCCACGCCGGCCTCGATCAACATCGGGATCAGCGGAGCGAACCCGCCGCAGCAGTGCAACTGCGTGATCAGGCCATAACCGCGCCCGAGGTCGACGAGTCGCTGCACGTGGGGCAGGAGGAACCGTCTGAAGATGTCCGGGCTGACCAGCGGGCCGTTCTGGGAGCCGAAGTCGTTGCCGATGAAGAAGATGTCGATGGCATCCGCGGCGGCATCGAAGATCCGCTGGCTGACGGTCGCGTAGTAGTCCACGATGTGCTGCATCACCGCATCGACGACCGGTGGGTCGTCGTAGACCTTCAGGCAGAGCTCCTCCATGCCGAGCAGATCGATGGCGTCGTGCCAGAAGGGTGACCAGTCGCCGCCCAGGATGGCGTATTGTCCCTTGTGGGCCAACGCCTCGGCCTTCACCTGTGAGACGTCGATCCATTCCGGGTCCGGCCACGCATATTCATGCACCTCGTCGACCGTGGCGTTCGCGAGTGGTCTGTCCAGCGGCTGACCGTAGCCCATGCCGTGGCGCTCGATGCCGAACACGGTGCGATACGTCGCGCCCTCGTGCGTGAGCGGAAACTCCGGTCCCGCGTAGCGGGCGAACACGCGGCGGAAGTCGTCGCCGACGCGCACGCGCAGCTCTTCGTCATCCAGGCTGAGCTCACGCTTGGCCTTGGCCCAGAATTCGTCCGACGCGCCGCACCAGCATGGAACGAGATCAGGCTCCGTGTGGTCGAAGGCCGCCAGCACACGTTCTCTCGAGGTCATTGGCAATGGAGTACCTCCTTCGCGTTCGCGCAGACCATGCAGCCGTTTCCGGCCACATCGCAGCCCGCCTGTTCGGTTCAGTCGGCTGCGTTGTCCCACGCCTCCGAGCACATCGAGGCGACCTGGCCGGTGGGCGAGCGCAGCCTACGCCTGACGATCCCCACGCGCCCGGGGACGATCAACTCGTTGCGGGACGGCCTCAGCGTTCTCACGCCTTGAGGCCTGTCGTGTCGACCTCGATCCGCCGGTTCTCCTTGATCAGGTCTTCCATCGTGAGGCTCACCCCCCGCCTCGTGGCCTCGCGCCCGAGAATGGTCGCGAGCGCGCTGTTGACCGAGGGTTCCACGGTCGGGTTTGCGACGTCGCCCTTCATGACGTTCTCGTGGAACGTTGCGATGTTCCGCACGGCGCCGGCCGCGTAGAGCTTCACGACCTCGCCGCCCTTGTACGGCTGAGTGCCGCCGCGTACGAAGGCCTGCCCGACGTACCCGATCTCCGCGTTTCCGCCCTGCCCGTAGGCCACGCAACGGACGTGTTTAGTGTATTTTATGTGCGAGCAGACTTTGTTAATGATAGTCCCGTCAGGTATCTTTTACGAGATCGAT
>CAZVEV010000415.1:0-4199 GCA_964625865.1 uncultured Planctomycetaceae bacterium | reverse complement strand
AACTGCCCGACGGGCGCATCGCCTTCAGCTCCTCGCGCCTCGGAAGCCGCGAGGAATACCACGGGAAGTACGCCTCGTCTCTGTTCACCTACGATCCGAAGACCAGGAAGATCCGCCCGCTGACGTATCACATCGTCGCCGACCGCGAGCCGCGCGTGATGGCCGACGGGTCGCTGGTGTTCATCCGCTCGGACAACTTCCTGGAGCGCGCGAAGGTCGAAACACACCTGCACCAGACGCGCCTGGACGCCACCGCGGGACAGGTGATCATCGGGCCCGGGCGCAAGGGCGTCCGCCTCGACCGTGATGTGGCGGCTGAACCGGCGATGAGCTGGCTGCGCCGATACGGCGTGGGCAGCCCGGCACCGATGGTTGACGGGCGGGTGGCGGCGATCAACCAGACGGGCCTGGTCACGTCAGCCTCGCCGACCGGCCAGCGCATCGGCAGCAGCTTCCTGCCGTTCGACCTCTCGCCCCTGCCGGACGGCCGGCTGCTGTGCACGTCGCGAGCCAAGAACCAGATCATCGTCTTTGATCCGAAGGACGCCACCGCCAAGGCCGTGTTCTCGATGAACGGCATCCATTCGGTGGTCCACCTGGGCAAGCGTGCCAGGCCCTCGGTCATGCCCTCGATGGTTGACCCGCAGATGGAGCGCCGAATCGACAAGACGGGATATCTCTACTGTCAGAACGTGCTCAACACGCAGCACACCGCCGCGGACACCAAGCGGATCAAGGCGATCCGCATCTATGAGGGCAGGCCCTTCACCCTCGACCCGACCAAGACGATCTACGCCCACATCGGCACGATCGGTGTGGAGCTGGGGACCGTGCCGCTTGCCGAGGACGGCTCGTTCTACGTCGAGGTCCCCGCCGACCGGCCCGTGGCGATGCAGGCGATCGACGGCGAGGGGCGGGCGGTGATCAATGAGATGTCGTGGATTTACACGCGGCCGGGCGAACAGCGGGCCTGCATCGGGTGTCACGCGCCCGTCGACGCCGCGCCGGGCGCCACGCCGGGCAAGGCGGTCCGGACCGTCCCGCTGAAGCTGACAGGGCAGGGCGATCCGCACCGGTTCCGCGCGAACAACGGGGCCAACGGCGGCATCGTCAACCTGCAGTTGGACAAGTTCCGCGAGGTCGTTGGGATCAACTACCATAATGTGCCCGACGACGCGAGCCTCTCGACGATCCGAAGGCTCGGCATACTCCGCAACAGGTCGTCGGTCCCCGTGCTGGTCAAGGCCCTGGCCAGCGACAGCCCCGAGATGCGCTGCGCCGCGGCGATGTCGCTGTCGGCCTGTGGAAACCGCGATGCGGTCAAGCCGCTGATGGCCCTGCTGGCCGACAAGAACCCGACCGTCGCCCGGGCCGCCGTCTGCGCCCTGGAGCACCTGACGGGCGACCCGAAGGGCCGAACCGACTGGGCCGCCGTCGAGACGGAGATGATCGCCGGGATCCTGACCGGCGAGCAACTGGCTTCTCTGGGCGTGTCGGCCCGCCCCGCGGCCGCCAAGGCTGCCGCGCCCAGGATCGTCGTCAAGTCGGTCCTCTATGGCGTGCGGGGCCAGCCGAAGAAGCAGATCGACCTGACCGAGAGAGTTCGCAAGCGTGTGGCAGCCGGTGAGTTCACGTTCAGCGCGAGTGTGAAGTTCGCAGGCAGGGACCCGGCCGGCGGCATCAACAAGACGACGGAAGTCGAGTACTCGATCAACGGGAAGGTCAAGAAGGTCTCCCTCAGGGAGGGTACCGAGTTCGACCTGGCTTCGGGCATGCCGGCCGGCACGGTCGGCAGCGGCAAGTCGGGGCAGGACGTGCACATGGCCATCGAAACGCTCGGGCACGTCGGCGGCGCAAAGGCCGCTAGGGCCATCCGCATGTGGCTGGCGAGCAATCCCAAGGGCGAGTTGCGGATCATGATGGCCGCCATCCGGTCGCTGGGCTACCTGAAGGACCGCCAGGCCGTTCCGGACCTCGTGGCGATGATGAACGCCAACCTGAACAAGCGCGGCAAGGGCGGGTGGAATGAGGGCGGCTTCAACCAGAAGCCCACGTATCTCTGCGCGACAGCGGCCGAGGCGCTGGGCCGAATCGGCGGGCCCGAGGCGGAGAAGGCCCTCCTGGCCGTGCTGGCCAAGGCGGGCAACTTTGAGACGCACGTGATACACACCGGCGAGCACGGCTGGCTGAGAAGCGCCCAGGCCTCGCCGATCTACTTCCGGGCGCTGGAATCCCTCGAGCGGATGGGCTCGTCGGGCGACGGTTCGCTGGCCGGGGCGCTTGCGAAGTCGATCCCGGTGGACAAGGATCGCGGCCTGCTGTACGAACTGGACACCTACGAGCAACTGGTCGGGCGCACCATCAAGCGCTGGGGCAAGATGGATGACGTGGTCGAGGCGTGCTTTGCCGTGCTCGGCGAGGCGTCACAGCCGGAAGCGGGCAAGCGCCTGGCGACGCCCGAACTGAAGGCCGCTGTCTCGTGGGCCCCGCACAATCAGGGCCATATCAGGAAGCACTCCGCCCAGGCGCGGGCGGCGCAGGTGCTCTCGACCGTATGCATGGACCTCAAGTACGCCGACCGGATCCGCGCCGTACTGCAGACCTACCGCGCCGCCAAGCCCTCCGAAACCCGCTCCTGGTGCTGCTTCATGCTGACGCGAACGCTGGGGCGGCTTCGCGATGCCGGATCGATCGGCCTGTTTATCGAGATGCTCGACAAGGACCCCACCGAGGCCTCCCTCGGTCTGAACCCTCCGCCGACGCACATCATCTACAAGGCGTGGCGCCCGTTCTATCGCCCCGCCGCGGCGTGGTCCCTGGGACAACTCAAGACAAAGAAGGCCGTGCCCGCTCTGCTGAAGGTCGTGCAGGACCTCAGCAACGCCTCGTCCACGCGCGAGCAAGCCGCCGCCGCCCTCGGACAGATCCCCGACAAGAGCACCTTGCCCCGGATCAAGGCGATCGCAGAAGAGTATCCCGAACTCATGACCCGACGCGCGCTCCTGAGATCGGCGCGGAAGATGGCGCAATAGGACTGTCGCGGCGCAAACGCCCACGGGTCGTGTATCAGGCCGGCTGAGGGCACCTGCCCCCCACCCTGAGCCGCGGGGCGTGTCCCCGTGGCGGCGTCACGGGCGATCGCTGCGGGTGACCGCCTTCGCTCTACCTACTCAAGTGGGATGCCCCCCTGTCGCTTTTCGCTCTCACAGCGGCGTGGCGGCCTTGCCCTCGGCATGGACGTGTGATAGCTTGCACCGGCGGCCGGAACGCCGCGAGTCCCTACCGAAAGGACACCACATGAAGATCGGGATCGACAGCTACTGCTTCCACCGGTATTTCGGCGAGGTCTACGACAACCAGACGGATCCCGGCCGGCGGATCACGTGCGAAGAGTTCCTGAACCGCGCGATCGATCTCGGCGCCGCCGGGGTCTCGTGGGAGACCTGCTTCTTCGACAGCGACGACGAGGAGTACCTCAGGGACCTGCGGGAGATCATGGACCGCGGCGGGCTCGAGTGCATCGTCGCGTGGGGGCATCCCGCCGGGCTGGAGGGCGGCGAGAACACCGCCGCCATCGCCGACATGGAGGCCCACCACACCACGTGCCAGATCATGGGCACCGACGTGCTGCGGATGGTGGGCTCTCACTACGGCCTGCGAAACACGCCGCACCGCCCGCAGATGGACCGCCTGATGACGATCCTCAAAGACCCGGTCAAGCGGGCCGAGGACGCCGGGATCCGCCTGGCAATGGAGAACCACTTCGACTTCACGTGCGACGAGATGCTCGAGATGTGCCAGACCATCGACTCGCCGAGCTTCGGCATTACGTTCGATACGGGCAACGCGCTGCGGTACGGCGACGACCCGGTCGAGGCGGCGGGCAAGCTGGCGAAGTACATCTTCGCGATCCACTTCAAGGACGTAGCCCCGCTGGAAGGCGGCAACGAAGAGGACTGGTTCTACTACGCCTGCACGCCGGTGGGCAGCGGCGTGATAGACGTGCCGGCCCTGGCGGCCGTGCTGGACCGGGCGGGCTACGACGGGCTCTGGGCGATCGAGTTCGACTACCTCGATCCGAAGTTCGGCGACGAGCAGGCCGCCCTGGTCCAGAGCTTCGAGTACCTCAACAGTGGGGGGGGGGCGGGGGTTTTAAGTTGTTTTTGGGGGGTATGGGGTGGGGGGGGGGGGGGGGGGGA
>CAZVEV010000414.1:0-4213 GCA_964625865.1 uncultured Planctomycetaceae bacterium | reverse complement strand
TGCGGGGCGGGTTGCTGAGGTACAGGGCTGGCCTCGGCCCGGTCTGTTCGCGTGGGGGGCAGGAACTGAACGATTGGCGTAAGGACGTGGGTGTACGCCGCGAGTCAAAGAAACAGAAGATTCCCGCCAAACCGGTGTGGTATGTGTGCGCTCTTTGGCTGAAGCCGAAGGCCGCCCTGGGGATCTATTCCTCTATCACTCGCTTCAAGAACTGCTCGAAGGTCCAGTAGCGTTTGCCTGCGCGGCTCTCCAGGTGGTAAATACCGTAGGGATCCTCGGGCTGCATTTCAAAGCCGTAACCCCAGCCATCGAGTCTTTCCGTCATCGCGTCGTCATCATAGATGACGCCGGCATCGACAATCGTGTATTCGCCAGCTGGCAGGCGCCGGAAATCCCTGGCGGGGTTCTGCATGAAATCCAGGCGCGGCTGCACGAGGCATTCGCCGTTCGTGATGACGCTTTCTCCAAGGTCATAGCTCCACTGGAACTCTTCGTTTGGCAGCTCGAGCCATTCGTATTCGTCGAATCCGTTGTCCCGTTCAACCGTGTAAAAACAGAGCGCTCCGAGCCATGCCCAACCATCGACATCACCTGGGCCGATCACCTGGTAGTAATACCCGTCTGAAGTGTGTTCGTGATGTCCCCGGAGATCCCGACCGAACTCAACAACCCTGTATTCCCCACTGTCGTACTCGCTCGCTTCATCGTCTTCCCACATTTCGTAAAGGGACGGATACAGCTTCGGCTCATGGAGAGAGAGACGGGAGCCCGTTCTGAATGGTGGTGGCGGCATTTCAATGCCCTTTCTTCATTGCACTTGTTTGGGTTCACTGTTCCTACTTGCCAATCTTTCCGACCCTAACCCATGGAAGGCGCCTGAAACCTCCGCCAGCCTCGTCTTGCGGATTCGTTGACGCCCAAGGATCATCCCTGAACTGACGGAAGGGTTACACGAATCAGTCCGCGCGACCGGAGGACACGACCACCCGAAACCCAATGAAGAGATCGCTTTTGGCGGGATATCCCCCGTAGCGAGCCGCCGTGCGGCACTGGAGCGGATCGAAGAACCACGTACCGCCGCGGAGAACGCGAATGTCGCCAGAGGCAGGGCCTTTCGGATTACGGGTATCCGTGCTTGCGTACGAATCGGCATACCAGTCGGCGCACCACTCCCACGCGTTGCCGTGCATATCGTACAGGCCCCAGGCGTTGGGCTTCTTGACACCCACCGCGTGGGTGTACTTCTTGCCCTTGTTATAGGTATTGCCATCATACCACGCATAGTCGCCGAGCTTCGATGCATCATCTCCAAAGCTGTAGGCCGTCGTCGTCCCCGCACGACAGGCGTATTCCCACTCGGCTTCGGTGGGAAGACGCACCGTACGCCCCGTCTTCTTCGACAACGCCTTACAGAGCGCCGTCGCGGCGTTCCAAGAGATGTAGCTGGCGGCCAAGTCAGGGCCGTAACGGGTGCATTTCTTTCCCCGCCACGGTTCGGTGCCCATGACCGCTTTCCATTGGGCCTGTGTGATCTCGTGGAGGCCGACATAGAACGGTTTGGTCAGTGTAACTTGGCGTTGAGGACCTTCGGTTTTGATGCGAGCCTTCTCGGTAACAGGCGAACCCATCGTGAACGTGCCGGCCTCGACACGGAGGAGCTTCATTGTTACGCCTGTGCCCAGCGTGAGGGCGAGCGCCTTGCCATTTTGGAGCATGGCATCGATCCAGCCCTTGAGGGCCAATGCCTGCCTATCGGTGGGTTTGTGGATCAGGGCGAGCCGGACGGCACTGAGTGCCCGGGCAAGTTCGGCCTTCTGTGCTAACGACAGGTGTGTGGAGTCCAAGGGCATGCGAGCGACAATTTGCCCCGCCTCGTCCATCAGCGCAGCGAATGCCACGTCGGCTTGGCTCTGTTTCCCGTCCGGAATGGACACAACGACCCGAAACCCAATGAAGGGCATCGCGTGGGGATAGCTCCTGGCGCGAGCCGCCGCGCGGCACTCGATCGGACCGGAGGCCCACGAGCCACCGCGGAT
This sequence comes from uncultured Planctomycetaceae bacterium, assembly GCA_964625865.1. GTDB lineage: Bacteria > Planctomycetota > Phycisphaerae > SM23-33 > SM23-33 > CAZVEV01. The sequence goes on along the minus strand of CAZVEV010000414.1, from coordinate 2,177 downwards.
TACGCGGTTGCGCTCGTTGGAGCCTGTACCTTTCGGGGAGCGGGCATCCGCGCTTGCGTACGAATCGGCGTCCCATTCGCACCACTCACACACGTTGCCGTGCATATCGTACAGGCCCCATGCGTTGGGCTTCTTACGCCCCACGGGATGGGCGTACTTCTCGTCCTTGTCCCAGGCATTGCCTTTGTACCACGCATAGTCGCCGAGCTTCGACGCATCATCGCCGAAACTGTACGCCGTCGTCGTCCCCGCGCGGCAGGCGTATTCCCACTCGGCCTCGGTGGGCAGGCGTACCGTTCGCCCGGTCTTCTTCGACAACCGTTGGCAGAAGAACATCACATCGTCCCAACTGACGTAGCTGACCGCATTGTCCGCGCCGGCCTTGGCGAGATACTCGTTCAGCCCTAGCCCTGCCGGCGTCTTCCAGGGCTGGAGGTCTCCTAGCACTGCCTGCCACTGGGCCTGTGTTACTTCTGTTGTGCCCATGTAGAATGGCTTGGGCAGTGTGACTTGACGGACGGGGCTCGCTTGCACGCCACCTTTATTACTGCCCGTCATGAATCGCCCGGCCTCAATGCGGACGAGTTTCATCGTAACGCCATTGTGGAGGGTGAGGATGTTCTTGGAAGAGTTCCCGTTGCCGGAGTTCTTGTCCGGGGTATGGTTACGCACCGGAGTATCGGCCTGGGTGGCGTTGCCAGCATGGGACCAGATTGGAAGACGGTGGACTCTGCCCGTGCCAGAGACCAGCAAAAGCACATCCGGGTCCCCCACGCAAGGCACGGAAGCAATCTTGAATGATCGGTTCTCAGCCGACTCATCCATCCAGTAGGCCTGCCCGGCATGGATGACCGCGGTGTCGTTGCGAATCTTCAGTGGACCATCGGACAACGCAAATCGCCCACGTGTCTTGTTGTAGATCAGGGAGATAACTGAATCCGGTACTTGGCCAGAGTTTTTGCGTCGTTCCAGTTCGGTTGGCGTGCAGAGGTCGCGTCTCTTGGCCCATGCCTCACTGCCATCAGACATGCGGACTTGCAACCGCTGGCCTTGAACCGCCAGGATTCTCAGCCGTTGCCCAAGCTTCAGCTTTCCGGTTTGCTCTCCGTCCTCACTGCTAGTGTAGAGCGGAGTTTCGGGCACACCCACGCAAGCGTCTGGGAGTGGGCCCACTGGTCCCTTCGTATCTGGAACGCCCCCCACATTGGGCTGCTCTTTGATGCGGCGAGCTGGCCTTCCCGGCTCCTTATCCCCTGAGTCTGCTGAAGCCCCGGCACCAGATTGGGCAGTCGAATCGAGATGCGGATTGACCTGCGAATCCATTCGGGAGGTGTCTGCCGGAGTTTCGCCCGGGTCATTGGTGACGAGAAAGAAGACGGTCACGCCGACAGCCAGCAAGGCCAGAGCACCCAAGCCCCAATACAGTGGGACTCTGTTTTGCACACTGACCCTCCCTTGTTGTGATTGCGGCATCTCATCAGAGCGCATTGGAGCGGGTTGTTGTGATGGGCTTGATGCCGGTTCTGAATTTCCACCGACCAGGAGTACCCGTCCACACGCGCACTTGGCCTTTCTGCCGGCATACTCATCCTTCATGCGAAACCTCTTCCCACATTCACATGCGACTATGATTGACATGAACGACTCCTTTCATGCAACAGTGTGCTAGAGTAGGCACCTCTCCCGCCATGAAAGCAAAGGGGATGGTCTGGCTCGGGGCGCGGGGTGAGATCTGGTCTGTGTCTGGTTTGGGCGACAAGTTTCCCGTTTGGTCACGTGCATGCGTGGACTTTACCAGCGTCGCAGTGTGCAGGCAAGGGGGGAAGGTGGAAAAAGGCGAAAAGGGGGGGTAAGCACCAGGCGATCGCTTGGCTCTCCACGTCAGCCCTGTTTCTCACCTGGCGCATCCGTTTGCCCGTTTTGCAGATTCGTTGAGGCCCAGAGACCACCCCTGAGCTGATTAGAAACAGTACAACACCCGGTCTCGCCTCGGTCAAGGGCGAAATTCAGCCATGCAGAGGCGGACTCAATCGTTCCAGGTTGTCGGGGCAGTGCGTAAGCCTGAAGAAGGACTCCATTGGATGTGCCCTACATGCCACGGCTGGGTGACATGCAGGGCACTTGGGGTACGTAGGGCACGTTGAAAAGCGGGGTCGAGTCGTATTCGGAGGTGGCTA
>CAZVEV010000413.1:0-4213 GCA_964625865.1 uncultured Planctomycetaceae bacterium | reverse complement strand
GTTATTACTACGATTGTTACATTTGAAAAGAAGATCAACAAATGGGGAAGTGACGAGACATGATTACGAGGAATACGGCCAATAAGACTTACTTGTTTAATTCGAGAATGCGGTCAAATGTGTGTGCGCGGCACACGCTGATCGTCATCGTCGCCCTGCTTCTGGCGCCCTTGCCCCCGGTCACGGCGGGTCCAGCTCCGATGGCCCAGACGGCATCGGTCAAGGCCGAGGCCGAAGCCATTCTGAAGCAATCGGGAGTTAGGGGTGGCCTACTCGTGCTTGTGCCTTTCGGCGACGGCTCGCTGGCCGCGGAACTCCATGGCCTTGCCGCGGGGCGCTTCTTGGTGCATGGCCTGAACGTCGGGCAAAGCGAAACGGATAGCGCCCGGGCCTTTGTCCAGCAGAGGAAGCTTGCCGGCTTGGTGTCCGTCGACTCTGGATCCGGAGCACGGCTCCCCTATGACGACGATCTGGTCAACCTGCTTATACTCGACGACGGCAGCCGTCAGTCCCGGCTGGAGGCCCTCCGCGTCCTGGTTCCCGGCGGGGTCCTACTGCAACGACAGGACGGGGGTTGGGCCCGGCACACGAAGCCCCGCCCGACGGCCATGGATGAATGGACCCACTACCTCTACGACGGCAACAACAACGCCGTCTCGGGGGACGAGCTCGTGGCCTCGCCGCGGCACCTAAAGTGGAAGGTCATGCCAGACTACGTCCGCCACCACGAACACAAGAAGGAATCGGGTATCAACGCCATGGTGTCCAGCGGCAGCCGCATCTTCACCATGCAGGACGAAGGCGAGGCCGTCAGCATCTACTTCCCCTCGAAATGGGTCCTGGTGGCCCGTGATGCCATGAACGGCCTATTGCTCTGGAAGCGTCCGCTGATGACCAGTGAACTCACCTCCCTCCGGGTTCCGGGCTCGCACCCCCAGGGCCTGGTGGCTGTGGGCGACCGTGTCTACGTCTCTCTTGGCCTAGGCGAGCCGGTCTCCTGCCTCGACGCGGCCACGGGCGAGACCCTGCGCGTCTACGAGGACAGCGAGGGCACCACGCAGATCGTCCACCACGACGGACGGCTCTTCGTGGCCACTAACAACAAGCCCGAGCGCATCCTTGCCTACGACACGGAGTCCGCTCAGCCGCTGTGGCGAAGAGAGGACATCGCATTGCCCCTCTCCCTGGCCACCGACGGCAGCCACGTGGTCTTCCGGACCTTACAGAAGATCGTCTGCCTGGATCCGGGCGACGGCCGGACGCTGTGGACACACGGGCATCCGCTCAACGCGAAGGTGTTGCTGGCCGGCCCCGTCACCATGGTGTTGAGCGACGGCGTCGTCCTTTGCGCCACCCGCCCGCCCGGGGCCGAAAAACGCTCGCGTGACGGCATACTGACCGCCCTCGACATGGCCACGGGCCGTGAGCTCTGGACCCGCCCCTGCAAGGAGGGCTGGATCTCTCCCGTCGACGTCTTCGTGGTCGACGGCACGGTCTGGTACGGCGCCACCGAACGTCGAGGCCACGGCGTTAAAGAAGGGGAGCCGGACTTCACCGAGGGCCTCGACCTGCGCACCGGCAAGGTGGTCCGAAAACTCGACACGTCTCGGGTCTATGTCAAGCGTCCCCACCATCACCGTTGCCACCGGGAGAAGGCCACCAAGCGTTTTCTGATCAGCGGACGCCATGGCGTCGAGTTCTCTCCGTGGTCCGGAGACCGCTCGGAACTCAACGACTGGGTGCGCGGCGGATGCCAATACGGCGTCATGCCCGCCAACGGTCTGATCTACGTGCCGCAGAATCCCTGCCGCTGCCATATCGGCAAACTGCTCCACTCCTTCATGGCCCTGGCCCCCGCGCGGGACACTCGGGCACGGCCAGGAAGCCCGGCAGGCGCCGACGCCGTGATCGAGAGGGGGCCGGCCTTCCGCGTTGAACCGAAGGCCGGGGACGCAGCTCGCGACGGGTGGCCGACCCTCCGCCACGACCCGTCCCGCAGCGGGTATACCCCGGTTGCGGTCGACCGCCCCCTGAAGCAACTCTGGCGGACGGAACTGGGGCCCGGCCTCACCTCCGTGGTGGTGGCGGAGGACAGGCTCCTGGTCGCCCGGAAGAACGCCCACACGGTCTACGCCCTTGAGGCGCACAGCGGCAGAAGGTTGTGGAGCTACACGGCCGGCGGTCGCGTGGACTCCCCCCCGACACTGCACCGCGGCAGGGCCCTCTTCGGCGCGGCGGACGGCTGGATCTACTGCCTGTCCCTGGCCGACGGCCGCCTGGCCTGGCGACTGCGCGCCGCCCCGGACGAGCGGCGCATCGTCGTGGACGGGCGCCTGGAATCGCCCTGGCCGGTGCACGGCAGCGTCCTGGTGCAAGACGACCGGGCCTACGCCGTTGCCGGCCGTTCACCGCACCTCGATGGCGGCATGCTTCTCCGCTGCTTCGATCCCCTGAGCGGCAAGGTGTTGGACACGCAGCTGATCGACCATCCGGTCGGCGAAGACGGCCTCAAGGAACGGTCCGACGTCCTTTCCTGCGACGAGAGCAATCTGTATATGCGCACAGCAAAGTTCCCCCTCCCCCTGGCAAAGACGAAAGCGCCCGGACGCGAAGCGACGCACCTGATCCGCCCCACCGGCATGCTGGACGCCACATGGTGGCACCGCACCCACTGGGTCTACAGCCAGAAGGGGGGCGGCCCGATAGAGAAGGCGGGCATGCGCTTCCCCGCAGCCAAGATCCTCTCTTTCGACGGCCACGCCGTCTTTGGTTACGGGCTCAAGCCCGGCTATTTCATGTGGACCAGCCCGGTCGAGTACCGGCTCTTCGCGGCCGACCGGGAGCCCGCCATCGAGGCCATGACGCCCCCGGAGAAGCAGCCGCCGCTGAAGTGGCTGAAGTATCCCGACAAGCGCTTCGCCACCCGCTGGTCCATGGAGCTTCCTTTCCACGCCCGGGCCATGGTTCAGGCGGGCGATGCCCTCATCCTCGCTGGACCGCGCAACGTGGCCCGCCAGGGGCCGCCGAAGGGCTTCGCGGATAAGAAGGTAGTTAAAAGCGTCTTCAGCCCGGCCCAGGCCAAGGCGTCCCTGGATGCCTGGCAGGGCGCGTCCGGCGCTCTGCTGCACATCGTCAGCACCGCCAACGGCAAGACCCTGTCCGAACTGACGTTGAAGTCGCCACCGATCTTCGACGGCATGGCGGCGGCCGGGGGCATGGTCTACTTCTCGGCCATGGACGGATCGGTCAACTGTCTGGGGGGTGCGCGGTGATTAGGAGTGCGGTAAACCTGATCGACAGGATGCCAGAGACTGCTGAAGAGCTGCGTAAAGCGCTGGCAGCATGGACCGATGCTCTGCCCGTACCGCATTACGAGGGTGGCTGGCACAAGGGTCTATATGATTTTATCGAGAAACAATGGGGATTCCGCGAGGCGCCTCTAGCGCAAGAGGCAAAGGAAAGCACAAAATGAAGTTGACTAGTATTTTTGCCGCACTGACCGCAGTCGTTATGATGTCGCTACCAGTGACAGCACAAGCGCAACGCCCCAATATCATCTTTATTCTAACAGATGATATATCGCCGAAGGATTATGCATTCTATGGCGGCAAGACGGTGTCGCCGGTACTGGAAACCATGGCGAAAGAAGGGCTGTATTTCAAGACGGCGTGGGCCACGCCGAAGTGCGTGCCGACTCGGGCTATGCTGCTGACCGGAAAGTACCCTTTTCGCACCAAAGTCTTTGAAAACCAGGTAAACCCACGGGGTGCGGACCATCGGATGAAACCGGTGGGAGAACGCTTCCCCAATACGCTTGGGTCGCTAATGACCGCCAACGGCTATCGCACCGCGATGATCGGCAAGATTCAAACCGGCACCGTTCAGAGCTACGGCTTCCAGCGATGGTGCCTGGTGAACCAAGGCCAAATCTTCGACATGAAGCATTCGGACAACAATGTGGACGGACGCCGGGTGGTGCAGCGCGATGTACACAGCACCGATTCGCTCTTTGACTACCTCCACGGCTTTACCGCGGAAAAGGCGGAGGAGCCCTGGTTTGTCTACATGCCGCTGAATCTGCCGCATTGGGTGCGCAATCCAGATAACCCCAGCAAATGGGGCGCACCCATTGTTCCCGAACTCGATAGCAATTGGCAGAAGACGGGCAAGCTGGTACAGAACGACTTTGAGGCGTGCATCCGTTACATCGACT
>CAZVEV010000412.1:0-4217 GCA_964625865.1 uncultured Planctomycetaceae bacterium | reverse complement strand
GAGGATCAAGCGAGCGTCGAACGCTCGGCCTCTCGGCAAACCCCTCACCCCCGGCTTGTCCTGTCGCAGACCCTGAGCAACGCCGAAGGCAGCCGTGTCGAAGGGGCCACCGGCGCACGGTCACGCGGAATCAGATTTCCTATCAGTAGGAGGAATCGGATGGGCACCCGGCAATGGGCGATTCTGGCTCTCGCGGCGCTCCTCGCGCTGCCCACGCCTGCGAAAGGGGCGGGACTCACTGGCAGCGCCCCCGGAGAGCACGAGCGAAAGATGGGGCTGTGGGCCGTCGACGTGGCGACAGGCGAGCAGCGCCAGCTTCGGTACTGGAAGGGAGCGTCCATCGGCGCCTCGCGCGACCTCAGGCGAATCGCTGTCGTCGGACGGCCCGTCGGCGAGGGCATCCCGGCCAGGCCGGGCGCGATGCGAGCCGATCCACTTCGAGGCGCCATCCGCGTCGGGGCGCCGGGCGCCGACCTGCGCGTGTTGTGGAAGCCACCACAGGACGTCATCGACATGCCCGCCGATCACGTTACCGAGGTCCGATGGGCGCCCGACGGGCAGCGTCTGTTCATTGGCCGCACCGAGTATCTCGTCGCCGCGAACCTGGCGGGGAAGGCTCGGCTCTTCGGCACCGCCGCCCGCCCGGTGGGCGGAGGCGGTCGCCGCTTCGGCAAGAACGCAGCGCCTCCCCCCGCGCCGGACCCGCACGCGCACTTGAGCTTCAAGTGCGCGCGCTGGGCGGGACGCAACTCGCGGCAGCTTGTTGTCGGCTCGCCACGCAGGAATGCTCTCTACCTGCTCGACATCGCAAGCGGCAGATCAAAGCCGCTGTGCCCATGCCCGCCCGGCTTCATGTTCGCACACGGCCCGTTCGAAGTCTCCAGCGATCTGCGGACCGTGGCGTTCTTCAACCGCATGTCCAACGGGGTCTGGGTGTGGCGGAAAGGGCGAGGCGCTCCCGTGCAGCTCTGTCGCGGCAGCGCGAGCGCCGGAGCGCTCAGTCCGAATGGGAAGTACGTCGTCGCCGCCGTGACGGACGGCTCTCCCGCCCGAGCCTCCACCACCCGCCTGTGGAAGACGACCGACGGTTCCGAAGCGTGGCGCACGGACCCCAAAACTTACAGGTTCGGAGCAGCGTCTGCGGCGTTCTCCCCCGACAGCCGACAGGTGTGCCTGTCCCTCAGCCGGCGTCTGGCGGTCACCTCGATCGATGCGTTTGCCCCGCGATGGCTCTTCGATCGGGCCAAGTACGTGGGCGGCGCCGGCGCGCTGATGTGGTCGGCCGACGGCAAGACGGTTGTCCTGCGCACCGGGCTGCCCAACCCCAACGTCATCATTCGTCCCCAGTAGGGGGATGGATGAAAAAAGGGAAAAAGGGGACGGAGCACTGATTAATGTGGACGTGAGTTTGGCAGAGGGGTATCATTCGGGCATGGCACGATTGGCACGCGTGGTTGTTCCCGGCGTCCCGCAAGCGCGGCTGCAAGCCCAAGAAGAAGGAAGCGAAGCCCGAATGAAGTGCTCCGTCCCCGAATTCCCCATGCGCCACAGCCGCATCGGACTGACTACTGCCCAACTCGCGATACCACACGCTGACGCACAGTGATCGGTCCGATCAGTCCGGAGGGCAAGAGCGGGCTGCCGGCGGTATAGGGGTGCTTGAGGATCGTCCAGGTGATGCGCTTGTCTCGCGGTTTGGCCGCGTCACCGATCAGCCGATTCGGCCACAGGTTGGCTACGTCGATCTCGAGTTGATTGTCACCGGCCTTCAAGGCCTGTGAGATATCGACCTGCCACGGGGCACACCAGAGGACACCGAGGTCCTTTCCATTCAGCCTGACCCGGGCCATCTCATGTACTGTTCCGAGGTCCAGAAGGACGCTCGCACCCGCCGCCACGCCCTGCGGCCGCTTGAAGGTCTTTCGATAGGTGGCGATGCCTGAGTAGTACTTGATCCCTTCGGCCTTCCGCCTGGTCCAATCCTGCAGCGCGTCAAAGGTCACCTTCTTCGGGCCGCCCAGTTTGGGGTCGAAGGATACTTCCCATGGACCTTTCAATGTGGCCACCGCAGTCGCCTTTGGGAAGTTCGCAGCGCCCGTAATGGGCGTGTCCCTCTTTGGCGCACCGCCCCGTGGGAAGACCACAAAGAAACTCTCGCGCGGTGCAAATGTCATGGGGATCGTTGTCAGGCCATTGACGCTCTTGTATTGCGGGAGAGGTCGTCTCCGGCCGCTGATCGGGTTCCACAGCTCCGGCCGCCCCCCGGCCGCCCTGAACGTGCAATCCGCCTGAAGCGGTTTGCCAGTCTTGTTGGACACGAAGTAGATTTCCCGTTCTTTGGTGCGGCGATGCCCGTAGCGCACCGGACCGGCAGCCGTGAAATCCTCGCTGACGCCCATCTTCTTCAACACCGCGGCTGTGTCATCGTAGTTGGGATAAAGCGCCTTTGACGGAGCATCGCTTCTGTAGATGCGGCCTTTTCCGTAGGCGCGCGATGTCCGTGTCACGGGTCTCTGACCCTTCTCGTGCAGTGCGATCTCGCTGATCTGCACGTTCCAGGATTCCTTCCCCTGGAAGGGATATGAAGACGTGATCACCAGCCGGAAGGACCTCGCCCTTCTTTCAGGAAAGACCACAGTCTTTTCTTTGCTCCGGGCCACCACGAAGCGGCAGATCGTTCGGAACGCCTTGCCGTCATCGGACGATTGAAGCTCGCAGTCCTTCGGGCCGCAGTCCGGATAGGGAGTGACAACCAGGGAAGCAGCCCGAAACGGTGCCGAGAATGTCCATGTGAGGTGTTCCGGCTTCTTTGGTGTCGGCCCTTGCCCGGGCTTGTCGCTGTTTGATATCCAGCGTGTCTTGGGATTGCCGTCCCGTGCGAGCCCCGGCCGGTAGTTGGGATACGACGAGCTGGCGGTGAGTTTCACCGTCGCGATCTCCGCCGGCGCGGCAAGGGGTCCCCACAGTTCCTTGACCAGTGACCGGACCTTTCCGTCACATGCCGGGTAGTCTGAAAGGCTGGGTGACTTGACCGGAGGCGAACCGAATACCGTTGCGCCGGCCTGGACCAGGTCCCTGATCTTGGCCAGCAATTGCGGTGTCATGGTCGCATGGCGAGGCAAGACCATCAGGCGGTACGAGGTCCCGCCCGGGAAGGTAATCAGACCGTTTCGCACCTCGGCTCTGTTCATCAGGATGCGGGGGGAGCAGCCGTCAAAGCCATAGCCCTTCTTGTCCGGCAGCCTTCCGCCGCCGCCCAGAGCGCTGGGCGGCGGATGGAAACTGTGCGGGGCACCTTCCGGGGTCAGATACAGAATATCGGAGACCGTCACCCCCTGTTGCAGCAGGTGACTGCAGCGCGCCAGGTATTGATGATAACCATGCACCAGCGGCCAGAATGTTTGCGTCCGTTCCCAGTGAAGACCATACCCGGCAAACATCATGCCGGGAGCTCTGTTCAGCCAGGGCTGATGAGCGAAGGTCACAATCACAAAGCGATTGATACCGACGGCAAAGGCCCAGTCGCCCTGGTCCTTCAGTGTCCAGGGAGTCTGTTTCCACCACGTGCCGACGGAAGTGAACGCTTCGGCGGCCACAATCGGTTTCCCCATAACGTGCCCGATGGAAGCGGCTTCCACGCAGCTCCACGCCGAGTTGAAGGTGTTAAGCCAAAACTCGCCCATTGGGATATCAGCAAACGAGCCCAGATCCATATCCACCGTGGGATTCATGTCATAGGGTTCAATGGCCAATTTCAAGCCCCGCTCGTGGCAGAGCTTCTTCATGTGCCCGATGTGGTTCTCTAATAGCAACTCCTGACATGTCATGCGGACATCCCAGAGAAAGCGTTCCGTTATCTCCCTGCTGCCGACCACGCGCCCGGAGTAGGCGGGGAAGTACAGCCAGGGGTCGTAGCCGCGCCGGGTCTTGAACGCCTCGCGGAATCCCGGCGTCCAGTTCTGGCTGCTCATCTCCCAACTGTCGGCGTCGAGCCCGGTGAAGCCCGTCTTGCGGTTCTTCGCCCGCGGGCCGATCTGTTTCAGCAGGGGGTCGAAGTAGGCTTTGAAATGAGCCTCCAAAGCCTTCTTGTCGAATTTGTTACTCTCGAACCCCAGTCCCGCCGCCGGAGCCGGTCTCGTGTTAGCGCCGGTGGATCGGCGCCCCGAGATATTGTCAGAAGTTGTGGATGGCGGACGGAAAAAACGCGGCGTATCCTT
>CAZVEV010000411.1:0-4247 GCA_964625865.1 uncultured Planctomycetaceae bacterium | reverse complement strand
TGGGGACCTCCATCACGGCGGTTCTGGTCTCGCTGGGCCATATCCGCCGGCGTCGAGAGTTCCGTCTCGCCCTGGGCGGGGCGGCCACCCATTCGTGGTTCAAGATCCTCACGATGTGTGTTATGCTGCCGCTCGAACTGGGGTTCGGCGTCTTGAGCCGGCCGGCCACGGCAATCGGGAACTGGCTCGGCCATACCCCGGTGTTCGCCTACAACCCGGGCAGCTTCAATCCGGTCAAAATAGCCGTGGCGCCTATCTCAGACGTGCTCACGTGGCTGACGCTCGACGTGATGGGCATGTCCAAGCCCTATGCCGGCGGCGTGATCGCCCTGGTCGCACTGCTGGTCCTGTTTGGATCGCTGTTCTTCCTGGTTGTGGGTCTCAAGGGCCTGCTGATGCATCGGGTCGGCAACCTGTTCCGCCGGGTCCTGTTCGCGCGGCCGTGGAGCGGCTTCATCATCGGCGTCGCTGTGACAGCCCTGGTGCAGAGTTCCTCGGTGACGACGTCTCTGGCCGTTCCGCTTCTGGCCGCCGGCGTGCTGAGCCTGCGCCAAGTCTATCCGTACATTCTCGGGGCGGGCGTCGGCACGACGGTGACGGCGATTCTGGCGTCGCTGGCGGCCGCCGCCACCGCCGAGGACACCACCGTGGCATCGCTGGGTCTGACGGTGGCGGCGGCCCATTTCCTGTTCAACATATTCGGCGTGGCGCTGTTCTGGCCGTTGCAGGCCGTCCCCATCGCATTGGGCAAGTCGTTCGCCCGCCTGGCGGCCAGGCGGCGGGTCTGGGTCCTGATCGGCCTGGCCGGCGTGTTCTTCCTCCTGCCGATGCTTGTCGTCGCTTTGGCGGCATTAATGGAATAGTGTTCGCACTGAGTTAGACCCTGACGAAGGGAGCTGATATGTTCAAGGAACTGATCAAGGCTTTTCGGAAGACCGACGCAATGGGCGAGATGTTCACCCAGTTCGCTGAGATGCTTCAGACCGGCCGATGGATGTTCACGACGGCCGCCGCCGTCGTGGCCAAGACGACGCCGGCCGCTGAAGTGCATGACGAGTTGTTCACGCGTGATCGACGGATCAACCACTTGGAGCGGTCCATCCGGGAGCGGATCATGGTGCACCTGGTGACCGACCACGCCCAGGATGTCGGCATCTGCCTGGTGCTGATGAGCGTCGTCAAGGACGCCGAGCGGATCGGCGATTACTGCAAGAACATCCTCCAGATCGGCGAGATGTTCCAGGGCGACTACTCCCGGGCCGAGTACACCCATCCTCTGGGCGACCTGACCGAACGTATCGACGCCCTGTTCCCCATGGTCGCCGAAGCGTTCGCCGACGCGATAAAGGACCAGTCCAAGCAGGCCGTCTCCAAGTCGCTCATCATCCGCAAGCAGTGCGACATGCTGCTGGGACAACTGCTCACCCCCGGCGGCGCGACTTGCCCCGCCGAGGCCGTGGCGTTGGCCATGCGGGCGCGGTTTCTCAAGCGGATCGCCGCCCATCTGGGCAACATCGCCACCAGCGTGAACAACCCCGTGCCCCTGCTCGATTACGACGGCAAGAAGCCCCTGGATGAGCCGGAGGGATAGCCCCCCGTGCCACGCCCGCCAGGCGGCCCCGTCGAGTCGCCCGTGCGCAACCGGGCGATATGCCGTGCGGCAAGGCAGCGCAGCGTGCCGTCGACGGCGGGTCTTGTCCTCTCCCCGCTGTCGTGATAGAGCAACGTGCGGGTCTGACGTGTGATGACCGGCACGTCGTCTTGGCCGCGTGTCGACCAACAGCAACGGGGCGACCCGATGACAGGCCGCCCCGTGGTGCGTTCGTGTTGCCATTGTCGCTCCGTGGTTACGCGCGTCTCCGTCGCCGCAGCAGGCCCAATAGGCCCAGGACGGAAAGGGCGAGAGTGGCCGGTTCGGGGGTAATATCGAGTTCGATGGACTTATCCGTGGCGTTCCACTGGAAGGCGGCCGCCAAACCGGCCGGGACATTCAAAGTGTTAAGCGTGGCGTTTTGGAAGGTTGCGTCATCCAGGCCCGTCGCATCGCTCGAGTAGTCGACCAGGGTGAGGAGTTCGGCGCCGCCCGTGTAATTCGCCAAGTCGGCCTCGTAGGTCGCCAGGGCCATCTTCTGGGCGAGTGTTATCGAATGGTTATTGCCGTCGTTTCTGAACGTGCCCGGGTTGAGTGTGGTAAAACCAGACGCGCCCAGATTGAACCGAAAGGTATTGGTCCCCTTATTCTCCCAATTGCCCATCGTGGCGCTAGCGCCATCGTCGAACTCGAGGGTTCCGTTGGCAAGATCCCAGAACCCCCCGGACAGCGTCGAACCGGAACCAACCTTCAATGTTGAACCGGAGAACCGCAGCGCACCGCCGGACTGTGCCAGATCCGAACCGCCGCTGAGCGTTATATCTATTCCGCTCGGCCAATTCCCGATGTCCGACAACACGCTATTTCCGTTCGAGATAATGACGGTATCGCCGGCAGCGGGTTTGGTATCAGGCGTGGTATCGTTGGTCCAGTTCAAATCATCCGACCACAAGGAGTTGCCCTGGCTTCCATCCCAAGTGACTGTTGCCGCCTGCGAGGTCGCCGCCGTGATCGCCAACGCCGCGACGATTGATGTCAGAATGACCTTTGTCTTCATCGTTCATCTCCTGTTACTGATAGAAAACCTGATTGCGCGTGACGGTGCGTCGGTGGCCCCTGCGTCGCTCTGCGAGCTATGCAGGGCAGGCCCGGGGTGAGGGGTTTGGCCGGAGGCCGAGCGTTTCACGCTCGCGTGATCCTCTGTGCCGGTGACCTTCACCACGTGACCCTCCGCGTTGGGCTCGTCGCGGGAATCTGTTGTTGCCCGGGGAACATCCCCGGGCTGATTGTAATACTCTACTGCCCGAGCCCGACCGTGTCAAGGCCGACCTCGCAAGACTCTCTGTCCGAAACGCCTATCGTCTCCGCCGTCGCAGCCCCAGCAGGCCGACGGCGGCCAGGGCAACCGTGGCCGGTTCGGGGATCTGTTGCACCCCGTTGCCGCTCGTATCCAGCACAATATAGGCATCGCCGCCGGCGACGCTGCCGCCCGTGGCGCCCACGGTCGTCGATCCCAGCCCGGTTTTGTAGCCCCAAATCTCGCTGCCTGCCGTGGCGGTGCCGCTGGTGGCGTTGTACACCGCCAATACGTTGTCGATCGACGCGCTGCCCAGATCGACGCCCGAGAACCGCCCCAGCCCGTTAAGCAGCGCGATCTTCTTCGGGTCCAGGGCCTCGTCCCAGACCCCGATGTCGTCCAGGTCGCCCTGGAACGTCTGGGAGGGAGTCCGGTTATTGCGTGCGATCTCGGCGGCATAGGTCGGTTGACTCGGCCGGGTACGCGTCGTCGTGGCACTCCCGTCTTCCACGCCGTTGACGTAAAGCTTGACGTTTCCGCTGCTGCCATCCATGGTCGCGGCTACGTGATACCATGTGTCGGTTGTCCACGTCGTGTTGGCGCCCAAGAAGTCCCGCCAACCGCTATCATTGAAGCCAAACCAGAGCTTCGTCCTGTTAGACCCCAAGCCAAAGAAGTAACTGTAGCCATGGCTGACCACGGCGCCGGAATACTGGCCGCCGGGGCCGCCCGGGTTCTTCCACCAAGCGGAAATCGTGATGGGCCCAGAGATGTCCAGGGCAGTCGGGGCAGGTGCGCCCGTTGTGAGGTAGGCCGTGCCGCCCCCGGGGAAATTGAGCGAATCGGTCCCTATTATCCCAGAACCGTTCCACGTGGGGCTGTTCGTGAGTGTCATGCCGTAACCGCTTTTCGAGTCAGTAGCGGTCGCTCCTGAACCATCATCAAGCGCCCAATGCGAAACCAGGTTCGCTTGAGCCGACGTACCCAGGCCCAGTACCAGCAGGGCGAACAGTGCCAGCACGGTGGTGATGCAGTTTCTCATGGAATTGTCTCCTTGTCACAGATACTGATAGGACATTTGATTCCGCGTGACGGTGCGTCGGTGGCCCCTGCGTCGCTCTGCGAGCTATGCAGGGCAGGCCCGGGGTGAGGGGTTTGGCCGGAGGCCGAGCGTTTCACGCTCGCGTGATCCTCTGTGCCGGTGACCTTCACCACGTGACCCTCCGCGTTGGGCTCGTCGCGGGAATCTGTTGTTGCCCGGGGAACATCCCCGGGCTGATTGTAATACTCTACTGCCCGAGCCCGACCGTGTCAAGGCCGACCTCGCAAGACTCTCTGTCCGAAACGCCTATCGTCTCC
>CAZVEV010000410.1:0-4279 GCA_964625865.1 uncultured Planctomycetaceae bacterium | reverse complement strand
GGTCGTCAGGTCCCACCCGGCGGCGGCCAGGGCGGGCGAGAGGGCCACGTCGGTGATCGTCAGCAGGGCCGGATCCCACCGCAGCACGAAGTCGACGCCCAGCACGTCAGTGGCCTCGTCGAGGCTGACGGTCAGCCCCGCCCCGGCAGCCGGGACGTTGACCGCCTGGCCCGGACCGCGGGCAACGTCCGCAAGGGACACGACCCGCGCGGTCACCGGCGCGACAGTGAACTGACTGACATAGTCACCGCCGGGGGTATTGTCGCCATCGCCGTCGAGCACGTCGCCGCCGTCGCCGACCACGCCGTCGGCCCGACCGGCCAGCGTGATGGTGTAGTCATCGGCCACAAGCACCCCACCGGTGGCGACAAAGCTCAGCGTGCTGCTCTGGGCGTCCCAGAGGACCGAGCCGGCAACCGGGCCGGTGCTCTGACCGATGAGCGTCACGTCCGGCAGGTCGGCCGCCGCGTCCTGGCCGTCATAGAGGTTCAACACGTCAAGGTCCAGCCCCGCCGGGTCGGCGCCCTTGAACAACTGCACGCCAAAGCCCCACGGCGTGGGGGTCAGAGCATTGACATGCAAGGTGTCCAGATTGGCGGCGCCGGTCACGGTAATGATCACCGCGGCGGTGTCCGTCCCGCCATGGCCGTCGGAGACGGTGTAATCGAACGCCGTCTGGGCCTCCTGGCCGACCGCCAGGTCGTCGAACGCCCCGGCCGGGTCGAATGTGAAGGACCCGTCGGCCTGCCAGTCCAGCGAACCGGTCAGGCTGCTCTGGTCAACGTGGCTTACCGTCAGCGTGCCGGTGTCATTGACCAGCACGTTGCCGCCTACGGGCGCGATGTGCTCTGTCTGGTAGGCGTCGTCCACCGCATCGACGGTATGCAGGACGTCGAGGAAGACCGCGCGCCACTGGCCCCCGGGCTCCCGGGCGGTGGCGACGATCTGGCCGGACTCGTTGATCGCATTGGCCGCCGTCAGCGTCCAGTCGACCGGCCAGTCGGCCACCAGGGCGTTGACGTCGTGTATCTGGTAGGTGCCGCCGGCGTTGCGGGCCCAGACGACGGCATGGCCGTCGGCGGCGCCGACGACGATGCCTTCGTCGTTGATGTCATAGGCCACCGACCACTGGCCACCGGGGAGCATCCCCAGCGACGTCATCCCGTCGGTCGCGTCCCAGACAAACGCCTCGCTGTCGGGGCCCTGGACGTCGCGGTTGATCCCGTAGTCGTTGTCGTCCAGGACCGTTCGCCTGCTGAGGACATCAGCGGAGAAGCCGACCACGTGGTCGGCGTCGTTGACGCCCAGGGCCGCACTGTGGGCGTAGCCGGCCAGCACGTCCAGATCGTGCATGGTCGTCCCGTCGTAGAAAAAGGCGTGGTCGTCGCCGGCGGCGGTCTTGGCATAGCCCACCGCGTGGCCGGAGGCGTTGATCGCCTCGCCCCAACTGGCCCCGTCGGCGTGCCAGCCGGGCAGGTCCGTCACCACGCTCGTCCCGGGCGGCTCGGTACTCCAGGTGTCCCGGATCTCCGCACGGTGCCGCGGGTAGACAGAGCCCGTGCTGTCGTTGACCAGGGCCACATAGCTGCCCGCGTTGGACGCCCCAGCGGCGACGTCGACCGGGAAGATGTCGTCCGGGATGTCCTGCCACAACTGGTCGCCAGTGCCCACGTCGTACCACATGCCGCTAATCGACGGCAGCCCGGCCTCGTTGGCGTTGTCCGGATCAAGGTAGCGGATCGACGGCATGGCCGTGGGGTCTTCCAGGCTGACGGCCTCGATGCCGTGGTAGATCGCACGCTCGATCCCGTCGCCGCAGACGTGCGTCCACGGCTGACCGGTCGCCGGGTCGATCGCCAAGTCCAGGAACACGTACGCGTTGGTCGAGCCGACCCACGTGGTCTGGCCCTCGACGTCGACCAGTTCCCAGTTCCAGAACGGCTCGGTGTCGCCTGACTGCCACCGATACCCGCTGTTGGTGCTGCCGAGGTAGTTCATGTCGCCGGCCACCTCGGGACGCGAGGCGTGCACCACCACCACGCCGTCGTCGGTGATGTCCACGCCAAACGTCTCGGCCCAGTCCGGCAGGCCGTCGCGGAACGTCCAGTCCCACGACTCGTCGAGTCCCGCCCAACCCGGCGGCGGGGCAAGGGTCGTACTGATGTACATCACGTCGAACCCGCCGGCGGCGGCAGGATCGTACGGCACGAGGGTTACCGTGACGGTACCCATGTCAGTATTCGCGCCGTTGCTGACGATGTAGGTGAACACGTCGGTGCCGCCGTAATCGGCAGCCGGGGTGTAGCGCACCTGTCCGGTCGCCGCGTCGAACGTCACCTCCCCGTGTGAGGCTACGCCAACGTCCAGGACCGCCAAGACGCCATCGTCGACAGGGTCATCGTTGGCCAGCACGTCGATCAGCGCATCGACGCTGTCCTTCTGCAGTTCGATCTCATCGTCGAGTGCTATCGGGCCGGCGACCGGGGGGCCGATACGTATCGGCACGACCACCGCCGCGGGAGGGTCACCCTCGCCGCCCAATACCGTCACGCTCAACGCGCCCAGCGTGCCGGTGGTCCCCGCCGGACGATGCCATGTAAAACTGTCGTCGTAGCTCAACGCCGTCTGGGCCGGGTCGCCGAGGTCGACCGGCACGCCGCCACGGTGCAATTCGCCGATGTCCACAGACTCGACGTTGAACACGATGGCCTGGCCGGTCGGGTCCGAAGCGTCCGAAGCCGCCATCAGCATGTCGTACGTGATCGGCAGCTCGTAGTCGCCCGGCGGGCATTCCAGCGGATAGACCTGCGTCAGTTCAGGCTGGGCGTTCAACTCACCGGTCAGCGCGAACATCGCGAAGTCCCCACCCGACGACCACGGGTGCTCGACGTTGAACGCCCAGTCCCCGCCGTTGGACTCGCCGCTGCGCGAACGCCCGTCGTTCTGGACGGCGTAGGCGAACGCATCGTGTGTGCTGTTGTACCCGTGGAGCAGCGCGTCGTTGAACGCTGAGGCGAAGTAGTCGCCGTAGCTGGCCTCATAGTGATTGCTCGCGGCCATCCCGAACACCGTCTGGCCGGTGGCCAGGTCGTCCAGCATTCCGCCGGAGAAGCACTGGGCGAAGACGTACGTCGTCGCCGCGGCGCTGATCCCACCATAGCCGGCCTCGATGCCGTCGTAATCGCCGGCGTCATCGCCGGGAGACAGGCCCTGGAGCCAGACGCGAAGCTCGTCGTCCGAGATCGTCTGGCCGTCGCCCCAGCCCTTGACGATCTCCTCGCCAGTGACGGTCGGCTGATTGGCCAGGCCCTTGCCGTGGTCGAACGTCCAGATGAAGAAGTGGTCGTTGGCGTCGACGATCGAACTCAACGACACCAGCGTCGAACGCAGATTGACCTTTGTCGCCGACTGGACGTTGGCCGCGAAGGACATATCCGAATCGGTCCCGCCGCGCTGGTCCGGCGACGGGTCGCGCCCGTCGGCGTAGACCACGAAGATGTTGTGCGGCTCCAGGCCGTAATTCGTGACCAGGATCTCGTACAGTTCGCGGAGGTTCTCGTAGTAGATCTCGTAGTTGATCGACGCATCGTCGCCGCCGCTGAACAGCACGGCGTAGTTGACCGGCTCGGCCGTCGAGGTCACCTCGATACTCACCTGCGCCGTCGCCGCCGAACCGACCAGGCCATCCGATGCCCGGACGGCAAAGGCGTCAATCGTCGCGGTGGACTCATCGCCGAAGTCGATCGCCGGCGGCGTCCAGACCAGCGACTGGCCCGCAGCGAAGGTCTGGCCCGTCGCATCGGCGCCGCCGAGGGTCAGCGTGCCGGAGGCGACCGACTCGATCACGAACCGCGCACCCAACGGCCAGCCTTCGGGATCGGCGGCGTCCGAAGAGGCCAGCAGGAGTTCATGGCTGATGGCAAACGGCACCGCTTCGACGGCGCCATGGATCAGATCAACGGCCGTCAGTGTCGGCGCCTGGTTCAGCGGGACCTGCTGCTCAAACGCCCCGACGTCCACGCGCGCCACGCCGTCGTCGCGGCCGTCCTTGAAGCGGTCCAGGCCGCGCTGGTCCGTCGTCAGGCCGGCCGACTCGGCCAGGGCACTGCTGCCCCAGTCGGTCACCGGAGAGCCCGGCTGGACACCGCACGTCGGCGTGGGCCCGCCGTTGTCGGCCAGGGGCAACAACAGCGGGTCGGCTAACGAGCCGCCCGTGCCGTACTGCGTGCCCGCACCGTCCAGGCCCGTCGCCCCGTCGATCACGCCGATGAAGTTGAAG
>CAZVEV010000409.1:0-4294 GCA_964625865.1 uncultured Planctomycetaceae bacterium | reverse complement strand
GTAGATCGCGTCGTTCTGGCTTACGAGGAGGTCAGACTGGGCGCCTTCGATATGGTAGGCGGGCATGAAGGGCTTGCCTGGTGCATCATCACGCCGTTTCATGGTCGTGTCCAGGTGGGCTTGATAGCGCACCTGACCGCTGCGGGCGTCGAGGCCGAAGACCCAAATCCCGCCGTCGAGGAACGATGAGCGTCCGGCGGTCAGGTAGGCCACGCCGTCCAGTAGAAGGACGCTGCCGTGCACGCGCCATGGCGACTCCAGCTGTCCCTCGGCAACAATCCGCCGCCGGCACGGTGCGGCCTGGAAGCGCCAGACCATCGCGCCATCGGCGGCCCGCAGGCAGTAGGCGTAACCACCGGCACTGCCGAACAGGACCCGTGGGCCATCGACTGTGGGAGGCGAATCAATGCGTCCGCCAGCGGTGAACTTCCACAAGGCTCGGCCTGATCCTGCATCCAGCGCGTGCAATGTGTGTTCGTTCTTGGCGGCAACATACAGGCGCCCGCCACTGACGACCGGGGGAGTCAGCGGGCCGCGGAGTTTCACTTGCCACTGCCGAGTCAGTTGCGGCGAGACGTCGTTGGGCGTGGCGCCGGTGCGGCTGGGGTCACGACGATACATGGGCCAGTCAGCATCGGACTCGGAACCAGGCTGTTGCCCCGCCGCGGCCTCGTATGCAGGTCCCCGCTGCAGTCGCTGTTCCATCGGCGTGGGCACCAGCGCGGACTTGGGCTCCGGAAGGAGGGCATTGAGGCCGGTGAGGTTAATGCCCGGGTAGCAAAAACAGGGGTGCGGCGGCACGTAGAGCATTCCATTACAGGGCATGACACCGTAGGTGCACGCGCCGCGAACCCAATCGTTCTGGCTGTGCTCGCCGCCCGTGAGGCTGAAGAACTCGGCGCCCCGCAACGGCGTGATAAGGTAGTTCTCTGTGGCCTTGGCGCGATAACAGCGGGGGTGATGACCGGCGCTGTAGAACTCGGAGGTCTCGATGTCGGCACGCGGCTCGCCGGTGGCCAGGTCCAGGCCGATGATGTGCTTGTCGTCGGCCGACATGATCCAGACGGTCTGCTGGGCCACAAACAACTTCCCGGCCCCAGCGCCCTGTTTGGCGGTCCACAGGGTCTTGCCCGTCTCGACGGACACGGCCTGGAGACTGCGGCCGACACTTAGCAGCACACGGTCGCCATGGGCCATTACCCCGCCAGGGCGACCACTGGGCGCCTGCCAGAGCGGTTGCCCATCATCCAGCCGGCGGCACACGAGAGCCTTCTGCTTCGGGTCGTAATAGAAGACGCGTCCGTCGTGAGCTGTCAGGGAACTCATCTGGGCGTCGACCTGCCACAGGGGACGAGCGTCGTCGGCTTGGAACGCGAGCAACCGCTTCCCGCCCTGATTGACCAGGACCGTGCCACGCTCACAGCGGATCTCTTGCGCGCCCGCCGTGCCTTCGCAGACTGCCAACTCGTCGCCCGTGGCCGCATCCAGGACGGAAACGGCCGACTGGTACCCCAGTGTTACGAAGACCCTATCACCGTCAGCCACCAGACACTCACGCGCTGCGTTGGGGACCCCGCGCAGATAAGACTTCTTCCATGCCTTGACGCCCCAGAGCGATAGTGGCCGCTTCCAGAGCAGGACGCCATTGAACGCGTCGCGGGCAATGAGCGTCCAGTTCTCGGGCACGGCGTCCTGCGCAATGCCGGTGGTGGCTTCATCCAGAATGTAGAAGACCCGGCCCTGCGCCGAGACCATAGCGCAGAAGCTCGAGGTGAACGCGTGGCTGCGCGACCACAGCGGCTTGCAGTGCCATTGCAGGCGGCTAGGCGGGCCCACCAACGTATCGCGAGCCACCGAGTTGTTGTCCGGTCCTTGCCGGTAGTGAGTCCATTCACCCATCTCTCGCGGCCACGGCTTTACGGTCTTCGTCCAGCCGTCTGCCGTCCTGACGTACGCCGCTCCAAGCGGCGCCAGAACCCGCAAGACTTCTTCCATGGAGCATCGGTCGAGCTTCTCGGCCACTACCAAGTTCACGAGATTGTCGGCATAGGGCAGCGATGAGCCCTCCCAGGTCTCCACGGAAACGGGGCCGTAGAGGCCGAGCGACTGAATGTGGCGTCGGGCCGCTGCCACGTTCTCAGTCTTCGTGTCCAGGCCGTGGACCCGGTATGCCTCATTGGCTCGCAGCGCGGCGGTGAGTCTACCGTCGCCGCAACCTACATGGACGACCAGGCCCCCCTTCACGCCGCTCTCGGTGAGTAGGTTCCGCGCGACTGAGGTGTGAGCGTCCGGAGCGCGATCCGCGGCCGGAACACTGCTGAGACAGACCATGTAAAGGGATGCAGCAAGCAACCAGCGTTTCATTGTCATCTATCTCCTATGCTATTCCCTACGGAACTGAATCTGGTCTACCTGCAGTCGTTGCTTCCGGACGTTGGACATGAACCGAATCAGCTTGAGTCCGGGCCGATCAAACGTAATGGGTTTGAAGGAAACTTCCTTGAAGGCGTCTTTGCCGTTTCTTGTGGCCTCAACGCCGCCGATGTTTTTCATGGGGTAGTCGGCATCCGCCTGAGACGCGTCGTCCACAACGTCGGCGACCGACACGTTGCAGGCTCCGCCCGTCGACAGAGTCGCGCCAATCGCGTACGACCCGACATTTCTAACGTCCAGGACGAAATCAATGTAACTTCCCTTCCCGGCAAGGAGGTCGGCGCAGACCACGCGCCCGCCGGAAGCGCCCCTGAGAGCTTGCGGGAAGTGGCAGTTGCCGCGGCGGCCAAAGTCGGCAGAGGCCTGGCTCGGAATTGCCTCGGCCTCGATCCAGCCATTCTGCGGGATTTCCGGACAGCGAAACGTCAGATGCTTCGCCAGACGCTTGATGACCGCAGCGTATTCGGGATCCCGAGCGAGGTTGTTAAACTCGTGCGGATCGTCGGCGAGCTTGTACAGTTCGGTCTCACCGGTAATCAGCCGGGTCATGCGGTAGGTGTTGTCCAAAACCACGTCGTAGCGGATGCCATCCGCCTCGTGTGACATCACAACGGGCTTGTCCCAATCCTCGCCCGGGTTCTCGAGCAACGGCAGCAGGCTGTTGCCGTCGAGCTTGTGAGCGGGTGACGGGACCTTCAGCAGGTCGACCAGGGTTGGGTAGATGTCCTGAAGCGAAACAGCCCTATTACATACGGACCCCTTTCGGATCCCCGATCCCGCAATGATCAGATTGCTGCGCGCGGAATTGTACCACGGCTTCATCTTGGACCAGCCTTCCTTTTCGCCCAGCATGAATCCGTGATCGCTCCACAGGACGATATAACCACTCGCCCCGTGCGGACTTGCTTCCCATGCGTCGAGAAGCCGACCAAGCTGCTCGTCGGCAAAGGTCACGCAGGCCAAATACGCTCGTACAAAATCCCTGTCGTGCCCGGCGGCCACCACCTTCTTGTTGTAGTCCTTGCCGAACTTCGCC
The DNA here is from genome assembly GCA_964625865.1 of uncultured Planctomycetaceae bacterium. Taxonomy (GTDB): domain Bacteria; phylum Planctomycetota; class Phycisphaerae; order SM23-33; family SM23-33; genus CAZVEV01. The sequence continues at coordinate 825 of CAZVEV010000409.1, read as the reverse complement.
TCGTTGTGTGCCAGCAGCTTGAAACGCTCTGGCAGATCGTCCAGATCATCGGCTTGGCGTTCTGGGAGTTGGACGTCCTCAAGCGGATACTTATCGAAGTACTGCTGCGGCACAACCCAGGGAACATGCGGGCGGAAGATGCCGATCGAGAGGAAAAGTGATCCGCGGACGGCCTCGATCTTCTCAATCCCCCGGGTCACGGAGATGTAGTCGTGCATCTCGTTGACCGGCACGGCGGCGACTGCCCAGTGTCCTGACGGATTCAGGCGAATTCCCGTCCCCGGGACCTTCCGGGGCTCCTTCGTCCGCCCGATGTACTCCCCGAACTCGGGTTCATTTCCGTTGTGGAAGTTCTTAGCAATCCCGATCGTCTGCCAGCCATGGCGGGCAAGATGCCTGGGCAGCGTCACCGCATCCGGGACGTACGTACGCCAGCTATTGCGCCAGTTGAAGTTGGATATGCAACCCGATCTGGCCGGATGGATGCCGGAGAAGAGCGCCGTCCTCGACGGGAAGCAGACCGGTGATGAACAGATCGTGTTTCTGAACGTGACGCCCTTCTTGGCCAGCCTCTCGATGTTCGGCGTGATGGCCTGCGGATGCCCCCGGAGAACCTGGTTCCAGTCGTTCCAATCATCCACATTGATCAGCAGAACGCTGGCCCGAGCGTCCTCTAGCATGCCGCCATCCCAGCCCGATGCCGCGTGCGCTGAGACCAGAATGCAGAGCAATGCTACAGAAACGGCGGCGCGAGAAAGGGGCAGCATCACCTTCGCATCCCATGTCATCTTCTTATTCTTCCCGAGTTTGATCTGGCCCTCAGCG
>CAZVEV010000408.1:0-4310 GCA_964625865.1 uncultured Planctomycetaceae bacterium | reverse complement strand
GGTCAACCTTCTGGTTTTTGATTACCCACTCGACGGTATCGAGAACGCGTTTTTCGGTGGGGTATAACTTATTGGCATACTTGTCCTTGTTCTTCTTGATACCGTGCCATCCCCACCACCAGTCCGGTTTGTCGTTGCGGCAGTCGAGGTAGAGGATCGTATAATCCTTGCTTCCGTACAGGTGACGGTGCTTGGATTTGTAAGCTTCGTTCAATGCCTGCCGCCCGCTGCCGCCGGCGTGGTGGAGAATGACGCGCAGCGGTGGATTCTTAACGTTCTCGCAGGGTAGAACGAAGAAATATTTTTTGCCATTGTTCCCTTTTTCACCGTGTTCGTATCGAAGCACTTTGCGCCCGCTGATCTCAAATTCCCTGACCATCTTCAGACCCGGCAGGGGCTCAGCCGCCCACATCACCCCCGCCATCAACGTCGTAAGAACCGCCGCGGTTGTGAATATGCGTAATGATGTTTTTGTTATATATTTCATAATCGCAGGGTAACGGTTAACGAAGGTCTAATCAACAGGCCAATCGTAGAGGCGGCTTCCAGCCGCTTTAATCAACGCGGCTGGAAGCCGCGTCTACGACGGTTCCGCTCCGGCTTGGATATCAATCTCTCTAGAGCGACAGAACGTATTCCGCCAGGTCGGTAAGCTGCTGCTTGGTCAGGGTCGACGTCTTGCCGTGCCGGTCGTTTGGGCGGTCAGATCAACCATACTTATCGAGCCGATCGATCCGCCGTTGGCATGGCGAGAATGTAACGGGAAAACTCAAAGCTGCGGCGATTGGGTCGTTACCGTAACATGTGACGCGAGATCGAGCACGTGGACCGGCTTCATCGGCGGCTTGCTGGTCCCGTTCCTTGCCCTGTTTATCTTCCGCAAAGCGGTGCGCCCCAAACCGCCCGCGTAGAGTGAGCCCCGGTTCTGCTGGCTTTGTTTTCATTTGGGCTTGGCTCTATTTCTTGCCTCCGGTACAATCCGTGTTCTCGGGACCCCGCATACGCGGACCAGTATGTTGGCGGCGGAGATCATGTATGGCCAGATCGAACGAGCCCAAGCGGCGATAGGGAGAGACAGCCAGGGCCCTCTGCGAGAGCAGATGACCGGAGATGACAGCGATGAATGCCAGACTGATTGTGACTTGCGGGGAAACGACCAGCGAATTTCCTCTGGACCCGCTGGGCACCACCATCGGCCGCGACCCGGATTGCGACATCTTCCTGGACAGCGGTCACGTGTCCCGCCTGCATGCGAGGCTCTTCCTGGACCCATTCGAACGTTGGATCCTCGAGGATCTCGGCAGCACCAATGGCACCCTCGTCAACGGAGAACCTGTGGATGTCCATGCCCTGCTGCCTGGCGAGGTAGTGACCTTGGAGCCGTTTTCGGCAACGCTGGTCGTGCAGTTGGACGTAGACGAGGTGCTTGTATTCAGCGGATCAGGATCGACCCAGGTGCATGACGCCAAAGTGGAGATCCTCCGGACATCCGCGGGTGGGGGGCAGGGGCTTCTTGTCGCTCGGCTCAAGGATCTCAACCGCTTCACCGACCGGTTGTCGGCCCTGTCGGACGCTGCCGATATATATCCGACGGCATGTCGCCTGCTCGGCGGGGCGAAGCGGACTATGGCCCTTGTACTCCGCCTGAGCGTCGACGACGACGCGCTGGACACCCAGCCGTTAGTCCTCGCTCACCATGTAACCGGATCCGACGGCCTCGAGGCGAATGTGGACGTTGCGAACCTGCGCCTTTCGCGCCGGGTGCTGGACGCTGTTCGAACGGACCACGAGACTGTTATGGCAAAGAGCCTGCCGCCGGTCGGCGAGGAGATGTCGTTGACGATCCGAGACGAGCTCAAGCCCCGGGCGGTGCTCTGCACGCGCATCGGGCAACAACCGCAGTGTTTCGACGTGATCTACCTGGACATGCCCTTGAAGCAAGTCTCCGATGAAACGATGGACTTCCTCCAGGCGGCTACCCACCAGGTTCGTTTGACGAGGGAAAGCTTGTTACTCGCCGAGATGCGCACCAAGCGACGAGTATTGGACAGGGAACTGGCGATGGCTGAGGAGATCCAATCGAAGCTGACACCCGAGGGCGTCCCCGATGTCGCCGGTGTCGACGTCGCTGTGCTGTACCGCCCCGCGATGTGGGTCGGCGGGGACTACTGCGACATCTGGTCGCTTCCGAACGGGCGCATGGCGTTGGCCCTCGGTGACGTTTCGGGCAAGGGCCTTCCTGCCGCGTTGGTGATGGCCAACCTTCACGCCGTCCTGCGAACGGCTGCGGAGTTCTGTGGAGACCCCGGCGAAATAATGAGCCGAGTAAACCGGCACCTCCTCCAACACCTGCCCGAAGGCATGTTCGTGACGCTGTTCTTCGGTCTGCTGACGCCGGGCGACGGTATACTCCAGTACGTCAACGCCGGGCACATCCTTCCGCTGCTGATCGACGCGAAGTCGGGCGCCTCGCCCCTGGGCCGCCCGAGCAACCCAGTCCTCGGCGTCGTGGATCGCTCTTTTGCGGCCGAAACGCAGGAATTGACTCACGGCACGACGCTGCTGGCCGTCACCGACGGCGTCACAGAGACCCGGGCTCCCGACGACGAGGAGTTCTCCTTTGAGCGACTCGGGCGACTCGCCGACGAGTGGACGGAACGTTCAGCGGAGGAAATTGTCCAGGCCGTTGCCGACGCCGCAACCGATTTTCGCAAGGACCGCCCCCAACATGACGACACGACCATCCTGGCGATGGCGCGAAAGCTTGACGGCGCATAGACCGCCTCGCTCCGCGACAAGTGAAAGCGGTTAACGGTTTGGCAATTGGCGGCGGTCTGCGAAATTGCTGTCAGGGCGGTAATGGTTATTATTTTTCGCTCTTCGTCAACTTCATGTAGTCCAGGTCGAGCAGGTACTTGCCGACATGGCCAGGCCTGGCTTTCTCGTTGGCGCCGGTGATCTCGAGCTTCAACTCGTGGACACCCTTGTCGCGGGCTGCCTTTCCGGCGTCGATTGCCCCTGCCGACACGACCTTCGGATCGTAGAGGTCCACCGGGCTACCCAGCTTCTTCCCGTCGAGGTGGAACTGGAACACTCCGTAATCCGGGGCCTTGGTCAACTGGAGCTTCACGCCGTAGTTGCCTTTGCCAGGCACGTTAAACGTCAGCACGAGCACGTCGCCCTTCTTCCCGCTCTTCCAGAGCAGGTGGCTGTCGCCGCTCCATCCGGCGCCGAAGCCGCGCATCGGCTGGGGGTGAACCGTGCCGCCGCTCAAGTACGTATTCCTGTCGACGCCGGGAAATGCGTCGCGATGCCACTTGGCGTGGAACCGGAGGAGTTTGTCCGCCGGCTTCGACAGGGGCGCGTGCGTGATCGCCAACCGGATCGAGTGGGACTGCTTACCGTCATTGGTGATCTTGATCGACGCGCTTTTTCCGAACGGCATGTACCAGTACGAGTAGAACCCCTCGTCGGTCATTCCAAGCGGCAGCGATTTGTACTTGTTAATGCCAGGCGCCGTCCCGAAGAAGTCGCCCAGCGGCGTCCATACGCTCGGCTTGGCCTCGCCGTCCCAGGCGATGCTCATCGCCAGTTCGCGCAGGACCTTTACGGGATCGTCATCGGCGCCCAACGCGGGTTTGACCTTCAGCGCCGTGATCGCGTGAGGCCCGGTAAGCCCGCAGACCTCGACGGTCTTGCCCGGTGCGACCGCGATCGTTTTCTCCACTGTTTTGGCTTCTTTACCGGCGGGTTTCGGGTCGGCGCCCCGTGCTGCGAGGACCTTGTCAGCCGTCGCCAGGGCGGCTTTCTCGTCGTCGCTGAACGAGCCGGTGAAACTCGGAACGGTCGTGCCTTTGGCGAATGTCGTGTAGGTGATCTGGTAGTACATTCCCCAGCCCTTCGCCAGAACGACCTTGCATGATTTCTGGTACGGGATGGGGATGAAACTGTTGCGCCCTCGCGACAGCGTGTTGACCAGTTGCCGATACGCGAATATTCCCTGCTTGTTGTTGAAGTATTCTCCAAACGGGATGTCGAGGGTGGGCTTCTCGGCGCCGTCGATATAAATCTTGATGTGCCCTCCGGATGCTTTTGCCGACCAGACGCGCCATATCACGCCCGGTCCTTTCATTTCGGCGGCGACTATGCCGTCGCCTTCCCTGCGAATGAATCCGCGCCCGTCGCCGTAGGTGAGCGTTTCCCGGGCGTTTCCCGTTCCGCAGAGGCAGACTACCGTAATCGTGAGGATTGCTGATCTGACTTTCAATATGGCGTTGTTCTCTTTTCCGCCGGTTCGACCGGTCGGTCTG
>CAZVEV010000407.1:0-4325 GCA_964625865.1 uncultured Planctomycetaceae bacterium | reverse complement strand
CCGCGCATCTTCAAACCGCCCGATTTACCCCATTTTCACACCGGCGCTGACAACCGATGAAGACAACCCATCGGTCGGAGATATCTGTTTTGGTTTCCAGGTTGTCCAGCAGTGAACCCAGGAGATCGTGCTGCCCGTGCAGGTCGCCAATGACAACGACGGGACCGTCTATCTTGTTGGCAAGTGATGTCATCGCTGCCGCAATCACCTGTCGGATACAGGTGGAAAGCACACCTCGCCCCACTCGGCTTCAGGCCCGACGGTGATCATAATGTCGATGATCGCCGGGATGACGGCTGCCAGGATGCTGGCGCCGAGTTTCATCGCCCGACGGTTGAGTTTGCTGCTGGCGGTGGCCGCGCCGTGGAAGACCTGCTGTCTCAGGACGTACAGTCGTTCGAACAACTCTTCCAACACACCGACCACGCTCCGGTCATTGAAGTGCATGATCGCCTGTCTCCGGGACCGCTTGAGTTTCTCCTCCGCGTCGGGGTGCCCCAGCCAGAACGGCCGGAACTGGTACTTGCTGTCGATCAGCCGCAGGGCGTCCACCTGCCGGTCCCAGAGGATTCGAGCTAGGTGTCCCGCCGTATCGGCCTTGGCGATCGCCGCCAGAAAGGCCTGCCACGTTGCGTGGTCCGGAGCGCTGAGTCCGTCGTCCTGCAGATAGCCGTAGACGGCGTTGAATGCAATCCAGAGCGATATGAACCTGCCTTCCATGTCCGCAGCCGACTCGCTGCGCTCCAGCCAGCTCAGCCCGCGCCAGACGCGGACACTGTACGCCTGGTGCCCGTCCCGCTGCTCTTGCGGGATGTCCTTGAACTGCTTGCGAAGCGTATCCGCCGTGGGCGGAGGTTCGTGGGCCATATACGTACCCCTGACGAGGTCCTTCACGTACCTGGAATCCTATCGTGTGGACCAGCTCCCGACAAGCCGAAGTTCTCGTCATCGACGGATGCTTGACCTGTGCAAGCCGAGACGTAGCATGGTACAGGTGGCCCGGTAGCCAGGAAATGTCAGGCCAACTGTTCGAGACGAGGCGGGATACATCGTCCCCTGTCCACAACATTGGCTACTTGCGAGACCGAAATCATGGACATAGTAGAGCTTTCACAGGAAGACCCGGAGCTTGCCCCCCAACTTCGATGTCCGTTTTGCAGAGCGGGGCTCACCGATTCGGGCGGGTGCAAACACGTCGTCTACACGCATACGACAATGGATGGATTCCTCGAACGCTCAGATCTTGTCGAGTCAGTCGTTGCTGATCTCACTCAAGCAGAACTCGAGAAGCTACTCTCCGACGATCCAGAGTTGTCCGAAGAGGATGTTGAGCTTGGCGATGAGGACGTGATGGCCGCTATTGCCAAGAGCCTGGGGGCCGCGGGAAAGAGAATGACCCTCTTCCGAGTTTCTGCTGTATTTGGCAGTACCGCCAGCTACCTTGTATCGGAGTGACACGGGGACTGCGCGAGTTCCATGACACGCGACAGGTCTCCCCCACCGGACCTGTTCGCTTTGTTGACATGCCCCGCTCCGCACCGGATAGTACAGGGCAACAGCGGAGAGCGAACGTGTCGATCAGAATGGACATCGACAGAGGAAGGCAGGCGGCAACAGCACTCTATCGAGCATTCGCAACGACAGGGATCCACGGGCGAACCCAGATGCCTGAAGACTGGATGCCTGAAGGTATGGTGCGGGGTTCCATCGAGCACGTTCGCTTCATCACGCTGTCCGTCTCCATCGACTACCAACGGGACGCCAATGTCCTATGGGATAGTGCCCGACGAACCCACGAGGATGCCGAGACACGCTATCTCTTTGACCCACAGGCGTTGCATGAATGCGCAGCCCGGAAAGTCCGGGAGGACTTGCAGAAACACGCATTGTCAAAGAAACCTGACAAGGATGCCTGGATCTGGCGAACGGTGGGAGTGACCTTCATGAAGAAGTGGCACGGCGATCCCAGACGTTTCCTTGTGGACTGCGGTTGGCACGGGCCGACAGTCCTCCGGCGACTAAAGAGCGACAGGCATCCTCAGCGGGACAGGTTCGTGAATGACTATCCGTTCCTGCGGGGCGACAAGATAGGCCCACTATGGCTTAGGATGCTGCGTGACAATGTCGGGCTTTCAGAACTCCAAGCCCTGGACCAGGTCCCGATTCCCGTGGATATCCACGTGGCCAGAGCGACCTTGTGCCTTGGCATTGTCAGGGGGAGCTTCGAAGGTGTTCTGGCCGATCTGTTTCCGAAGATACGGGAAGCATGGTTCCAGAGCGTAGACGGCCAGGAAGTGCAGGGGAAGCCGATGATAGCCTTGGACGTGGATGAGCCGCTCTGGCACCTGTCGAAGTACGGCTGCACCAAGCGGGACAAATCCGGCCACTGCCCCGCACGCGCCCACTGTGAAATGGCCGCCCTGTGTGTCCCAGGGCTTGTCCAGGTCGGGAAGGGCAAGGTTGGGGTCACCACATGAGAACCCTCTGCATTGCTACATGCGGAAAGGCAAAAGTCTGGGACAAAAGGCCCGACGCCGGGCCGACTGCGGCGAGAGAAGTCTACACTGGCCCTTTTGCCGTCAAGTGCAGGGAGTATGCGCAGAGGTTCCACCCGTCATCCTGGTGCATCCTCTCCGCGAAGCACGGCTTCCTTCTTCCTGATGAACCGGTCCCCGGGCCGTACGAGGTGAGCTTCAGCGATGCGAGGACCTCGCCGATGTCGGTGAGGGACCTCATGCAGCAGGCGGTGCAGAAGAGACTGACCGCATATGACAAGGTGATAGTCCTGGCTGGCCGGCGCTATGTCGAAGTGGCCGTGCAAGTCTTCGGTGCCGGGAAGATCTCCCGTCCACTTGCCGGTTGCAGAGGAAATGGTGAGATGATGGGCATACTCAAGGAAGCGATACGCCGAGGATCGCCACTACGATGCCCTCCGTCATGTGCGAAGGGGATTGATGGGTGACGATGTTCGGTCTTCATCTGTCCAGAATCGCGATCACGATTGGACTGCGGCCAGAATAGCCGTCAGGTCGTATGTGCTGACTATCGCACGGCCGATGCGGCCCACGTCGACCGAGAACTGGCGATCGAATATGATGGGGTTGTCACGATACTTCCATTTCTTAGTGCTCTTGTCCCCCTGATTCCATAGGACACCGGAGGGCCACCTGGTGGGCACCTGTCTTGCGACGAAGACGGCAGCCCCGAATACCGGGCATCCCCATTGTTTCGATGCGCCAGCAAAGCCGTGCTTGGCATAGTACGACTCACCCGACATTCCCTTTCCCTTCGGGTAGAAGGCATGGACAAGGTCAAGGATCGCGTCCACTCCTCCTCTCGGCTCCGGCAAATCGAGTTGCCTTATCCCGAACGCATCGTAGCAGATACAGAGATAGATCCTGAGCTCTGCAACAGACAGAACCCGCGGCCTGCCCTTCTCCTTCTTTGTGTGCGATGTAGCTCGTTCCAGGGCATCCTCCTCGCCTGGAGCGGGATGGAACTTGCGCCCCACAGCCTCGGTGCCCTTGTAGGTCATAGCCACCGCAAACTGGTCCTTCGGCCCCCGGCCATCAGCCCCGAAGACGACGGTGACTTTCTTGTGTCGAGGTAAGAGCCTTCCGGCAATGTCCTCCTCCAGTTCGGTAAGAACGGGCCACACGTCATCCGGACCCGCAGAGAACCAGCCTCCAGGAAACAGAATCACGATATATGCATTCCCGATCTCCTCCACAACGGCGGACACGATGTCCTCGAGGGCCGTGAGTCGATCAGGGTTGCGTGTTGTCGAATCCCCGAGGATGCTCGTCCTATCCGCTTCCAGAGAAACCGTAGCAACCACAACCTTGTCGGCAGTGTCTAGTGTCGGTGCTATGCATTGATCCTCCACTTCTGGCTTCAATGCCAAAGGCCAGGACGTGATTGTGCCATCGTGATATGCACATCGTTCATTGTCCCAGAAGCCACCACGTGCCATGGCATCGCAGAAGCGACACTGTACCGTTCGTTTCCCGCAGGACTGGCATTCATATACGTTCCGCCGCAGTAGGTTCCACTGGACCCGTTGGTGCGAGGTGAACTCGAAGCACCAACTGCAACGCCCTCTGATAGACTCTGTGCTCATGCCGAGCCCTGTGCCAACAGCGACTTGTGCGGCGCCGGACCACCCATCGCCTAGCGAGATCCTATCGTACCGACTAGCCCTGGGTTGGCAAGTAGCTTTTCGCGGTGAATGGGTTGTCACGTGCCTGCATGAGAGTTTATGGTTTCCGTAATAGCTAGTGCCCGTGCGGAAAAGGCGTCTTTTTGCGGCGGGCGGGGCCGTGGGG
>CAZVEV010000406.1:0-4332 GCA_964625865.1 uncultured Planctomycetaceae bacterium | reverse complement strand
TACGCTGCCCCGCCAGAGAAACATCACAGGCCCGAATGGGCCTGAACGGTTACCTTCTTGATCGGCAGCATGGCGGGGGCGGCAAGCATCACGTGGCTGGGTGACTACAACGACACCTGGAACGATGACGACGGCGGCACGCCAACGCCCGACACCAACTGGGTGGGCGACGCGGTCCTGGCCAACGGCGACGACCTCACGTTCGACACTAACACCGGGAGCGTCGATTGGCACGGCGGTGTGCTCAAGATCGACGCGCCGGTCACGCTGAGCGGCGTTACGATTCAAGGCGGGGCGGGCGGCAATGCCGACTTCGGCGTTGCGGACATGTATGTAGCGCAGGCCGTCACGGACAGTTCCGACGTCATCACGCTGAGCGACGGCGCGACGGTCCTGGTCGAGATGGGCCTGCCGAATAGCACGAATGCACACCGGCGTGTCCGTTTTGACGCCCGCCTCTCCATCGCCGCCGGCGCGACGGTCACGATCGATCGCGACGGCAACGTAGGGAATAACAAGAATAACCGCATGCTGCGCTTTGACGAAGAGATCATGGGCGGCGGCAGCGGCGCCAAGATCATCATCAATAGCGAGCGCCTCAACGCCGGCAACGGAGCGGTGTTGTTCGCCGCGGACAACAAGATCTCGGGCGGTTACAGCGGCGATTGGGAGATTCAACTGGGCACGGTGCAGATCAACCACCATGAGGGCTTCGGTGACGAGACAACGAACTCGCTCGACGTCGCCACCGACGGAAACGTGATGCTCAACTCCGCCAGGGGCAACAACGACTCGAATTTGAAGAACGACATCACCGTCGGCAGTGACGGGAACTCCGGCACGTTTCGTTTCGCGTTCACCGGGGCCGGCTCACTCGCCACGACGGGATTCTTCGAGCGGGAATACTCCGGCGACATCGACGGCGGAAAGTCGGACAAGATGCTTGCATATGAAGCGTCAAATCGAGGTCCCACAGGCGACAACGACGAGCGCCGCCTGTTTCTTTCGGGCGCCCAGGATTTCGTCAGCAGCCTTCGTATCCGAATGGGCGCCGACGTGGTCGTCGAAAGCGCCGACGACAGCGACGAGGTGTTCCCCAACGCGGCCGCCACGATCGAACTGAACGATATTGCTGTCAACGACCAACTCACGACGTCGCTGTTGCTGTCCGGGGCCGGTTTCGATCTCGCAAAGGTCCTTAAGGTCAACGACGAAAACGAGAACGGAGGTACGCCGCCCGACGGCCGTCGCGCCGCGGTGGCCACCGTCGGGCAGATCAACAACCGGGACAACTCGGCCTCGTACGACGTGACGTTCAGTGGGAATATCAACGTCGCGGAAGACGACTACCTCTCGCTGCAACTGACGGCCGACACCGGCGGCAGCGCCACGTTCTCGGGCAACATCTACGACACCGGCGGGTACGGCTTCAACGTCGACATCCCGGGTGCGTACACCCAGGCAAACAGCGAAACCGGCGTGACCTATTGGGACGACCGTTTCGACGGCGAGGTCATACTGACCGGAACCGTCGCCGCCACCAACGGCGGCAGCGGCGCGATCGGCCCGGTGGGCGTCAAGCGCGGCACGCTGCTGGTCAACACGGCCGACTTCTACGCCACCACCGTGACCGTCGACAGCGGCGCGGTGTTGGGCGGCACGGGTACGGTCACCGCAGCGGCGACGGTCAACTCCGGCGGTACGCTTTCACCCGGTGCATCGATCGAAAGCCTCGCGGTGACCGGCAACGTGGACCTCGACGGAAAACTGCTGATCGAGATCGACGACGCCCATGCCATGGACAACGACCTGCTGGCGGTGACGGGCAACCTGGATATCACGGGTTCGGAGGTCGATTTCGACGTCACCAGCATCGGCGGGAAGACGGCTTACGTGTTCGCGACGTACGGCACGTTGACCGGCACGTTCGGTACAGAGACGGACCGGCCGATCGGCTACGTCATCGACTATAACTACCTGGGCGGCAACCAGATCGCGTTGGTCCCCGAGCCGGCCACCCTCGCCCTGGCCGCCGTCGGCCTGCTGGGGCTGCGACGACGACGCAGGCGCGCCTAGCCGCCATCGCACCACAGACGCTCCACGGGGCGGCCTTTCATCGGGTCGCCCCGTTTCTGTTGGCCGTGGCGCGACGTTCCCGGACGAGCTTGCAGATCAGCCTGAAACACAGGGCCCCATCGGATGCGGTGGGGCTCTTTTCGTTGAACGGATCAGCCGCCAGGACTCTGCCCGTGCGATGCGCTGGCTGGACGCTAACGGCGTCCGTACCAGCCAGCACCTGACCCGAAGGACATATCCCCTGCCGGACTACGATCCCAAGGACCTCACAAGTGATAACTTGAAAACAGGTTGACGGTTCCCTATCCTGAAAACCGGATGCACGCAGGCGCCTGACGGCGCTGGTGATCCTTGACGTGTGCCGTTGCTGGCAGGGCACTTAACGATTGAGGAAGACATCATGCGGGGAAACGTGATTCAAGCAACGGTCTTGGCCGTCATTGCGGCGCTTGCCCTTCCCGCCGGCGCGGAGGATCGACGCGGCCGGGGCGAGGGCGGGGCGGTTGTGGTTCCGACGTTTCACTGTATGAGCGTCTACTGGTCGCCGCCGGGGGGCGGGGCGAAGCACAAGGTGCTGGTCAAGTACCGCCGGGCCGGCGGACAGCGGTGGCGCACGGGGCTTCCGCTACGGTATCACCCGATCGACACCGCCGAATGCAAGGCCGACTATCGCGGGAGCATCGTGAACCTGAGGCCGGGGACGACGTACGAGATCGCCCTGACGCTGGACGGGACGGGGCGACGGACCGAATGCCGGGGGACCACGTGGAGCGAAGAGTTTCCCGTCGGGTCCGTCGTGAAGGTGTCGGATCGCGCGACCATGCTCGACGTGAAGAAGTCCGGGCGGCCGGGCGCGTACGTGGTGTACGACGGCAGGGGCTGCACGATCGATACGGGCAATGGGGAGGACGTCGGCATCGCGGTGCGGGCGAGTTACGTCATTCTCCGCGGCTTCACCATCAGGAACGTCAAGGAACACGGGATCAGGCTGTTCAGCGGCCACCACATCGTCATCGAGGACTGCGACATCAGCAAGTGGGGTAGCGAGAGCGAGAAGGGCTGGGGCAAGAACTACCAGGCGTGCGTGTTCAGCAACAGTCGCGACCTGCGGACCGTGGTCATCCAGCGCTGCAAGATGCACCATCCGTCGTGGGACACCAACAGTTGGGCGGAGAAACACCTGGGGTCGGCCCATCCGAGAGGCCCGCAGACGGTGGTGTTCTGGGAGTCGGCGGGCAACCACGTGATTCGGTACAACGAGTGCTGGTCCGACAAGGACCACTACTTCAACGACGGGATGGGCGCGGGGTACAACGGCGGCTACCGCGGGTTTCCCGGGGCCGACAGCGACATCTACGGCAACTACATCGCCAACTGCTGGGACGACGGCATCGAGGCAGAGGGGGGCGACCAGAACGTGCGGATATGGAACAACTACGTCGAGGACGTGCTGATCCCCATCGCCAACGCGGCGGCGTCCATCGGGCCGCTGTACGTCTGGCGCAACGTCTCGGGCCGCTGCTACAGCCCGCCGGGCAGCCGGTGGAACATGACGCACGGGCCGTTCATGAAAATGGGCTACGCCGGCGGCGAGAAGTGGATGACCGGCCACATGTACGTCTTCAACAACACGATCTTCCAGGCCGGAGACAACGGCGCGGGCGGACTCGGCGGCAGCAGCAGGATCATCAAGCACTGCACCACCCGCAACAACATCCTCCACGTCCGCAAGGGCGAGCGTCGCAGCATCGCCGTCTCCCGCAGCCACGCTGACAACGACTTCGACTACGATCTGACGTCCGCGGGCTTTCCCGAGGGTCACCAGAAGCACGGCCTGACCGGCCCGCCGCGGTACGCCCCCGGCGCGGGCTTCGATCGCAAGACCCGAACGGGCGTCTTCCAGTTGGCCCCCGGCAGCAAGGGGGTGGACGCCGCCGTCGTCATCCCGAACTTCTGCGAGGCGATCGGCGGCAACCGCCCGGACATCGGCGCCCACGAGTCCGGAACGGCCAGGATGCAGTTCGGCGTGCGGGCCCGCTTCGTCCCGCCCGGCCCGGTCGAGACGGCGGATCAACGAAACGACAAGAGAACAACGGCAAGAAACGACAACGGCGTTGTCCGCAGATTTCGCAGATGACGCAGATTCAAACAAGAGAACAAGAAGGGCTCATCCGGATAATGCGTAGGTCAACGCGGGCGGATCGACCTGACGGGACCGATACACCCCGATCACCGTCACGTCTTGGAAAGACAGGG
>CAZVEV010000405.1:0-4357 GCA_964625865.1 uncultured Planctomycetaceae bacterium | reverse complement strand
CTCTTGGACGTGGACGACCCCTACGGAACGAAGCCGGCCGAAGACATGATTGGCGTGACCAAGACACGCTACGCCATGCGCGGCCAGGTGTACCTGGACTCGGTCGCGGGGAAAGGCGAAGACGAGATCTACGCGTCCAGCGTGCGCGTGGCGCACGGGCTGTACTTCTGTTTCTACTGGCAGGGGCGGCAGGGTCGTCCGTTGACGGATGTGGCTATCGCCGTCAGCCGGGACGGATTCAACTTCACCCGCGTCAAGAACGGGGAGCGCACCCTCCCCGTCGGCCCCCCGGGCGCCTGGGACTCGGGTTACATCTTCCAGATGTCCCCCTTCCTCGAGGGGGAAACCGTGCGCGTCTACTACCGTGGCACCGCCGCGCGCCGCGAAGGCACGGACGGGTTTGGTCACAATCTCACGGAAGTCGGTATGGCCACGATCCGCGTGAACGGGTGGACCTACTACACCCCAAGCCCGGGGCGCAGCCACGCCACGATCACCACCATCCCCATCCAGTCACCGGCCGGCACGAACAAGGGCCTGGCGGTGAACATCGAGGGTGTGGCCGGCAACCCCCGTTCCTTTGCCGTGGAGGTCTTAGACGCCGCCACTGACACGCCCCTGCCAGGATTCGGTCTGGCCGACTGCCAGACGCCGACCAAAGACGGCGTGGCCGTGCCAGTGGCTTGGAAAGGGAGCGCCGCGCTGCCGACCGGCCGGGCTATCTGCCTACGCTTCCACCTCCGCGCGCCGGGCGTGCGTCTGTATAGCTTTGGCCTCAGAGCCAACCGCGCACCATGAAGCTCCTCCCTCGCCCGGGGGGTCCGGGAAAGGTCGGCACGTGCGGCGTGGCGACCGCGCGGCAGAGGCCGGATGCAGCAAGGGGTCAATCCAATTCTCTCATCAGACTGTTGCTCGTTCCCGGGCATCAACGGAACTCCTTGCCGATCGGGCCGTTTTAGGTATCCCCATACAATAGCAAACCCATATACAAGGAACGCTGTAATTGAGTACATTGCATGGCCAACTCAATCCCTGGGAACCGAACGACTTGGAGGGACTTCATCAGGCTGGCTTGAACATCCTGGAAGAGACCGGCGTCTATGTGGATTGTGATGGTGTGCTGGACATTCTGGAAGCAACGGACGCAAAAGTCGACCGTGATAGCAATAACGTCCGTTTTCCAGCCGCTATGGTACAAAAGGTACTGGATGCCGCACCCGGCAGTTGGGATCGCCCACCGTCATCAAGCGGCACGTTTTCCGTCAGTGCCGACTGCGGCTCGCGGTTCGCATGGGACTACAGTACCAGACAGCCTCGTCCTGGCCGGCCCAGAGACCTGGTTGATGTGCCCCGTCTGGTCCAGGCGATGGGCAATATCGATGAAGCCGGCAACCTGATCTTCACCCCGGAGATTCCTTCCGAACTTCTGGATTTGATCGGCTATCGCCACATGTGGAATAACACCGAGAAGAAAGGCGGCGGGGGCCTGGGACGTTGCCCCAGTTGCGTCAGCCAGGTTGTCCCCAAGTCCTTTGACTACCTCTTCGACATGCTATCCATCAAGATTGGCGAAGAGGCAATGAAGACTGATCCTGAATTCAGCTTCTTCATGGGCGCGGCCAGCCCCTTGCGATGGGGCCGGGATATCCTGGAAATGACCATGCACACCATCAAGAGAGGCCAGGTGGTTGGCATCGGCAGCAACGTCAACTGCGGGATTCAATCGCCCATTACGCCCGCAGCCAATATCGCCATCGACCATGCTGAGAGGTTGTCTGGATTGTGCATCGTCTGTTCTATTAGGCCCGATGCCAAATTCTATTTCTGCAATCACGCCTATTTTATGGATATGCACAGTGGTGATATCGCCAGCGGATCACCTGAGCAGACTCTCCTGCCCCTGCTGGGTGAACAATTGCTGCAACATCTGGGCTTCAAGCTCCGCGTGAATCATCCCATCTGTGATGTCGGGGCTCATTACCCGGACGCCCAGGCTGCCGCGGAAAAAGCCATGTATATGCTCCTGACCGCCCTGGGCGGTGCCAAAGGCATCGGCGGGGTAGGCCAATTGAAGGAGGTCTTCAGCTACGAACAACTGGTAATCGACAACGACATTGCCGGCTACATCAAACACCTGATCAAGGGGGCCCATATCAACGACGATACCCTCGCCCTGGACGAGATCAACGAGCTAGGTATCGGCGGCAACTTCCTGGCTTCCGATACCACGATCAAGTTCCTGCGGCAGGCTTACTACCCACCCCAGCTATTCTATCGTAAGCGAATGTCTGAATGGGTCCGTGAAGGCGGCAAAGATACGCTCCAGCGTGCCCACGAAAGAGTAGAGCAGATTCTCTCTGCTGACGACTCGCCCCGATTCTTAACTGATGATCAACTAGCCGCTATGGACGCGATTATAGTGAAAGCAGCTAGGGAATGTGCCCCCGGCTGGAACCCAGACCCATATCTGAGGGTGTAGATAGGTCTACTGCTGCTTACAGGAGAGGTTAGAAAAGTGACAAGGTCCTACTTGACACACCCTATCTGTGGAGTACTTGTTATGGCATTGTCTGCCATTGGCTCAGTATATTGCGCTGGTGACAACCCGGCAATAACGGCCGATAGCATAAAGGAAATGCGACGAAAGGCTGCCCATAAGCAGCGTCGCATTATCCAGAACAATGATGGCTGTGACGTGACCTTTAAATGCCGCAAGCCGACCCCAGAAGGGCTCCTGAGTGTCTGGACTGCCGGGTTGGAGGGGTCACAGGTAGACGCCATCTTCTACTGCTCGCACTGGGGAGTGGGTACGGTCCTGCATCGCAGCAAGGTAGCAACACCAATGATCGCGAGAGGAGGTCATTTTGAGAACAACAAACTCAAGGATCTTATCGACCAAGGAACCGATCCGCTGGAGATCGTTGGTAACTTCTGTCACGCGAACAACATGGAACTATTCTGTTCCTTTCGCATGAATGACATTCACAGTGGGGACTTTAAGGAGTACGGAGAGCCATATTATGCTGGGGTACATGCACCCTGGAAGTACGAACATCCCGAGTATCTCCTGGGTACGGAGGAAATGGGCAGACGAGGCGAGCGGATGCCTCATTTTGGTCAAAGTCGTGCCTGGGGGGCAGTGAATTATGGAATCCCCGAAGTGCGTGACTATATGTTCCGCATCATTGAGGAAGTGTGCCAGGATTACGATGTTGACGGTATCGAGATGGACTTCTTCCGACATCCCCTATTTTTCAGAAGTCATGTCTGGGAAGGTAAAGCCGGACAGAAAGACCGCGACATCATGACCGGCTTTATCCGGCGGGTACGTAAGATGATGGACGAAGTCAGCATCGAAAAGGGCAAGGTGCTCTTGCTTTCCATTCGCACCCCGGATTCCGTCGGCTACTGCCGGGACATTGGTCTGAGTATTGAGCGATGGATGCAGGAAGGCCTGGTAGATATGTTTGTGCCCAGCGGCTATTTCCAGCTCGAACCCTGGGAAAGTAGCGTAGCACTTGGCCATAAATACAACGTGACGGTGTATCCGTGCCTGACCGATGCTCGCGGCATCTATGAAGGTGAGTACTGCCTATTGGACCGCAATTCTGCGAACTCCTTCCGTGCCCGGGCCCTTCGGGCCTGGAACAGTGACGCTGATGGTATTTACCTATTCAACGTAGTGTATTTCTTTAAGCCGCAGCATCAGATCTACCGAGAGCTTGGCGATCCGAATGTTCTAGCCCGAGGCGACAAGTACTGCTACGTCAGCGTTTTGCGAACTGATATTGTCGATGGATACCTCACCGATGGCGAAAAGGACTACCTCAAGGTACCCGCGCTGCATCCCCAACGACCTTTACAGTTGTCCCGCACGGAGACCAAAACTGTCTGCCTTATCGTAGATGACGATGTCATGTGGGGCAAAGCACAGGGCATCTCAGCTAAGATCAAGCTCCGCTTAAAGGTAGACAGACCTACGACTGGTAAGGAGTTCTCCGTCAAATTGAATGGAGTAAGGCTCGACAAGTGGGATTTTGATAGCAAAGGGTTCTTAGAGTATCCTGTCGAGCCTAAACTGGTTAAAGAAGGAATCAACGAATTTGCATTCCTGGCCCAGACATCGAGTGAAGGTGACCTTAAGGTGCGCGATCTACAACTATGGATATCGTACAAATAGGACGCCTCGGGGAACAGCATCAACAGTGTTCGGCCCGCGATTGCAGTATTCCGAGGAGATAGTATTTCAATATGGCTTGCCAGGTAGCCGGATTCGCAAGAATTCTGATTCCCGTGGCGCAGATTGCCTAATCTGCGAAGGCGGCTGGAAGCCGCCTCCTCGGAGTACGCGGCTTCG
>CAZVEV010000404.1:0-4375 GCA_964625865.1 uncultured Planctomycetaceae bacterium | reverse complement strand
GCGTACCGCAAGTTCTACGCGCGCCCGCGTCGGTTGCTCCGCGAGCTGTTTGCCGTTCGGTCCTTCCGCGAGTTCCGGGCCAAGACGCGATTAGGGGCCAAGCTTCTGTTCGCCAAGAAGACATGACGTGGCGGACGGGCTGGCCCGACAGGACGCTTGTCAATCCTCAGCAGCCTGATAGACTCTTGGGCTCATCGAGCAGGCCGATAGCGGCCCTCAGCCACAGGCCGCACGCGAAATCTCCAGTGATCTGAGGCAGGCCCCGGGAGCCAGGTGACCGACGATGGCGTTTTCACAGAAGGAGTTCTGGGAGCGGGAGCAGATCGCCAAGCGGCGGCCGCCTTCGCATCCGGTGGTCGAGGCCTACGTTCAGGGGAAGCTGAAGCATATCAGCAAGAGCATTCGCCTGGATGAACAGACCACCCTTCTGGACGTCGGCTGCGGGAACGGCTTCTTTACGTACTACTTTGACCAGCGCTGCAAGACCACGGGGGTCGACTTCTCCCACCAGATGGTGGACATCAACCCCGTGAAGAATGTGCAGCAGATGGACGCGGCCGATCTGCAGTTCGAGGATCGTTCCTTCGACGTCGTCTTCTGCCACGCCCTCTTGCACCACGTGGAGGACCCCGACCGGGTCGTGCAGGAGATGGTGCGCGTCAGTCGCCGGCACGTTGTGATCCTCGAGCCCAACCGCAATAACCCCCTGATGTTCCTGTTCTGTCTGCTTTCGCCGGCCGAGCGGGAGGCGCTGCGGTTTTCTCTAGGCTATGTCCGCAGGCTGGTCGAGCGGAACGGGGTCGCTGTCCGACGGGCGTTCTCGCATGGCATCATCGTGACCAACAAGTTGCCGACCGCTCTGCTGCCGGTGTTTAAGCCCCTGGACATTCGCTCGCCGCTTGGCATGACGCATGTCATCATCGGCGAACGGGAAGCCTGACCCCGGCCATGCAGGTGGTATCTCCTTCAGGGCCGCGTGACGATATGACAAAGCAGACCACAAGGATGAGCCTTGCATGAATAGGGACCCGTCCCATTCCTTGGCCCCAGGGCCTGCGTTGCCGGGCACGCCTGGCGGTGCGCCGGTCCGACGATGGGAAGCGTTCGCCGTCCCGCTGGTGCTCCTGGTGGTCTATGCCGCCGGCGTGACGGGCCAGTGGTCGCCGACGCCGGATAGCGGGCTCTATCAAGGCCTGGCCAGGTCCCTCGCCCGCGGGGAGGGGTACGTCTTCAACGGGCAAGTGTCGACGAAAGTGACGCCGGGCTATCCGTTCGTGCTGGCCGGCCTGCGGCGAGTCTTCGGCGACGGCTATTGGGCGCCGAACGCCTTGGCGGCGGCGTCGGGGCTGATGGCCTTGCTGCTGGCCTATTGGGTCTTCCGCCGAATCGGCCATCCGCGCCTCGCCTTGTCCGCCGTGTTCGTCACGGGCATGAGCTACGCGTTCTTCAACAACTCGCACCGGATCCTCACCGATGCGCCCTGTGCGATGTTGATGTGGGCTGTGGTGTGTGTGCTGGTCTGTCAGGATCGGTCCACGATAGCCTCGGCTGTGGCGGCGTGCCTCTTGGCGGTCGCCGGCATTGCAGTTCGGGCGCCCGGTGGGTTGATATTGGGCGCCGTCGCCGTTGGGCTGGTCCTGGATCGAACGCTCGGCGCTCGCAAGAGGGCGCTCATTCGGGCGGGGGCGCTGTTGCTGACCTGCGCGGTGATGGGAGCGGGGCTTCTGTGGCTGGCCCGGAACGCGTCCGACCAGACGCCGCTCTACCTGGAGAAGACCTTCGAAGACCCCGATCAGACGCTTTGGGGGCGGGTGGTCCAGCTTGGCGTGATGGTCATTCAGTTGCCGAGCGCCTACGCGGAAATGTTCACCAGCCAGGACGCCCTGGCGATTCCGGTGGGCATACCGGGCGTCGTGTTGGCGGCGCTGGGGGGCGTGGTCCTGTGGCGGCGAGGAGGGCGTCTGCTCCCGGCTGCGGCTGCCATCTACATCTTCAGCCTTTGCTTCTTGAGAGGCAGCAAGGCGGTCCGGCCGAGGCATCTGATGTCCGTCCAGCCGATGATCGCCTACATGAGCGTGGTCGGCTTGGGCTGGGCGGTCGGGGCGTTGAATCGCAAGCGGAAGATCGGAGATGTAATCCGCCGTTGCACCATTGCGATCGTGGTGTTCGTGGTGATTTGCGTGGGGACGAGCTTCCCGCGACTTGCCCGCAACGCCTTCTACTACAGCTACGCCGCCCACATAGGCCAATACTACGAGACGATTCGGAGTCGAGCGTTTATCGACCTGCCCGGCGTCGAACAGGCCGTGCGGGAGGCGTGCCCGGCCGACGGCGTCATCGTCGCCAATGAGAACCAGCTTTCGATTCTGCACTTCCTGACAGAACGCGTCATTGTCGGCACGTTTCCCGAGCCGGCCTGGCCGGTGGCCGACGATCTGGAAGCCGTCCGTAGCGAACTTCAACGCGCCCCGGAGTCTCGGTGCGCGGTCATCGATTTCTCGTCCATTCGGGACCAGGCCCAGCGGCAGGTCTTCCTCGACGGGCTCGACGGCGTGGTGACGGGCGAATACGGCGGCCGGGCGATCTATCGAGGCGAGAGCTTCATCGTCTATGCGCTGTCCCCCGCGCAGGCGGATGAAGGACGACCCCCGTCCGGGCCGTGACAGGCCGGGCGCCGGGTGGGATTGCAGGGCACTGTGGTCTGCCGCTAGAATGGCTGAAGCTCAGTCCGGTGCAGAGCCCTTTCCCTGGCTTGGAAGGTGTCGGCGTCATGGTGCGCCACCAGGGATGGCGGGCCGTTGGCGAAACCCGCCCATCGATGACGTGGTTTGCGAGATAGGATGCCGGCGGTGTCGAACTGGACGCGGAAGACGACCCGCCGCCCCAAGGAGTAGCAATACATGCGAATCTCACTGCTGAATGCGTCCTTTCACAGCCAGGGAGGCGTCAAAGGGCACGGTGGCAGTCAAGTCCCGTTGAATCTGTGCTGTCTTGCCGCGTACGCGCGGCAGCACAACGGCGCGACGTGTCAGATCGTCGACGCCGAAGCCGAGAAGCTCGGCCACGCGGAGACCGTGGAGCGGGCGATGGAGTTCTCGCCGGACTTGATCGGCCTGACGGTGAATACGCCTCTGTTCGATTCGATCCGGGATCTCATCGAGCTTCTCAAGACCCGGCATCCGGACGTGCCGGTGGTTGTCGGCGGGCCTCACCCGTCCGCGCTGCCGGAGCAGACGCTGCAGGACTGTCGCGCCGATTTTGTCGTTCGCGGCGAAGGGGAGATTACGTTCGGCCAGCTGGTGGAGGAACTCGCACGGGGCGGCAGCGCTTGGGATCGGATCGACGGACTGACCTACCGCGACGGCAACGGCGGGGTGCTGTCCAATCCCGCGCGTGAACTGATTCAGAATCTGGACGAGCTGCCGTTCCCGGCCCGGGACCTGGTGAACAATGAGCTCTACTACGCCCCGCCGACCAAGCAGGTGGCGCCGGGCCCCAGCACGCTGATCTCGACCAGCCGGGGCTGTCCGCATCGGTGTGGGTTCTGCTCGGCCCAGAACGTCTGGACCCGCAAGCTGCGCGTGCGCGGACCCGAGAGCGTGGTCGACGAACTTCAGGAGTGCGTGGAGAAGTACAACATCCGTTGCTTCAATTTCGCGGACGAGTTCTTCACGGGGATCAAGGATCGGGCGGTGAAGATCTGCGAGATGATCATCGAGCGGAAGCTGCCGGTCTCGTGGGTCTGCTCGGCCAGGGCGCAGAAGTTGGACCTGGAAACCCTGCGCCTCATGAGGCGGGCCGGATGCCACGAATTGAGCTTCGGTGTGGAATCCGGGAACCCCGACGTCCTCCGCAGTATGCACAAGGGCACCAATCTGGAGGAGGTCCGCCGGGTCATTCATCTGACCAAGAAGGCGGGACTGAAGACCCACGCCGGCTATGTGCTCGGGTATGCCGGCGAGACGGAAGAGACGGTGAAGGACACCATCAAGTTCGCCAAGCGGCTGAATACGGACATCGCGGCGTTCTTCGTCTGCAGTCCGCTGCCGGGATCGGACCTGTACCGCATCGCCAAGGAAGAGGGGTATTTGCGGCCGGACGCGAAATGGGAGGACTACTCGCCTCTGTCCAACAATGATCCGGTCATGGAATTGCCGACCCTTCCGGTCAAACGCCTTCGGCGGTTGCATCGCAAGGCGCTACGCGGCTACTACCTGCGTCCCACCTACATCGCCGCGCGATTGCTGCGGCTGCGCCACTTCTACGAGATCAAGAATCTCATCAAGGGATTGATCATCTTGCGGCGGATCAAGTGAAGGGCTGAGGGCTTGACCGTCCAGCAGGGCCCTCGCCATCGGCGACGTCAGCCCAGCCC
>CAZVEV010000403.1:0-4394 GCA_964625865.1 uncultured Planctomycetaceae bacterium | reverse complement strand
CACGAAGCTGCTGCTGCTGGACGAGCCGACCCGCGGCGTGGACGTCGGCGCCAAGGTCGTGATCCACCAGGCCATCGCCAGGCTCGCTGATGCAGGCAAGTGCGTGCTGCTGATCTCGTCGGACCTGCCCGAACTGGTCGGCCTGTCCGATCGCGTGGTGATCATGCGACAGGGACACCTGATCGGCGAGATCCCCAAGGCCCGGTGCACCGAGGCCGCCGTCCTGCTGGCCGCAAACGGTGAAGGAGAGTTCGTCTCGCCATGACCGAGCGTCCGGCCATCTTGAACGAGGCATCCCCTTCCGGTTCCAGCCGGCTTGGCGGGCTGCTCAACCTGATGGGCGTGTACGTCCTGGTGGCGCTGCTGTTCGCGGTCGGGGCGCTGATTTCCGGTGAGTTCCTTTCCAGGCGGAACCTCATGAACGCCCTGGAGACCGTTACGCTGCTGGGCATCGTGGCCGTCGGCGTGGCGTTCATCACGTACAGCAAGCACTACGTGGACCTGTCGATTCCGGGGATCATGGCGCTGTCGGGCATCGTGGCGGTCTCGGCCCTTCAATACGGCTTCGTCGCGAGCCTCGTCGCGGGGATGATCGCCGGGCTGGCCATCGGCCTGATCAACGGGCTGGTGGTGGGGTATCTGCGGCTGAATCCGATTATCTGGACGCTGGCGATGATGTCGGTGCTCTCGGGGGTGATCCGCTGGGGCTATGCCGGCAGGCAGGTCTACCCGGACAAGGCCTCCACCGCCGGGCGGGCGTTCCTGGAACTGTACCACGCGAAGGTCTTCGGACAGGTCCCCCTGATCGTGGTCGTGCTGGTCCTGCTGGCCATCGTGGCGCACCTGGTCCTGCGGAAGACGGGCTTCGGGGCCCAACTGAAACTGACCGGCTCGTCGTACGAGGTGGCGCGGATGACGGGTGTAAACGTGCGACGGACGGTGCTGCTGGCTTTCGTGCTGTCGGCTGGGGCGTCGGCCGTCGCGGGGATCTTCCTGACGAGCTTCAACAAGGTCGGCGCGGCGTATATCGGCAGGGGCTATGACTTCCAGGCCATCACCGCCGTCGTGCTGGGCGGCATGACGCTGGCGGGAGGCCGGGGAAGCATCGCCGGCGTCCTCGGCGGGGTCATCGTCATCGCGCTGATGAGCAACGTAATGGGCCTGGTCAAGATCGGCGATTTCGTGATCGGCGAGTTCCCCAAGGCCATCGTGCAGGGCGCCGTGTTCATCCTCGTCGTCGGGGTCAACTCGTACTCGCGCAGAAAGGCGGGGCTGGACGATGCCTGAGGCGCGAGACATCCACCGGCCGCCCTCACAGCGGCCCGCCTTGAGCGCTGAGCGCATCGAGGCCCTGGCCCACCGCTACCGCGTGTATCTGCTCTGCGCGATGATCTGCATCGTGATGGCGGCGATCGCCCCGAAGTTCCGCACCGAAGGCACGGTGGGCAACGTGCTCAAGGCCGCCGCGGTCAACCTGCCCGCCGCGGTGGGCTTTACGATCGTGCTGATCTGCGGGCAACTGGACCTGTCGATCGGATCGGCGATGACGATGGGCGGCATGGTCACGGTTGGACTCGCACCTCAGTTGGGCTGGCCCGCCAGCTTCGCCGTTGCGGCCCTGTGTGGAGCCCTGACCGGACTGGTCAACGGGCTTCTGGTCGCCAAGGCCAAGATCAACTCGTTCATCGTCACGCTGGGGGCAATGATCATCATCCAGAACGCCATGTACATCTACGGCGCCGGCGGGACAATTCCCGCCGAGACGTTCGCCCTGGCTGACTGGTTCCAGGAACCGATGCTGTGGATTCTGACGCCGCAGATCCTGATCCCGTTTATGATCATGGCCGTCGTGGGCGTCGGCCTCAACGCCACCCCCGCGGGCAAGGGGCTGTTCCTGTTGGGGGGCAATCCGCAGACGGCGTGG
The DNA here is from genome assembly GCA_964625865.1 of uncultured Planctomycetaceae bacterium. Classification (GTDB taxonomy): domain Bacteria; phylum Planctomycetota; class Phycisphaerae; order SM23-33; family SM23-33; genus CAZVEV01. The sequence goes on along the minus strand of CAZVEV010000403.1, from coordinate 2,470 downwards.
TATTCCGGGCTGCGCGTGGACCGATACGTCATTGCGGGGTTCGTCCTGTCCGGTTTGCTCAGTGCCGTCGGCGGGGCGGTCTACTCGATGGGCGAGGCCCAGGCGAACCCGTCGCTCGGCGACAACTCGCTGATGGCCATCGTGGCGGCGGTGATTATCGGCGGAACGAGCATGGCCGGCGGGCGCGGCACGGTGGTGGGCACGACGGTGGCGCTGGTGGCCTTGGCGGCGCTGATCAAGGGGCTCAACAGCCTCGGGGCGGGCTTTGAAGTTGAACTGATGGCCAGCGGATTGGTGCTGGCCCTGGTGATCCTGTACGATGCGTGGCGCGTCCAGCAGGCCCGGCGCGTTCGGGGGCAGCGGCGAGAACTGCTGACCGAAGTGCCGGCCCTCCAGGCGCGGGCCGTCGAGTATGACGACCAGGACGTCGATGAAACGACCGAAGGGAGCACACCGATGCAGACCAAGGACCGAACACTTCCGATCGTATGCGTGACGGCAGTGGCGTGCGTGTCCATCGTGGCCATCATGGCGATGGTCCTCAACCGGGACACGGCCCCCCTGATGGTGCCCTACACCCCCGCCGGGGACACCGCCCCCGGGCACCGCCCCCCCGAGCGGGGCCACGAGAGGCCCCAGGACGTGATGGCCATGGTCGCCACCGACGGTCAGCCGCTGATCGTCCTGGACGAGACGCCCCTGGTGCCCCCCAACCGCCCCGACGACCCGTCCGCCCTGCCCCAGACCGACGCCCTGCACTGGTACGACATGGAGTACGCCGGCTGGTCCACCGAGGGCAAGGCCCCCATGCCCCCCTCGCCGGGCGACGGACCCGAGGGCAAGCGCGTGATCTGCCTGCGCCACATGGACCACCCGTACACGACGGCCTACACGCGCGGCATGCAGCGTGTTGCCGACGCGTACGGCATCGACCTGAAGACCCTGACGGCCGGAAACGCCGACGTCAACATCCAGTCCCAGCAGGTCGACCAGTGCATCAACGAGAAGCCCGACCTGGTGATCATCTTCCCCGTGGACGCCAAGGCCGTCGTGCCCATGCTCCGGAAGCTCAACCGGGCCGGCGTCCCGGTGATCGCGAGCAACCTCCTGCCCGTCGACGAGGGCATGAAGTACGTGCTGGCCTGGACCGGCCCCGACGACTGGGGCCAATTCCGCATGCTCGCCCACGAGTTTGCCCGACGAATGGACTACAAGGGCGGCTACACCGTCGTCCAACACATGCCCGGCGGCTCGCCCTTCTTTTCGCGCACCTGGTCCGTCATCACGGAACTGAAGAGGATCGCCCCCGAGATGAAGTGCCTCGACATGCAGACGACCAAGCTCGAAGCCGAAAAGTCCACGCAGGTCGTCGCCGACTGGCTGACAAAGTACGGCAAGGAACTCAAGGGCGTCGTCAGCGCTGATGACTCGGGCGTGCAGATCGGCATCAACAAGGCCTGCGAAACGATGAATCGCCAGGACGTGATCCGCGTGGCGGCCGGCAACAGCAAGGTGGGCATGGACTTCATCACCGCCGGCACGCTGCATGCGATAACGTACCAGTCACCCGAGGCCGACGGGGCCCTGCCGATGAAGATCGCCGCCGACTGGTTCAGCGGCAAGCCGATCAGGCGGTCGGTCTACTACCTCCGCAAGACGGTCATCACCCGCCAGAACGTCGACGAGTTCCTGCCCGCACAGTGGTAGGGATAATCAGCCGGGTCGCGATACGGCGGCGTCCCCCCGCTCCGCTTGCGGTTTCGCGCGCCCCGGGGACAGGTATCGCCCCTCGGTCTCCCCCGGCGACGCCCTTAGAATCTTAATATAATTAAGCTTGCCTTTCGTTTTGTGGATGCTATAATTGATATAGACCTCAAGAAAACGAAAGACTGGTCATATGACAGAGCAGACCCGACAGGCATGGCTCGACGGGCTCGACGATGAGGACCTCGCGCTGATCAAGCGGTTTATCCTCGCTTCGGGCTCGTTGAAGGAACTGGCCCGAGCCTACGGGATCTCGTATCCGACGGTCCGCCTGCGGGTCGACAGGCTGATCGAGAAGGTTCGAATCCTCGACAGCCAGGAGATCACAAGCGAGTTCGAGCGCGTTCTCCGCGTCCTGTACGCCGAGGGGCAAATCGCCACCGAAGCGTTCAACACCATCCTGACCGCCCACCGCGACACACAGGAGATTTCGAAATGACACACCGTATCACCTTGTTGACACTTGTGTTGTGTCTCGTGCCGGCCGCGGGGCTCGGCGAGGAAGTTCTGCGCGAGATCTCATGGGCGGACCTTGACGCCGCGGGGACGCTTGGCCAGGGACGGGTGGCGCCGGCCGGCGAGTGCGGCCCTTATGAGTGTTTCGTCGTCACCAACGACATCGCGACCAAGACAACGGTCCTCGCGCTGGTAATTAATGACCCCGGAGTGACGAAGACCGTCTACGCGATCCGCGGACAGGTCAGTT
>CAZVEV010000402.1:0-4465 GCA_964625865.1 uncultured Planctomycetaceae bacterium | reverse complement strand
TTTTTTTTTGGGGCTCTGACCCCATGTGTCGCAAGAACGGGTAGCAAATTGTCGCTAAGAAGTGGGGCGATTTTTCTTGACGATCTGAGAAGATCATATATAATAACGCATCGTGGCGTCGCCGAAGCCGAATGGGCGAACGCGACAAAGCTCGCATATTGTGCTTGAACTCACGGACGGCTCACAGAGCAGGAGGCTCCCCGTTCACTGCAAGAGAACTCTCCATGGTGAGAGGTGACATGACACCCGTCCCGGCGAAAGAGACAAACGGGACAAGTCTGAAAGGAGACTGTAGCATGAGAAGCACGTTAGCAGCAGTACTGGTCCTGGCCCTATTGGCCGGGACGGCCGGCGCGGCGCTGGTGAACATCCAACTCGACACCTTCGAAGGCTGCGAAAGCAACCACATCGACACCGCGACCAACGAGCCACTTACGAACTGGGATGATGTCACCAATGGCTACAAACCGGGAACCGGATCACCAGACAACTGCAGGGCAGACCAAGCCGGCAACGGCAGCGCCAAAGGTGTGAGGGTCAGGTCAAGCACCGGAGCAATGGTACTCGAAAACGCGCTGCAACTCGTCACACTCAACGCCGCGAAGTTGGTCATCTCCTTCGATATCAAGGAGCATACTGTCGGTTACGAATCGTGGCTTGATTATTCTGCGGCGGGGGATTTTTCGGATACGGTGAACCTTGATTACTGGGACGGCAGCGGCCCGATCGATACATGGGTCGCAAAATCATACGATCTTCTTGACGGAGTAGGTGGCATTGTCTTCACCGACACCGCTCAGTTCCGGATTGGAAAGCAGAGCAGGGGAGGGGGTTCCAACCCGACGTTCCACGTGTATGACAATATCAGCATCGACTATGAACCCATTCCCGAACCGGCAACGATGAGCCTGCTCGTCCTTGGCGGGTTGAGCGTTCTGGCGCGTCGTAGACGTCGCGCATAGGTACAAGAACGTAAGACCAGTAAGCTATGATCCGCATCACGGGGCGGTCCTTATCGGACCGCCCCGTTTGTTTTGTGTCCCCGCGGGTCCCCGCCGTATCCTGATCCAGTGGGAAAGCGTACGCACTGCGCCAGCGCGCGGAACCCCCGGGTGTAATCACCCGGGGCGAAATGCACGCCTCCGGAGGAGAGACATCTTGTTCGCAAAACGCCCATTTCGCCCCCGGTGAACACACTGGGGGGTTCACCTGCGAACGCGCATAGGCAACGAGTGCGTATCCTCGACCGAGACAGGCGTCTGGACGCCCTGCACCCGCGCGAATTGCGTTGCGGGTGATGCGGGGGGAATCTATCATGACACCTGAATCAACTGCCCTCTGCAGACAACTAACCCGCCACCTCGCCCCGCGCCCCTTGCGGCGGGTCGGGGCGACCTCATGGGAGATCAGACGATGGCCAAGAAGAAGATTGCCATGATCGGCGCCGGCAGCGTCGTGTTCTGCAAGACGCTGCTGAGCGACATGATGGCCACGCCCGCGCTGGCCGACAGCGAATTCGCCCTGATGAACCGCACCGAGCCGAAACTGCGGCGGATGGAGGCGTTCGCAAATCGCATGGTCGACGAGAACGACCTGCCCTCGACGATTACCGCCACGCTGGACCGCGCCGAGGCGATGGCCGACGCCGACTTCGTTGTGATCATGATCCAGGTCGGCGGGCTCGACGCCTACACACACGACTACGAGATCCCCCTGAAGTACGGCGTGGACCAGTGCATCGGCGACTCGCTGGGCCCGGGCGGGCTGTTCCGCGGGCTGCGGACCATCCCCGTGCTGGCCGAGATGATCGGCGACATGGAGGAACTGTCCAGGCCCGGCGCGATCATGCTCCAGTACGCCAACCCGATGGCCGCCAACTGCCTGGCCCTGGGCATGATCTCCGACGCCCCGTTCGTGGGCCTGTGTCACGGCGTGCAGACGACGCTGGACCTGATTGCCGGCTACTGCGGCGTGCCCAAGGAGGAGATCAGCTACACGTGCGGGGGCATCAACCACATGGACTGGTTCCTGACGCTCGCCCACGAGGGGCGCGACCTGTACCCGACGTTGCGCGAGGTCTTCGAGAAGCCCGAGTACTACAAGAACGAGAAGGTCCGCGGCGAGGTCTTCCGTCAGTTCGGGTACTTCATGACCGAATCGACGGGTCACCTCAGCGAGTACCTGCCCTGGTTCCGCTCGAGCAAGCGGGCGCTGGAGATGTACTGCGACGAGCCGGCCTTCGGAGGCGAGTCCGGGGCCTACTACAAGTACGCCAAGACGCTCGCCGCCAAGTACGCCGAGCACGACCCGCTGGAGTTCGAGTCGGCCAGGATCGAGTCACGAAGCGTCGAGTACTGCTCGTACATCATGGAGGCGGTCGTCACGGGCAAGCCGTTCCGCTTCATGGGCAACGTGCGGAACGACGGGTACATCCTGAACCTGCCCACCGAGGCCTGCGTCGAGGTGCCCACCTTCGCCGACGACACCGGCCTGCACCCGACGAACATCGGCGTACTGCCGCCCCAGTGTGCCGCCGCCTGCATGTCGAACGTCAACGTGCAGATCCTCGGCGCCCATGCGGCGCTGGAGGGCGACACCGAGGCGATCGTCCATGCGGCGGCAATGGACCCGCTGGCGGGGGCCGTCTGTACACTGAACGAGATCCGCCAGATGTGCTCGGAGATGCTGGAGGCCCTGCGCCCGTGGCTGCCGCAGTTCGAGGGCAAGACCATCCGCCCGACGCCGACGATCAGCATCCCCGCCGACTGCACACCCGTCGACGTGCCGTTGGATCCGGCGTTGGCGATCAATAAGCGATTCGGCACGCTGCTGGAGCAGAAAACCGACTGACGCCGCCGCCCCGCGGGGTCCCGCAGCGTGTTAAGAATGAGAAGGAGCATCCTATGAAAACGACACCAGTGACGGACTGCACCCCGCGAGGCGTATCGCGGCGAACTGTTCTTGCCGGAGCGGCCGCCGCGGTGGCCCTGCCGACGGTGATTCCCGCCTCGGCCCTGGGCGCCGGCGGAGCGGTTGCCCCGTCGGAGCGCATCGGCGTGGGCTTTATCGGCGTCGGCGGACGTGGGACCGGGCACGTGGGCAGTTTCCGCGGCGCCAAAGACGCCCAGGTAATCGCCGTCTGCGATCCGCAGAAAGCCAAGATTGCCCGAGCCCAGGCCCGCGCCGGCGCCAAGCCCGCCAGCTGCGCCGGCTACCAGGACTTCCGCGAACTTCTCGCCCGTGACGACATCGACGCGGTGGTCATCTCCTCGCCGGAGAACTGGCACGCCCTGCAGTCGATTCACGCCGTCCGCGCCGGCAAGGACGTCTACTGCGAGAAAGCGCTGTCCCTGACCGTCGCCGAGGGCCGCGCCCTGTGCAAGGCCGTCCGGCGGTACGGGCGCGTGTTCCAGATCGGCACGCAGCAGCGATCGGATGCGAGGTTCCGCATGGCGTGCGAACTGGCGCGAAACGGATACCTGGGCAAGGTCCACACGATCAAGGTCGGCGTGCCCGGCGGGCGGGCGCTGAAGGCCGCCCCCGCCAAGCCCGCCCCGCCGGAGATCGACTACAACATGTGGCTGGGCCCGGCGCCCTGGACGCCGTACGACGACATCAAGTGCAACTTCAACTGGTACTTCATGTCCGACTACTGCGCGGGGTGGATCCAGTCCTGGGGCGTCCACCACGTGGACATCGCCCTGTGGGGCATGCCGCAGCTCGGCAAGGGCAAGGTCACCGTCGAGGGCACCGCCACGTTCCCCGACGACGGACCGGCTGATACGTCCATCACGTGGCAGACGAAGCTCACCGCCGCCGACGGGACGGCCCTGAGCTTCTGCAACAACAGCCAGCCCGGACATCCCCAGGGCGTCCGCTTTGACGGCGACAAGGGATCGGTCCACGTCCGTCGCGGCGGGATCAAAGCCGAGCCGGCTGCGCTGCTGCGGACCACGATGAAGACCGGCGACGAGCGGCTGTACGTCAGCAGGAGCCACCGGGACAACTTCCTCGAGTGCATCCGCACGCGTCGCGACCCGGCGGCGCCCGTCGAGGCCGGACACAGCGCTACCACCGCTACGCTCATCGCCGATATCGCCACCCGCCTGCGGCGCAAACTGACGTTCGACTGGGCGACCGAGAAGTTCGTCAATGACGAAGCCGCCGACATGATGCTCTCGCGTGCGATGCGCACGCCGTGGCGGCTGTAGTCGGCGAGGGCGGCGGCAATGTAGAAGCGGCATCTTGCCGCTTTGAGGGACGGCGGGCAGAGTCCCTTGACTTGACGTGCAGGAACATCGCCACCACCGGGCTCGTCCCGGTGGAGCACTGATTCGCCACTAACCGGACGATTCCAGTCACCCTTCTCCTCCCCGCCCGCCAAAGGCGGGCGGGGAGGAGGGGGGGCAGCGGCGGCTAGTGACGAATCATCGTTCCACGGGGACAAGCCCCGTGGTGACGTAAC
>CAZVEV010000401.1:0-4502 GCA_964625865.1 uncultured Planctomycetaceae bacterium | reverse complement strand
CGGTGGTGAGTATCGCCAGTGGATACAGGCAGTCCGAACTGACAATCAAGCGAAAGCTGAAATGCCCTTCAGCTACTCCGGGCCCTTGTGTGAGACCTTGGCGTTGGGGAATGTCGCTTATCGCGTCGGCAAGAAGCTCGAGTGGGATCCAGTGCACCTGAAGGCCACCAATGCTCCGGAGGCAGACAAGTTCATTCAGGGCAGTTACCGTCGAGGGTGGGAGCTGGGCAAGCCCAAAATGTCTAAGGACATCCCATCAGAGAACACAGGCAGTACGCCAGGTATCCAGACGCGCCAGCCTCCTCAGTCGGAGCTTGAGAAGCTGCTGGTCCGCATCGACAAGAACGATCTGCCCAAGGCGTACGACATCCGAAAGCACCAGGAGTACGTTGACCGGCGACTGGCCGGTCTGAGCAATCGGCAGAAGGCAAGGATCGGACGACTCTGGGCCGAGAAGCGGCGAATCCACCCGAAGATGCCCAATCGGGGCAAGTCCTTCGTGAGGATCATGGAATACGTCGCGAACGGCGAGAAGTGATTCGCCCGTAACGGTCGTCACGGCCGACGGGCCGAGGCGGGGCGCTGAAAGGGACGCCGCATGAGACAATATCGTGTCAACCACGCTAATGGCCGCCTGGATATACCGCGAGCACTTCTTGCCGTGTTGCTTGCCACGTTGTCTGTTGGACCATCTCTGCGTGCCGCTGAGTTGCCCGCGGAATCGCCGCTCTGGGATGAGCCGCCGCAGGACTATCCGAACAAAGCCAAGGTCAAAGAGCGTCTCCGTTCGCACAAGTCGCCCGGCTCCCCGTCGGGATTGAATCGAGCGTTCAGTTCCGTCTCGGCGCCGACCTACAGCATCCACCGGCCCAAGAAGCCCAACGGCGTGGGCGTGGTGATTTGCCCGGGGGGAGGCTTCCGCGACGTGTGGATCGATCGCGAAGGGCACGACCTGGCGATCTGGCTGAAGGCCCGCAACGTAACGTCGCTCGTGCTGAAGTATCGAACTCGCCTGGCCGGCGATACGAATCGGGCAAACACCTGGCCGAAGTACCTGCAGGCCGTGCAGGCCGACGCCAGGCAGGCGATTCGGGTTCTGAGGAAGCGAGCGAAGACCCTCGGCTTGAAACCCGACAGGATCGGCATCTGCGGTTTCTCGGCCGGCGGACATCTTGCATTGACCACTGCGCTCCGCGTCGAGGGCACGCTGCCGAAGGGCCAGCCCAGCGGGATGCCGGACTTCGCGGGCCTGTTCTATCCGGGGATTCCCGCTGACGTCGAGAAGATCATCGCCGCCCGCACTGCCGCCGCCAACGCCGCGCCGGGCATCTGCCCGATGTTCATCGTTAACGCTCGTGTCGATCGCCTGACTCCCGCCGGCAAGTGCGTCGCGTTCTACGCCATGTTGTTGAAAGCCAAAGTCAAGGCGGAGCTTCATGTCTTCAGCAAGGGATCCCACGGCTTCGACCTGGGCGCCCGCGCAGGGGAGTCGGCGGCGATGTGGCCGACCAGTTTTGTCGCCTGGCTCAGGGATTCCAGGATGATCCAAGACTAGCGGCGCAGAGGATAGAAACGCTAGGATATATAGGTATGCGGACGTCAACGCCAAGGACAACAACGCCTTTATGCCTTTGGATGCGACCCATTACGATCATCCACACCGAAGAGGCGGAAAGACAAGATGCCACAAGGCAGAAAGGACTAAGGGAAAGATCATGAGTTCTACGAAACGGCAGGACAGGAGTGTTAACCGACCGACTTTCCTTCGGATGGGCGTCGGGGCGATTGTGGTCGCGGCCGCGGCTGTCCAGTTTGCCTCGGCGGCGGACAAGCCCAAAGGCGCGATCGACCTGTTTGACGGCAAGAGCCTTGCGGGTTGGGAGCATTACCTCGTCAAACCCAACGTGAAGATGACGGACGTCTGGAGCGTCCGCGACGGACTGCTGGTGTGCAAGGGCACGCCGATGGGGTACATCGCGACGAAGAAGCAGTACACGAACTTCAAGCTCATCGTCGAGTGGCGATGGGCGCCGGGCAAGAAGGCGGGCAACAGCGGCGTGCTGATGCGGATTACGGGCAAGCCGCAGGCCTTGCCCAAGTGCGTCGAGGCACAGCTCCAAAGTGGCAAGGCCGGCGACATCTACGGGTTCCATGGCTTTGGGGTCAAGGGGGCTCCCGCGCGATCGATCTCCGCCCAGAACAAATTCGTCGGGAAGCTCTCGGGCGTGAGGAAGATCAAGGGCAACGAGAAGAAGCCGGGCCAGTGGAACAGATATGACATCACGCTCAACGGCGGTGATCTGACGGTCGTCATCAATGGCGAGAAGGTCAACGAGGCCACCGGATGCGACGTGGTGGCCGGCAAGATCGGCCTGCAGTCCGAAGGCGGCGAGGTCCACTTCCGCACCGTGCGGCTGATCCCACTCGATAAGGGCACTTCGCCTGCCAAGGCCCCCAAGCCGGGCGCCCAGATCGCCACATCGACGGACGTCACGCTCGGGGCGGGCAACTCGGCGAGGAAGGCGACCGTCCACTACCTGCTGTCCTTGCCGAAGGACTACGACAAGCAAGACACGTGCCCGCTGCTGATCTTCCTCCATGGCATGGGCGAACGGGGCAGCGATCTGAACCGCGTGAAGGTCCACGGCCCGCCGAAGCTCGTCAGGGCCGGCAACACCACGCCGTTCATCATCGTCTCCCCCCAGTGTCCGAAGACTGAGTGGTGGCGGATCGAGAAACTCAGCAAGCTGCTCGATCACATTCTGGCGACAACCAAGGCCGACCCGCAGCGGGTCTACCTGACGGGCCTGAGCATGGGCGGTTTCGGCACGTGGGGCTGGGCCGCGCGAGAGCCCGGACGATTCGCCGCGGCGATACCCATCTGCGGCGGCGGCGACCCAAGAACTGCCGGCAAGCTTGTCAATCTCCCCATTTGGGTGTTTCACGGCGGCAGAGACGGGGTTGTCCCACTTGCCAAGAGCAGCGCCATGGTCGATGCCATCAAGAAGGCCCGCGGGACGAAGATCAAGCTGACAGTCTACCCCAAAGCCGGCCACGACTCGTGGACAAAGACCTACAACAACCCCGAAATCTACACGTGGCTCCTCTCGCACAAGCGAGCGAAGTAAACGGTGCAGTCTCCAGGCGTCACTTCGCCGGCGCGGGCGAGCCGCCGCCTGCCTTCGGCGCAGCGTCCGAACGAGCGTGCTCCTTGAAGAACCGTACGATCAGGGGAGGTGCTTCGGCCGGATACCTGTGCGTCCCCCCGTGCACGAACGCCACGAAGGGCGCTCCGGTCGCTGAAAGGTAGAGCGTGCAGTCCTTGGCCCACTTCGAGCCCTTCTCGCCGCAGCCGTTGATCGTTCGGACACGCTGCATCGTGCGTTCCTGCCACGCGAACCGGACGAGATTGTCCTTCCGCCCGGCGATATGCATTACGGGAATCGGCTTCCGCCGTGTGGTTCGCAGACTGCGCGAGCCGGCCGCGCATGGCGCGACGGCCGCCAGCACGTCGCCCCTGTGAGCCCAGAGCAGGTACGTGAACCCCCCGCCATTGGAATGGCCGGTGGCGTAGATCCGACGATCGTCGACCTTGTGCTCCTTCCGAAGACGCGACAGCACGGCGTCGAAGAACTTCAGGTCGCGCCCCTTGTACTGCTCGGGAGAATGTTCCCATCCGGTCCGCTTACCCTGCGGGTCGGTCAGGATACCGACCGTCGGAACGCCCTGCATGTACACCGCGATCGCCTCGGGCCACAACTCGTGAATCCGGAAGCTGCGGGCGGCGTTTCGGGAGTTGCCCCCGTGACCATGGAAGCCGAACACCACCGGCGCCGCGGTGGCGCTGGTCTTCGCGGGCAGGTAGACCAGCGCTTCACGTTTCAGGTCGCCCACCTTGATGCTCATCTGTTGCGGGGCCGCCACCGGCGTGTCGGGCTTGACCGCCGGTCCCCCGCCGCGCCCCGTCGGCCCGCGCCATGTCACGTTCGAACGCAATGCGTACACGTGCAGGTGCGGGCGCAGGTCACGGGTCCGGCCGGGCCGGTACGTGAACGATATCTGCTCGGGATAGGACTCAGCCACTGCATACGTCAGGCGATCCTGCCCCGAGCCTCGCCACGCAAACACGAGCACGATCTGCTGCTTGAAGTCGACGCGCTTGGTCAGGGCGGCCACAGCCACATCGGGGAAGTGCTCGCCGGCCTCGGCCTCCGAGCGGATAACCACCGGCAGGCTGCGCCGGGCGACCTTGAAGACGCTCGGCTTCGGGCTGATGCCCTTGATAGCCTGGATCGGCGGGATGGCGGCATGTGTCCGCCCGCCCCATACCGTCAGCGGCAGCGCGAAGGCCAGAATGACGGGCAGTACAGACGCTCTACGCGGCATAGCACACCTCCAGGGGCCTTGCGGCCCGATGGTGAGGTTCGCGGGGTAGTTGCCGTGAGTGTATCCGACGTGACGTGTTGGGCAAGCCAAATCCGGAGGACGTTCGGGGCAAGGGG
>CAZVEV010000400.1:0-4512 GCA_964625865.1 uncultured Planctomycetaceae bacterium | reverse complement strand
GAGTACCGGCTGTCCCGGGGGCCCCGTGCGGTCCCACTTCCGTGTCCATGGTGTGTAGATAGCGGTGAAGGCCCCCCGATCGACGATTACTCCAAAGACAGCAGAAGGGTCTTTCGCCGCGGCGACGAGGATAGGCTTCGCTTACTCGAATTCATAGGTCTCCGCAAGAACCTCGCACGGACTACTGTGAGGCGCTTTCTCTGGGCGCGTGGGCTCATCGACAACCTTGATGAAGACGCCATAAAATGCATGTCGAACAAACATGTCGAAGAGATCCTGAAAGACCCCCAGATGGATAACTCGTTCTATGCCAAAGCAACTTTCGACGCGTTAGACAAAGCACGCAAGGACTTGCTGAATAGGCATAGGAATACCGTATCGATTAAGGCCTCTGATATCAAGAACAGGATATGGGGCTCGATAGGGAGGAATGGGGCTCTTAAATGGAATGGCAAGTTCGGATCAATGGCTCGATGCGCACTTGAGAGGTACTACGGCAGGAAGCCTCGTCCGAATGACCCGCCAATCGGTCTGACCGACCCTGAGAAGATGGAGCAAAGCACGGCCGCAGCGTCCGTGGAGATGTGTTACGACAACGAACTATATGAGGAGTTCAGAGCCTGTATATCTCAGTGCCCCGTCCCTGCAGATCGGCATGCTCTGTCCATTATTGTGGATACGGCAATTGCAGACAACGGGGACCTCGATGAAAGCATCGATCACGCGGCGAAGGAGACCGGACGTACCGTCGAGGACTTGAAATGCCTGTTTGACGATTTTTGTCGGCGTTTCCGGGAACGAAAGGAAGGGCATCGATGAGTCATGAGCATATAGATGTTGACGATTGCCGGGACTTCTCAAGCCTTGCGCTTGGTGAGCCCCAGAACGGACCTATTGGATGGGCAGAGCAGTTCGCTGCCAAGGTGCGGTTCTGTGCCGAATGTGGTAGACGGGCCCGCAAGACTCTCCAGTTGATGTTGGCACCGGAGTTTGAGAATCTAGACCCCACCAGGGAGACGGATGACTGCTTGTCTGTCGATGAGATGTTCGATCTTGATCTGAGCACGGATACTGAAGCGACACGGCATTTCAGGCGCTGCGCTCGCTGCCAGATGGTCTACCACGAGGCCGTGGCCTTGTCGTTGGCACCCGCTACGACTTCCCATGGGCAGAGCACGACCGCTCCTTTCGGGTTCTCACTATTCCAGGGTAGGCTGAGAATCGCCGCAAGTTGGGCGGCCTTTATCCTGGTATCTGGCATCCGAGGCGCCCTTCTGGGTGCAGAGTCGGACGAGCTTGCCGGGGAAATCATCATCGAAGAGGGCCCACTCGCGGGTGCAACGGCAAGGTTTCGACCGCAACGGCGGGAACTCGTCTTGGAAGACCTACCCGCCGACGTGGATAGGGCACGACTCAGGCTGAGCATCGACGATACCGTCCTCTCCCCGGCGTCTGTCACCGAGGACCGCATCATCTTCGAACTGGCCGACCACTGGGTAGACGGAGAGCGCAGCCTGGAGTTGATTCTTGCGGACGAGGGGGAATGAACTGACGCAGTGGCCGCAGATTCACCGGTTAGTATCGATTGCGGGCCTCGGGCCGCTCAAACCGCCTTGTGCGATGGCGGCCATCGAGCTATAGCGCAACAGAAAGACGAATGGGCCAGAACCAGTACATTCAGTATCTGACGCTGTCTCGGAACGGGTCCTCCGGGGCCGTTGAGGTACGACTCGGGCGGGGTCGGGACGGCCAATGTGCCCATGCCACGAGGCTGTCCGAGGCCGACCAGGGGCATTTGATATCCCTACTGGCGGGTATCTCCTCGTGGGCAAGCGCTACGGACGGCCAGGCCGGCAAGTCTTGCCCGCTTTGCCGGCCGGAGGCCGAGGACCTGATGAAAGTCGGGAGGATCCTGGGCCCACTTCTTCTGGGCGGCCCGGTGGGCCGGGAAGTGCAGCGCCGTCTTGAGCATGCCCGTAGCGAGGAGGCAACTCTGTGTCTGGATCTGGATGTGCAGGATATGGGCCTACGTTCGTGGCCCTGGGAAGTGGCCTGCCTTGCCGGAAAGCCGCTGTGCTGGCATCCCGACGTGCTGGTTGTCCGGCGGGAGAAGGCGGCCCCGCGGGCTGCACGTGACGTGGCGATGGCCGGGACGCTACGGGTGCTTCCTCTGATGCAGGAACGGTCCTTCGATGCGCACCTGTTCGAACCGCTACGTGAGCAGCTTCACCGCGACTCGGGCATTCGCGTGTCCGAGCCCCTGGTGCTGTCTGACTGGTCCGAGGCGGCCGAGCGTCTGTCTGACCGCGGCCGGGATTGGCATGTGGTGATTTACGCCGGACACGTGGGGACGGTGGGCGACTCGGCGACGCTGAGCTTCGGCCAGTCATCGGAGCGTGCTGAGGTGTTTGCCGAGGCCCTTGCATCGAGTTCGGCGCTTCGTGTGGTGGTTCTGTTGGGATGTTCGACATGGGACGTAGTGGCAGGTCTGCTTCGTGCTCGGGGTATTCCCGCGGTGGTGGGCACGCACTTCTACCTTCCGGAAGGCCGCCAGCCAGCGTTGGGTCTGAAGGCGTTTCTGGGCGAGTTGTCCGGCTCGGGGCATATCGACAAGGCGTTCCTGGCGTTACGTGAGGCGTTGCCTGAGGCGTCACGCGGCGGCCCGGTGTTGAGCCTAGCCGGTGAGGAGATGGAGTTGTTCCGTCCTGATTGGGTGAGGTTGGGCGATTACATGCGAGAGGTCCGTGATCGGTTCGCGTATCTGGAGGTCTTTGCGGACCTGGGCAGGCTGTCCCGGCAGGAACTGTATGTTCAGCGACATTTGTCCGAGGCTGCAAGGGGTGAGCGGGAAGAGGGCGGTGCAACAGAAACTACCGATCCAATGGGCCGACAGCCGGAACCTAAGATACATGCACAGTCAGAGCTTCTGAGGCAGTTGTGCCGCCCGTCCTCGGCTCTTCGTTATTGCGTAACAGGCGATGCGGGGATGGGCAAGACAACGCTGCTGGGCCATCTGGCGTGGAAGCTGTCCTGTCAGTACCGGGATGATCCCAATCATCTGCCGCGTCGGGTGCCTGTTCCGGTGGACCTGGGACGCTGGGGCGCGTATCTGACCGATCAACCCGACAAGGATTGCCGAACGCTGTTGGACCTGGCCCATTACTGCAACCCCCATTTGGAGGCCGATCTGCTTGCGGAGTTGTGTCGAGATGGCCAGGCGGTGTTCCTGCTGGACGGTCTGGACGAGGCCCGAAGCGGGGGAGAAACCGAACCCATAGGCGAGTGGCTGACCCGCCAACTTCGATTGGATCCGGTGGTGGACTGCTCGGTGGTGCTGTCGGGCCGACCGTGGGCCTGGCGTGGGGCGCATGGGGTGCGGGCACGCTTCGAGGAGTTGAGACTGGAGGCGCTGAAGCCCAAGGAGATCGATCAGTACGTCGAGGGCTACTTCCGGAGCGACCGGGAGTCCTCGGGGCGTCTAAGGCGCCACCTGGAAAGCCATCCTCTGTTTCGCAGGCTTGTGTCTCGTCCGCTGCTGCTGACGTTGCTGTGTCTCATAGCGGAGGACGGACCGGCGGACCTCCCCCAGAGCGAGGGCGAGTTGTTGGGCAGTGCGGTCGAGGAGATGCTGCGTCGCCGTCAGGGCACGATGGCGCAGCACTTGGGCCGATCGCACGTGGAGGTGGAGGCCTGCCTGCGTCTGCTGGAGTCTCTGGCGTGGGCGTCGTGGCGGTCAGCGGAAGGTCGGTTGACGCGTTCCCAGGCGCTGGAGGCGCTGGGGGACGTTCAAGAAGGGGACGCGCTGGTGCGCCGCGAATTCGGCGGTAATACGCCCGGCGAGATCTGGGAGCGCCTGGTCCGACATGCGGGCCTATTGGCCAAGCGAGGGCGCAGTGACTACGTGTTCACCGAGGAGAGCTGCCGGGAGTATCTCGCCGGAGCCTATCTGGCCGACCAGAATGAGGACTTGGTCATCGAGTCCTTCGGTCGGCACATATGGAATCCTGCATGGACTCGGGTGATCCGGTTCATGGTGGGCCGGCTGTGGCGTAACGGCCGTGAGGCCTTGGCAGAGCGTCTGATTCGCTGGCTGGTCGCGGAGCACAAGGCTGGCCAAGATGGTCGTTGGGGATGCCTCGCGCGTGAAGCGGGATGGATGCTGGCGCTGGCGCCGGGCCACCAACAGGCGGGCATGGCCCAGCTTGAACAGGATCTGGTGGATGTGCTGGAAACCGTATTCCGCCGACAGGTCGCGGACGTGGCGGAGGACTATGGGGAAGTCAGCCTGCCCCCCCTGGCCAGGCAGATATCCTTTCTGATACCCGCATTGGGAGAAGACGAGAATGAACGGGTGCGAATGAATGCCGCGATTGCCTTGGGCGAGATGGGTGACCCACGTGCTCTGGATCCGTTGGTCGCCGCACTGCGGAACGAGAATGAATGGGTGCGAAAACCCGCGGGGTTTGCATTGGCCTGGCTTGGGGGCCGGCGGGCCATGGGGGGGTGAATCGT
>CAZVEV010000399.1:0-4549 GCA_964625865.1 uncultured Planctomycetaceae bacterium | reverse complement strand
CGCATCAAGCTCAAGCGACTATACCCGACTATTCAAAGCTGACGGCACACTAGTATGTATTGTACTTCTTGCCCGTCGCATCGACTTCGGCGTCGGTGCAGTTGGCTGCGATCGTGCCCGACGCGGCGGTGTAGATCCAGCCAACGCCATCGCCGGTTGCCGCGGCAACGCCTGTCGAGCCCTTCTTGGCGCCGACCGGCAGCGTGGGCACCGAGCGAAGATACGGACCGTAAATGTAGGTCGTCGTCTTCGTCGCGTTGGTGTTGCCGCTGGCGTCCGAGTACGTGGTCAACTGGTCGACGATGTCGGCCACCGTCGGGTACGTCCCGCCGTGCTCGGCCGCGTACAGGTCGATGGCGTTCCTCAGGACCGCCAGGTCACTGCTGAGGGCCCCGTCGGATGCACCGGCGGCACCGCGACTCATGCGCGGGATTGCGATGGCCGCGATGATACCCACGATCACGACGACGATCACCAGTTCCAGAAGACTGAAACCACCACGTTGTCTCTTCTTACTCTCCATTTTGATCCTTCCGCCTTTCTCCAATGTCCCAAGGTGCGACGACCCTCGCCGCTACATGTTTCCTGTCTCTATCTTGCTCGGCGATATACGCCGGCGTCTTAAATAACGATCTTGCCAAAGGGCATTTTCGTCACAGCGCTACCGGTCCTGGGAATCGACCTTGAGCGTCAATTCAACCTGCACGCCGTCGGATTCCAGGACGGCCGACCGACGCCCAACTTTCACAAGCTTAAATCCATCAACGACTTGCCCTACTCGGACATACTTGTCGCCGATGAACGCCCCGCCGTTGACACCGGACGAAACAATCGCCTTGAGTTGATGGCTTCGCCCAAAATCAATGCTCTTGCGCTCGTGAGAAACTTCCGTCTGGGCGGGGGTCTTCTCGGGCACGTCCGGACGGAACTCGGCCATCCAGGCTTCCGAGGGGCAAAACGCGTCCTTCGTCGACGCCAGGTCCAGATCGAGCACCTTCCGTACCTTGTCCAGGCGGGTCGCCAGGGACGTGTCCAGCAGCGCTCCGCTGCTCGCAGCAGCCGGGCCGTTCGGCGCGGTCCGCGCCACGTAGCCGGGACTGGCCGCTTCGGCCCGCTCGGGCCCGCTCTGCTCGCCGCCAAGCAGTACCCTGTCGACCAGAAGGGCCCCAACGCCAAGGCCCAAGACGGCAACCATCATCTTCTGTCTCTTCGTAAGCTTCATGTCTCTTCTCTCCAGTTCAGCACCGCAACACTGGAAATAGAAGATACGCCGAGGGCCGAGGCAAATGGTCGGGGCTGTTTTTCTTGTAGGTCTCCCACACAAATAACATCGGGTGCAAACAGGAGTTCCCGTCTGATCTGCTGGTTGTGAAACCGGAGCCCCGCACGTCATCGCACGTGTGGTGATGCGCGCCGCCTGACGGTTCGCCCTCGATGACGGGAGGCGATAGGGTCGTCGCGACAGAAAGGCAAACGCCCACGGGCTCCGCCCGTGGGGTCTCCGCGAACGACGCATCGGCCCATTGGACGTGGGTCCTGCAATGTGCACCGGTGCGATCAATGCGCCCCGTGCGGTGTGAAGAGGTCATCATCTTCGTCGATACCCCACAGGCGGAGCCTGTGGGCGTTTGCATGCCGCGAGATCTGTCAGGCCCCTGTGGTGGCAAAGAACTTGGGCGAGGCGTGCCACAGCAGGTCAATGCTGAACCGCGCGACGGCCTTGACGTCGGCCGGATCGGCGCTGAGATTCAGCGAGGTGACCGTCGTATCGGGGAACTTCTGCCGCAAGCGGTGCAGCAGCGATACACAGGTGCGGTAGTTTCCCGTGCCGCTGAGGTGAATGGGCACCGTCTCGTAGCGATGCCCCGTGGAGGGCATGCCGGGCAAGACGACGTCGAGTTTCAGTCCGCACTCCCGGGCCAGGGCGGTGACGAGGGATATCCGCTTGTTAACGTCCGTCGCGGGGGCCAGTTGCAGAGGGCTTTCGGCCAGTTCACGCTCGGCGTTTGCGAGCTTGGCGCGGTCCTGTTCGAGCGAGTGTTTCAGGTCCAGGGCGATCGACCGCTGGGCGTTGATCTTGGCCTGGTGAGTAGCCGCGTCCTCTTTCTGACTGAGCAGCGGGCCGAGGCCCAGAAAGTAAAACGCGCCCGTGGCGACCAGGCACAGCCCGGCGCCCACCAGTTCGATCATCAATTGCATTCGCTTTGCGTCGTCGAGTTTCATTTCGGCCTCCTGCTTTCAGCGCCCAGCGTGCAGGCCAACTGGAACGCCACCACCCGCCCGGTCATGAACTCCTCACGGCGGGTGCGTATCAACTTGACCTGGTCGAACAGGCCGACCCTCTCCAACCGGAGAATGAAGGCGGAGACCGCCGTCTGCGTCCTGCCCAGGCCGTGCACTTCCAGCACGAACTGCTTCTGCTGTCCGGCATCGGCTGACGGCGGGCTGGACGGATCCTGTCGGTCCAGGTCGAGTTCGCAATGCTTGAGCACGACGTCGTTGCCGAGATTCCTGGCCAGCAGCGCCAGCAGGATGCTCCAGTCGGGCTGCTGACCGACGGCATTGTTGGCGTCGATCTTGGCCCGCAGGGCGGTCTCGGCGTTCTTGACGGCGGCGATCTGCCTGTTGTAGTTCGTGATCTCGCCCGAGACGGCCGACAGTTCGCCGGCCTGCACGTCGTTGCCCCCCCACCGCATACGGCAGCCGGCATAGACGGCCACCAGCATGATAGCGTACGCCAGACACGCGGCGGCCCATTTGCGGGTCTGCTTGCGCCGCTGCATGGCCAGCAGTTTCGGCGAGGGGATCAGGTTCACGCTCGGGGCGACCTTGTCCGGCCCGTACTGCGCCAGGCCCGTGGCCACCGTCGACGCCCCGTCGATCGGGTCGGTGAACGTTTCGGGCACGTCGGCCAGGTGGGTCGGCGTGACCGCGCGTACACTGACCTCCAGCCGAGCGCCTACGTAGTCGGCCAGACCCTCGATCGACGCCCCGGGACCGGTCAGCAGGACCTCCCGCACGTGGGCGTCGGGGTACTGGCTTTCCAGGTACGCCAGCGGAGTCATCAGCTCGTCCGCCAGTGCGTCAAAGTGCATTTCAACGCGCGTGATGGGCTTCCTGGACCGTGCCGAACCCTCGGACATAGCCGTGGTGGGATCCAGGACGACCTCGCCGAGGAACTCCTCGGCACCGGGCCTGTCCAGCCGCGTCTTGGCCACCAGCGTCTCAATAAGCCCCTCCGTGCCGACGCCCTCCAGTACGCGCTCGTAGGCCACCAGCGACTCGTGCAGGACAACGATATTCACCCAGTCGCAGTCGATCTCGACGACGGCTGTGATGGCCGTCGGGTCCGAGAACATCGGCATGCACGCCCGGGCCAGGGCCTGCGAGCGGCTGTCAATGGCTTCGACGTGATGTCCGCATCTGTCAAAGAGCTTCAGCAGGGCCTCGGCGTCGGTATAGGAACAGGCGCAGACCATTGTCGGCGTGGTGTTTCCCGCCCGTGCGGGGGCGGGCAGTTCCCACATGGCCACTTCGATCGCTCGCAGGTCGCACTGGTGCATTCGGGCCAGTTCCGAGCGGGCGATCCGGTCCACCGGCGCGCCGCTGGAGCGCGGGGGCAGGTCCAGAATCGACGACATGACCTTGTTGCCGGGCATGGCGATGACCACGTGGGTCCCGACAAACCCGTGCTTGGGCAGTGTGCGCAGGAACGCCTCGACCTCCTCGGGGCTTACCGGCGAGCCGGGCTTGGACCGGGCCACGGACGTCGCCGCCTGAATCTGCCATCCCTTCGGCGATCCGGTCAACTGCACCGCTCGAAGTCGTCGACCGTCCAGGTCGATCCCGATCGGCGAACAGGCCCTCTTGTGCAACCAACTCATCAGCCGCCTCCTCCTGTCATCGAGGTCAGGTCAAACAGTGGCATGAACATACTGATCGCCACGAACCCCACCAGCACGCCGAGCATCACCAGGATCAGCGGCTCGATGATGCTGGTCAGTGATTTGAGCGTCACTTCGTTTTCCTCATCGAGGAAGTTGGCCAGGTTCGTCAGCAAGGGGCCGACCTGGCCGCTGGACTCGCCGCTTCGGACAGTCTCGTAGACCGACGGGCTGACCAGGTTAGCGTTGTTGAAGCTTGCGCTGATCGGCTCGCCCTTGGAGACCAGGTCCTGCGCCCGGACAATCAGTTCCTTGTAGTGCACGTTGGTCGCCGAAGCCTTCGTCAACCTCAGCGCCTCGAGCACCGGGACGCGCCCTTCCAGGAGAATGCCGAGCAACCTGACGATCCGCGCGGTGGCGAAGCTCTTGAAGATCGGGCCGAACTGCGGCAGACGCAGAAGCACAGTGTCCTTGACACGCTGCCCTGTCGTCGTCTTCATCCACAGTTTCAAGCCGACGACCATGCCGACAAGGCTCGCCAACCCCAGCCACCAGTAGGACTTGAGCGCATTGCTCATGGTGATCAGAATCTGCGTGGTCGGGGGCAGGGCCACCCCGAGGCTGCCAAACAGGTCGGCAAACCGAGGCACGACGAACAGCAGAAG
>CAZVEV010000398.1:0-4557 GCA_964625865.1 uncultured Planctomycetaceae bacterium | reverse complement strand
CTGTAAATCTGACGGCGCAGCCTACGTTGGTTCAAATCCAACCGCTCCCATCAAGAGCCCCGGCATCGGCCGGGGCTTTTCTGTGCGCTGACCAGGGCGGCAGTCCGGCGCGAACCGGCAGGCGAATACGACGGCGGTGCTCGGGGTCCGCCGGCCTCCGGAGGGCGGCCAGGGCGGCTGGCCGCCCCCTAGCCGCATGCCGGACCCGAAGGCGGGGTCTCCCCCGTCGGGCGGGAGATCGTCGCTTAGGCCGCGGCCTCGTGCGTGCCAGGGGGCTTGTCGGACACCCGGGAGACGTTGCGCCGTGGTGCGGGGCGGTGGGCCTCCGGTCAGGACGGGCCGGTCCCCGACTGCGGACCGGGGTCGGCCGATGCGTCGTCTCGGCTCAGTTCGCCCGGGGGCGCAGCCTGGCTCGGAGGGCTTCGTGCTGCTTCGACAAGGCCACCTGCTGCTTGAAGATGTTTGTGACGGCCGGCAGGAGCAGCGGGACGAATGGATTGGCCGAAGCGCCGAACCGCTTGTCGAGTTCGGCCAGCTTCTTGACGGCCTGTTCACGTGGCAGGGCGGCGGCGGTCGAAACCACTTCGTACTGCGCGCCGAGGTCGGCCAGCAGGGCCTTCAACTCCGCGTCGGTCTTGTCCTTCAGCGCCTCGGGCACGCCATCGGGGTCCTGACCCATCGCATCGAGCAGCGCGTGGCGCGCTCCCTTCTGCATCCAGTCGACGATTCCGACCTTCTCGGCGAGGATGGCCTGCGAGAGGTCCGTGCCCGGCCGGAGCGTGTCCAACCGGACGACCAGGCGCTTCTTCTGTTTGGCCGTCAGGGCCGGCGCGTGGGCGGTCAGCATCTCCAGCGCCTCGCGCTCGATGGCCAGTTGGACCAGCAGCTCCAGCAGCACGCCGCGGCGTCCCACGTCCCGCGCCAAACGCATCGCCGCCATGATGTCCGCCAGGGCCGCATCGGTCTCCTTGTCGGCCTGCCGAACGCGGGCCCGCAGCAGGGCCAGGTGAGCCAGACGCCTGGCCTTGCCCAGGTGCGGCAGGGCCGTCGCCGGCCCGTCAGACCAGTCGATGCCCCAGTCGCACGCGTCGATCGCGGCGGCCTTGTGCAACAGGCCAAGTGCGCGGCCGGTTCGCTTGAGCAGCTTCCGCGCCGCGTCGTCGATCTTCGCCGTCCTCCAATTGTCCAGCGGCGAGGGGGCCTTGTCGTCGAAGCCCGGCACCAGCGCCATCGCCTGCCAATACACCAGCGCCGCGTTGGGCGAGAGTTTCCGTGCGGACGAGGTATCAGCCGCCGAGGCGGGGGACGTTTGCAGGACCAGCAACGCCATCAGCACCAGAGGCACCCCCGCGGTGGTCCCGGAAGGGTGCGTGTTCGTATCGTCAGCCATCGCGCAGCTCCTTGTTCCGTCGTCGTCGGTTGGGCAATGTAGACGCGGCATCTTGCCGCGTTTCGGGGGTGCGTGGAACCGGGGACTCTACCTGGAATCCCTTAAAGCGGCAAGATGCCGCTTCTACATTACTGCCCGCCCGACATTCCTGCTCGCCCGGAGTACTAGCCCGGGTCAGCTTCGTCGTCCTTGGGACCCTCGGGCGTCTTCTCGGATGGGTCGGAAACGCGGAGGTACTTGAAGAAGAACGTCGCCTGGGCGTCGACGGGATCGCCCTTGAACGGCGGTCGCCCGTCCTTCAGCAGGAGCACCGACGGGATCCGCAACTGGTCGCACCGCTTCTTGACGGCTACCGCGTGGCTGGGGTGATGCACGTCGCGCGTCTTGCTGAACGGGATCGCGTTGTACTGGAAGACCGGCGTATCGCCGCGCGAGGCGTATCGCAGCGCAAGCACGTCCGTGCCGGTCGGCGTCAGCAGCCCGCCGGCAACGGCGACCGTCGAGGCGTACCGCGCGATCGGGTCGCGGCTGGAGCGGTTGCCCACGTCCGGATGGAACGCCAGCCACAGCGACATGATCGCCCCGGCTGACGAGCCGTACACGCCGATCCGCCGCGGGTCGATGTTCAACTGCTTGGCGCTGGCGCGGATCGCCTGGATCGCCCGCGCCCCGTCGCGCATGATCTCCTGGTATGAGGCGTGGCTCTTGAAGCGGTAGTTCATCGTCGCAAACGCCACCTTGGCGGCCAGACACTTCTTGCGCAGCGGCTGGCGGTGACCGTGCGACTTGTCGCCGCCGACGAACCCTCCGCCGTGAATGTACATGACGATCGGCGTGGGCGTGGCGGACTTCGGAAGCCACAGGTCCATCACCTGGCGCGAATGCGAACCGTACGTCGCGTTGGTGATCGTCGTCATGCCGTCGGCGCCGGTGGTCTTGCGCATCGCAGGCGGCTTGGGCCCGTTATCCGCCGCCCCCTTGCCCCCCCCGTCGGCCATCCGGGCCATGTACGCCCTGGCCTCGCTGAATGTCAGCACGCCGTCCCTGTTGGCGTCGGCGTCGGGGAACTGCTTCAGGGCCTCCCTGAGGCGCCAGTTGTTCTTCGAACTGGGCTCCGCCCGCGCGACGGCCGGCGACAGCACAACCGCGCCGACCACCGCTGCGACGAGCCAACCGCTCACTATTCCGCTACGACAGAGACGTGTCCGATTTCGCATGGCATTCTCCTGTGGGCATACCGCCCCCGCAGAGTGTTCGTCTGTACGTACGCACTCGACCGGCCTGAGGTTACAACCGGCGGGTGGCACCTTCAAGCGCAGCTTGTGGGTGCTTCCAATAAAGAGATGAGCCCTTCTGTCGAGGGGCGATCTCGCGCCACACCCACAAGCTCCGCCCTGCGGGCTGCGCTTGAAGGTGCCACCCCGCCGCATTTGTCCTTCCGCGTGCAACGAGTCCCGCGCCCTACCTTCCCGCTACTTCGCGTCCTCTTTGATCGCGAAGTCTGCGGGCTTGAGGCCTTTCTTGTACGTTCCGCGGCCGAAGCGGGAGGCCTTCCAGGGACCGCCCACATAGGTCACGTCGGCCTTGGCGGGAATCTTGCCTTCGAGCCCGACAGCCCAGTAGATGCAGTTGACGTACAGGCGGCGGAGATCTTCGCTTTCCATGTCGCCGGCGGCGCCGATGGTGCTCATCGCCACGCGACGGGTCTTGCCGCTGTCTTGCTTGATCTGGCGCGTCCAGACCATCGGCATCAGCGATTTCTTCAGGTTCGGCGGATCGGTCGGCTTCATGCTCTTGAGCACCTGCCCGTACATAAGCACCGCCGCGTCCCACAATCCCGCGGTGCCACACCGTATCGACAACTCGGCGGAGAATTGACTCCGACCGGCCGGATGCGATACAAGAAAGCTCATGGTGGCAATTCTGAGACGCTCGGGGCGGCGGTCGGTGTGTCCCCGGCGGATGTCCGCCGGCGCGGCGGGGGGCTTTACGCTGCTGGAACTGCTGATCATCATTGCGATTATCGCTCTCCTGCTGGGGATTCTGGTCCCGTCGTTGACCGGCGCGTACCGGCAGGTCCAGCGCGCGAAATGCTTAGCTAACGTGAAGCAGTGGTACAACGCCGTCTGCGGCTACGGGGGCGACAACGACAGGTACTTCCCGGAGAACACCGCCTCGCCGGCAAGACATATCAGTTGGTGCGGCGACACGGTCATACAGTTCTGGAAGGACTACCTGATCGAGTGGGACAAGCAGAACATCCAGGAGGCCCGATACGACATCCTGCACTGCCCGACGCAGTATTGGCACCGGCACGACGGCGCCCTGCGGAACCTCCGCGGCCTGTGCGGGTACTTCTACATGCCCCACCGCGACAACACCTCCTGGAACACGATGGACTACACGCCGGCCGGGAAGGACTGGGTCACGAAGAGGCGCTTCGGCGAGAACCCCCGCACGCCGATCATGGCCGACATGAAGCAGTACGCCGGGTGGATTCCGAGCTGGTACCTGAGCGACGGGACGCCCATTTCCAGCCACCGCCAGTCCAGTGGAGAGCCCTACGGGGGCAACTTCCTCTTCGAGGACGGCAGCACCGAGTGGTACGACACGTCCGAGATCACCCTCGGCGGGACGATAGGGGGCTGGCGCTGCTACTACAACGTCCCGCTGCAGTAAAGCCGCCGCAATTCGGGGGTAACGCAAGGGGTCGTCCCCGACTGGTGCGCATCGTCTGCTCGCGGCCAGTTGGTGTCAATGACGCTGCGCAATCGCACGCCGCACTGACCTACACGAGTCGTTGCGATTCAGGGCCGTAGGCCCGACAGAAGGTAGCCCCGTCCGGATGCGGAAGAAGTAGGGTCCACGGATTACACTGATTGCACGGATTCAAGGAACATGAGAGACTCAACACACTTCGTCCTTCGTTCTGTTGTTCTCTTCAAATCCGTGCAATCAGTGTAATTCGTGGACAAGTATCGTTGTCGTTGCTCTTGGCCTTTGGGGTCTTGTGTCCTGCTTGCCTTTCTTCTGCTGTTCTTTCGACTCGGCGCAGCTATCCGCTCGGTCAGGTTTTAGGGGCCTTGGTGTAGGCTTCTATCATGATGCGCTTGATGTCTTTGGCGACTTCGGGGTGTTTGGCGTAGAGGTCGGTGGTCTCGCCGATG
>CAZVEV010000397.1:0-4570 GCA_964625865.1 uncultured Planctomycetaceae bacterium | reverse complement strand
ACTGTCTTCATTTGCTCTCCTGCGTAAGCCTGTCGTACTGTCAAAGCTGACAGCACGTATTCTTATCCAATTCTCTCTCTTGTAGGGGGTTGGCCGTGTCTCGGCCTTCTCCCCCGTTTTCATCGATCTTCTGACAGAAGCCTTCCCAATTCGCAGTGTTCCCAGATCGGGCGTGCGAAGGCAGCCCAGAGCTCGAAAGCGCACCGACGAACAGTGAGACGAATGCTCTCACTCCGGGAGTTTCTACTTCCCCATCTCCTTCAGCAGCCCTTTGGCCTGCTTCGCGGAAGGAGAGTCTGCACCGGAAATCTGGACGACCTTTTGCAGCGCAGCTTTGCCTATAGGGGTGTGCGCCCTCTTGCCCGCCCGCTTCACGATGGCCATGACCGTGGCCACAGCTTCTCGCTTTGCGGCGGCATCGTCCAGGTACGGGGTGACCAGGGGTAGCGACTCCGGGCTGCCCTGACCGGACAGCGCACCGAGCAGCATGCGCTTCTCGTCGTCGCGCCGGATCAGCGGCGCGGCGTTGCGCCAGATGTCGAGTTTGGCCGGTTGCGGCACCTGTTTGCGCATGGCGATGCCCAGATACCCTCGCAAGCAAAGCACTTTGTCCAAATCCTCCTCGGAGTTTTTCGCCAGTTCCAATAGGACTGGGGCAACGTCGGGGGTCGGCCACTCACTGAGCGTCCGGATCGCAGCGCTGTGCACGCCTTTGTCCCGATCATCGACTGCGCCGCGTACAGCCTTGAGCGCCTCGGGGCCGCCGGCCTGTTTCAACGCTTTCAACAGCGCGGGTTTCACTGCGCTCCCCGCCGTTGTCAATGCCGGCGTGAGAACGGGCGCACAGGCCTTCGGATCGTCCGCCGCTGCGCAGACTGACGAAATCGCCTTACCCAGTGCGGCGATGTCTCTGGGGTTCGCGCAGCCCTCGATCCGCTCGAGGAGCTGGGGAAGGTGCTTCCGACCCGCGAGCTGGCCGTAACTCTGAATGGCCGCAATCCGTACCGCGTCGTCTTCATCCGTCATCCGCTCGGCCAGGACCGGCATCGCTGACAGGATTCGGCGACGGGCTACCTGGTCTACCATCTTGACCTGGAACGCCGGCTCGGACGTCTTCAGGGTCTGGATGACCGCCTGGTCCACCGCGTCGCCGCGCAAGCCGGCCAGCGCGTCCGTTGCCGCCTTCGCCACCTGCACATCCGCGTCTTTCATCAACGCAATCAACGGTTCGATCGCCCGGGTAACGCCAATCTCCGCCGCGCCACGCAAAGCCGCCACGCGAACGGACGTGTCCCCTGCGTTGGCCAGGGCGAGCAACGCTGGAATTGCTTTGGCGTTACCGCGCTTCCCGAGTACTCCAGCCACCAGGATCTGCCGGCCCGCCGGCAGTTTGCCGAGTTCAGCGGCCAGCACAGTGGCGACATCCGCTTCCTTCGACTCAAGCGCGGCTTTCGCGGCCGTTTCGGCGGCCTGGATATCAGCTCCGCGAATTGACTCCGCCAGCAACGGCAACCCGTCTTTGCCGCGGGACAGGATAGCGCCGCGTAATGCGCCAGCCATCACTTCAGGTTTGGCATCCCGCAAATCCCGCAACGCGTCGTAGATGGCCGTAGCCTGATCGTTAGAACCCGCAGCCGTAAAAGCCGCCGCGCACTCGAACAATGCCTCGCATACAACCGCGCGCTGGGCTCCTTTGGTCCCGGACAGTGTCGCCTGCAGCGCCTTCGCCGGCGCGGCACCGCCGATGCGGCCCAGGGCCCGGGCTGCCTGCAACGCCACATTCGGATCCGCATCCTTCAGGAGACCGACAAGCGTCGGCACCGATTCCTTGTCGCCCCGGAGTCCGAGAGTGCTGACCAGACCCGCCAGCTGTCGACCTTTGAGCTGTCCCAGGGCAGCCCGCAGGGCATCGTCCGCAGCAGAACAGCGGATCGGTTCGAGGCCATAGCGCGCCATGTGCGATAGTTTTTCGTCCGTCAACAACGCGGCCAGGGCCGGCACACACGCCGCCGTGCCGATCCGGCCCAACTCGCGGCAGGCATCCGTCTTCTCTTTCTGCCCTGCATCGGATTGGAGCACAGCAATCAGCTGTGCCTCATCAAGCGCACCGACCGCCACTGCCTTCGTAGCCTTCCTGGCCTGGCCTCCGGCGGCAGGAGTCCCCCAGGGCGACACCCCGTACGCGCCCAGGACTTTGGCGAATTTCCATTTGGAATCATCTTCCACCACGGTCTTCCAGTCCGGACCACCTTTGGGAGCCGTCTTCCATTGTCCGTCGGTCACGATGGTTTGACTCTTGCCGTCTTTGTACTTGAGGAGCAGTTTGGCAATGAAACCGGCCGGGGTGGGCTTGGCCCCGGCGTTTTGGGCTTCGACGGCGAGCACGTTGTCTTTGCCCAGGAGCTTGAGTGGGATCTCGACCTGCTTTACCTCTGGCCAGTAGTCATGGCTGATGAGCTCCTTGCCGTTGACGTTAAGGACGAACGCGTCGTCAGCGGTCAGAATAACCTGGGCGGCTGCGAGCTGCGCCGGGGCCTGCAGTTTGAAGGTTCGGCGCAGTGCCAAGGATCCGACCGGTGCACTGACCTGGGGCCGGCCGACCGGGTTCCAGATCCAATTGGCCCCCGCCAACGTCAGTTGCGTCTCGTTCGCCGGCTTCTTTACTGAGACCGGTGGCTTCTTCACTGGACCCAGCGGTTTGAGCATGATGTTCTTGAACTGGACCTTCATCGGAGGACCCGGATGCATCTGCAGCGCGATGATCCCGTCGGGCTTGGCTGTCTTGGCGTCGTTGTCTGTGATCTGGCACATCAGTGTGCCGTTCACGTGGAGGCTGATGTTCGGCCCCTGGCAGACGATCTTGTATTGGTTCCAATCACCCTGCTTGTAAACCTCTTTGAGCTTGGCGGCATCGCCGATGGTCTCGACCTTCTTCTCGCCCTTGGGCGGGATCACAACCTTCTGGCCGCGTGCCGCGATCAGACCGCGTTTGTGGTGGTAGACGTAGCCGACCAGCTTGCCGTTCCAGTCCATGTCCGCCTGGTAACCATAGGTGTCAAAGTCCGGCCGGCGCTCGGACCGGATCTGGATCCCGGAGTTGCCCTGGCCGGTCAGTTTGAAATCGAGCGTCAACTCGAAATCGCCCGGCTCGCCGCCTTTCCAGATCAGGTAGTTGCATTTTTTGCACGGTTTCTCCGCGGTGCTCTCGCTGGTGAGTGCACCGTCTTCAACGGTCCACCATCCCGGCTTGGCGTCCCAGCCCGTCAGGTCCTTGCCGTTGAACAGGCTTCGCTCCTGGGCAAACGCCGCCGTGGCGAGGACCAGCATGCACATCGTGTAGATAGTCTTCATCGGTAGTTCCTCTCTTATACACACCACGATTCCCGCATCGCCCGGGCCCGGAGGCGGTTGGCCTCGGGATCGTCCACGAACTCGGCTTTGATGAGGTCGAACTTCAGGCTGCGCTGCAGAAGATCGCAGATGTCCGCGGCCAGGCACATGATCATGGAGTTGTACATCACGTCCTCATTCGCGACGGGGGCCTGGCGCGACTTCACGCAGTCCAGGAAGTTCCGCCAGTGATTGAGCGAACGCTGGGTGCTTGTAGTGTACTCGGCCAGGATCTTCTTGTACTCGACAAGCAGTTTCGGCGATGAGACGTCGGGCTTGGAATAGCCGTCCGCCGCCCCGGCCCATCCCTCGGGACCGTCGAAACGCTCGCCGCAGGCACCGCGCCAGTACGCGTTCGCTTTCCACGGCGTCACGTTGCCGTTGCGAATCAGCACCATCTTCACACCGTTGGAAAGCTTGGTGACAATGGTCTCGCCCTTGCTGCCGAATTCAAAGTCGATGTGCGTCACACCCTTCATGTCCAGGCCGGCCACACATTGTGCGATCGTATGCGCCCCCCACATGGCCGTATCCGTGGCAAAATCATAGTAGTGATACCAGCCGTGATTCAGATACGTCTGGTTATAGGGACGCCACGGGGCCGTGCCCAGCCAGGCATCCCAGTCCACCACGTCCTTCGGTGGCTGCGGCTGGCCCGGCAACCAGTTGAACCTGTTACCGCCACGGTAGCGAATGTCCGCGTACACCGTGTGAATCTTCCCCAGCCGCCCGCTCAAAGCCATCTGGATCGCGAATACGTGGTTCGGTTCACTCAGCCGCTGTGTGCCCGTCTGGTACACGCAACCGTAACGCCTTGCCGTTTCCACCACGCGCAAGCCTTCATCCATGGTGAAACAGGAGGGCTTCTCGACATACACATCCTTGCCGGCGCGCATCGCCAGGATAGAGGCCGGCGCATGCCACCGGTCTCCCGTGGCGATCAGCATCGCGTCGATGTCCGGCTGCGCCACGATTTCACGGACGTCGCGGTACGTCTTGCACGCGTTGTCCCCGTACCTTGCGTTCACCCGCTTGGCCGCCGCCTCCCGCCGCGTCTTCTGCACGTCGCAGATCCCCACGAACTGCACATCCTGCTGGCCCATGAAAACCTTGAGGTCCAGGTTCCCGCGACCGCCAATGCCGATGCCCCCCATGACAATCCGGTTACTCGGCGCCGTGT
>CAZVEV010000396.1:0-4655 GCA_964625865.1 uncultured Planctomycetaceae bacterium | reverse complement strand
GCGGATGGGCATCACAGAGACGCTGGTCGTGCCTACCGTCGCGTTTGCTCTAGGCAGAGCCATCCCGTGGATTCTCATGCCGCTAATCGCATCCGTGGCTCCGGCACCGGAATCGCTGGCGCTGTCAGCCTTCTGGTGGCCGATTGCCATGGCCCTGCTGTTGTTCCTTGCACCAGGGACATTCTACCGCATAGCGGCAAGTCGGTTCCAACGTGGGGCCGTGGCGTGCAACCTGGATGGCTGGGGGGGGGCGGTCTTGGTGGCCTCGACATTGGGGTTGTGTGCCTACTTCCTAACGTCGATGGTCCTGGTGCTGCAGGCCGACGCCATTTGGCCGCTGCTCCCTATGCTTCTTCTGGCGGGCATGGGATCCCACGTAGTTGGTAGTGCATTGGATAGGACTGACCGCCTACCGCCTATCTACACGGTCATCTCCGCACTGCTCTTTGCCGGTCTGGGGTTGTCGTTGTGCATGCTGTCAGCGGCATGGCTGTGGGCACTGGTGCTGGGAGCCGGGGCCTGCCTCGCAATGGCAGGAGTCCGTCAGCGGACCAACAGATCCCGAGACATCGCGGACACACCCCCTGCAAGCGGTGCGGCGGACGACCTGCCCGGGCTGGTTGCCCTTGCGGAGAACCCTCCGTATCAGCGATTTGAGACCTTCGACGAGGCGCTTGTCCGTATGAAACCGGTGTTGCGCGGCCAGACGGGCTGGCTGGCCCTGTACGGACCCAGCGGCTGTGGAAAGACAGCCACGTCAAATGCGCTCATCCATGAGCTAAAACGGCAGATCGACGAGGACGGGCGTTCGATCACGATCCTTGCCGGATCGTGCACCCCGCCCATCGACCAGGAGGTGTCCTACGCGCCGTTCCGCAGTGCCCTGACCCAGGTCTTTGACATCAATGTCTTGGCGCCGCCTGAGGAACAGCTCAAGGCGGTCGACTCGGTACTGCAGGGGATATTCGAGGTGGTCCCATTCTCGAGTCTGCTGTTCCCGCCAGAAGAGGGCTCGGGAAACCCGGCCGGATCGCCCCGTGAACTGTTCCGATCGATCGGGCGCACGATTCAGAAACTTGCCGAGAAGACACCTGTCGTCCTGTTCCTGGACGACGCGCAGTGGCTGGATGCCGCATCGCGCGAATTGCTGTGCTTTCTTCTGGCCGAGTTCCCTCCCGAGGGCGAGGTCGCCTTGGGAATCATCCTGGCCGGAAGGAACGAGCCAAATCTGGATGAACTGGGAATGGCGGAGCACATGCTGTCCGTCAGGACCACCAGCCAGACGCAGCAGATGCAGATCCTCCAAGAGGGGCTTGGGATCAGTGCGGAGGCGGCCGCGCGAATAATCGAATGCGTTGGAGCCGGCACGCGCGAGCACGGTCAGTTGTTCTGGCTGTTCCGGGCCGTGATCCATCTGGCCGGTATTGACGCACTCGAGAAGGGCCCCGGGGGGTTCGTGCTGACCGCCCAGTTCGCTCGGCGGGGCAGTCTGCCCGTCCCTGACGATCTCCGGGCAGAACTCACATCACAACTGAGAGACTCGGCCGGGCATCGCCAGGTAGTTGAATGTGCCGCCTGCATGGGGATGGAGTTCCGTGTGTCGGTGTTGAGCGAATGCCTGCAGACGGACCGCCTGGCCCTGCTGGCGGCCTTGGACCAGATCGAACGTGAAACAGGGATCATCATCGATGTCCTGGCCAAGGACGACATCTACGCCTTCAGTTCCACCTTCATGCTGGAGGTCGTCCGTGAAGAACTGCGGATCCGTGGCGGGGGCCCCGGGGCTGACAATGTGCCCCAGATGGTCCGCGAGTACCACGCCCGGGCCGCAGCCAGCCTGGCCAAGACGCTTGAGACGTCTCCTGCCGCCCTGTTTGATGTTGCTCGCCACTACTACGGGGCCGGCGGGACCTGCGCCGCCCGGGGAAGGGCGTTCTGCCTCCGTGCCGCCCGTGCCGCTCGGGAGATGTTTGACTACGTCCAGGCACGTGAATACCTCGAGATGGCGAGTGCCTGCGCCCAGGCGGCCGGGATGGCAGTAGACGTCGAGTTGGAAGGCCTGCTGATCGAGTGTCACGAGGCGCACGTAACCGGCCAGGGCGCCGAGAGCGCCGCCGCCAAGGCGATAGCCTATGTCGAGGCCTGCGCCGAGGTGCCGTTCGTCGCCATAGCTGCCGCCGCCCGCGCATGCTACGACGCCGGCAAGGCTACCGGCAAGCAGGACCACTTCGCCCGTGCGGCCGATCTTGGCCGGCGGATGATCCGCGACTACGACCTCCCAGCCCAACAGGCCGAGGGGCATCAGTTCGTTGGCATAAGCCTGCCATCCGCACGATCCGATGAGAGAACCGACAGCCTCAGAATGGCAATCACTCTGCTCGACGGCACGCCCGACGATGATGTCGAGGCACAGTCCCTGCTTGCCAGAGTGACCAACTCGTTGGCCGAACAACTAAGTGGCGGCAGTGGTGCGGATCAAGAAGAAGCGAAAGCACTCTTCGAGCGAAGCCTGGCCATGCGGCAACGCCCGGAGCTCTGGGATCTCCCCGGCCAAGCCCGATGCCACGGAGGACTCGGACGCTTGGCGTATTACGGCCAACCGCAGGACATCGCCGTTGCACGGGAGCATTTCGCCGCCGATCTCGACATCGCCGAGAAGATAGGCGATCTCAACGGGCAGGCACTGATGCACAGCCTGCTCGGAGGCTGCCACAGGACTGAAGGAAACTGGGCTGACGGGTTGGCGCACTATCGTCGGTCGTGGGAACTGTCCCGCGATCAGAAAGGAACCAACGCCATGTTTGCTGCAACCGGCGTTATTGTTTGTGCCTGGTCTATGGGGCAGTGCGAGGAAGTCCGCCGGATTGGACCTCAACTGCTTGAGCTGGTCAGAATCGCGGGCTTCCCGGGAGACTGCGCCGGACACCTGATTGCGGCTATTGACACCTTTGATCCCGACGGGGAGGAGACATGGGCCCAGGAGCTCAAGACGACCGCACACTAAGGATGATCTCGGATGGCGAAAGCAACTGACACACCGTGTGAATGTGGTGCTTTCGTGATGAACTCATTGCACATGTTGTGACATGAACGCGTTTGTGACAGGTAGATAGTCCATGAGCCTGCGACAAGATATCTGCCAGAAGCCACTATCCGGCATGCCAAATCAGTTAAGACAACACATCAACGCTCACAGTGCCAGCAATCTATACTGCTGAATCACCCAATCGGACATGATTCTGCCCAGCCTTGTCAGTGAGACCCCGCCCGCCTTCCTACGACAAAGCCCCTCCTGTATCAGTCTCCCATGAACCTTCTCTATATCTTCACGTTGTCTCTCTGTTAGGAACTCGGACGTCCCTTGGGAAATGTAGCCACGCTTTGCCCCCAAGACAAGGTCCCGCTTGATCATCTCGATCGGCGTTAGCCTCTGCCAAGACATCGTCGCGCCTCTGCAGTGCCGCATCGTGGTAAGATAACTCCCATAGGAATAGGTGTTCCTAAAGTTCGCCCCATCAAAGCTGGAATAAGCGCTGTTTCCAAAACCGACCACTCCTCCGGGGCGAGCACTCGATGCATCTCCTAGCCTCCTTGGGGCCTTTGCCCTCCTTCTATACACGCACATCGGCTCCTCATGCCACCCCATAGTGTCAACGAAGAAGCCCCTGAAGATGGCCTCCATCCGACAGCGTTCAAACAGCGTGAACGGCGTGATCGCTTCATCCGGATATATGCGTGAGAATTCTGTGAAACGTCTTGCGTATACGGTCACGCTGTCAACAAGGCCTGATTGAAGCAAGGGGTACACCTTCTCTATATCGTCCATCACATCGCTTACCGTCTGCTGTCGCAACCCGACCAGGAAG
Organism: uncultured Planctomycetaceae bacterium; assembly: GCA_964625865.1. GTDB lineage: Bacteria > Planctomycetota > Phycisphaerae > SM23-33 > SM23-33 > CAZVEV01. The sequence goes on along the minus strand of CAZVEV010000396.1, from coordinate 789 downwards.
TCTAGGTTTACCTTGGTGATTCCTGCTCCTGTAAGGCGCGACACAACACCCATGACTGCATTCGGGGTGACGGGAACACGATTCGATGCCACCAGGACTCCTGGACTGAAAGTCTGAATGCCAATCGAGATACGGTTTGTGAGTCCCTCCCTTGCCAAAATGTCTAGATTTGGGGACATTGCACCAGCATGAATCTCCAGTGTAACCGTCTTCAGGGACGCGCAGGGCGGAAGCCCTCGTATCTCAGCCAACAGCTCCACGAGCTCCTCAGCTGGGACAAGTGACGGTGTCCCGCCTCCAATGTACACACTTCCTATCGACGTTCCGCGAGGCAACGCTCGCAAGCAAGCCGCGACCTCTTTTCGAAGGGAAAGCATGTACTGGGAGCAATCTGAAGCATCGGTACTTACACTAAAGGGGCAGAAGTTGCACCTCTGGAGGCAGAATGGCAGATGACAGTACGCCACGGCGATGTGTTTGGGTCGGTTATCTGCGAGGTCATGGAACATTCGCTCTGGATTGACCTGTTGCTGTTCGAGTGGTGGGAACACGTCCACGTAGTAGTTCGTACTCAGGCGCGGGTCAAGTGCAGCCCATCGTGCCCTGATGAGTCCATGGAGTGATGCCCTCTCAGTATCCGCATCCACTTCTCGCAGTATGTGTTCGAGGTCCTGTCGAATACGTGTCATATAACACCTGTCTTCCAGGACTACTGCTTCAGACATATACTTGCATGTATCAAGGGGCAGGCAAAACCGGCCAGTGATGGGCAGGTGAAAACCGGCCAGA
>CAZVEV010000395.1:0-4671 GCA_964625865.1 uncultured Planctomycetaceae bacterium | reverse complement strand
AGGGCGTGCAACTCGTTGCACGCGGGACGAATACTCAATCCCTTCCGCGTGCAACACGTTGCACGCCCTACGACTACAGCCCGACCTGCACTGCATCAAGACCCAGGAGTCACACGATGAATCGACGGAGTTTCCTCAAGACCACCGGGGCCGCCGCCGCACTGCTGACATGTCGCGGGGCGCTGGCCAAGGCCCTGGCAGGCCGACCCAACCTGCTGATCATCCACACCGACGAGCACAACTTCCGCACCCTCGGCTGCTATCGCAAGCTGATGCCCAAGGACCGCGCGCTGATGTGGGGCCCGACGGTCTGCGAGACACCGCACATCGACTGGCTGGCCGACAACGGCGCCGTCGCCACGCGATTCTACGCCACCACGCCGGTCTGCTCGCCCAGCCGGGCCGCCTTCGTCTCCGGACGCTATCCGCAGAACACCCCCGTGGTCACCAACAACATCCCGATGGCCGACGAGACGATCACGTTCGCCGAGACCCTCCGCAAGGCCGGATACGCCACGGGGTATTCGGGCAAGTGGCACATCGACGGGTCGGGCAAGCCGCAGTGGGCGCCCAAGCGCAAGTTCGGCTTCACCGACAACCGCTACATGTTCAACCGCGGCCACTGGAAGCAACTCGAGGACACGCCCGACGGGCCTCGCGTCAAGGCCAGGCAGGGCGGCAAGCCCAGCTACTCCGTGGCCGGCGCCGACGCCAGGAGCTTCACCACCGACTTCCTTGCCGACAAGACCGTCGACTTCATCAACGCCCACAAAGGCGAGCCGTTCTGCTACATGGTCTCGATTCCCGACCCGCACGGGCCCAACACCGTCCGCCCGCCGTACGACACGATGTACGCGGGCAAGCCGCTGACGGCCCCCGCGACGATGTCCAAACCCGCCGCCGGACTGCCCGCCTGGGGCGCCAAGCAGGGCAAGTTCAGCGCCAGGCAGATGGAACTGTACTACGGCATGGTCAAGTGCATCGATGACAACGTGGGCAAGATCCTCGCCGCCGTCCGCAAGGCCGGGCTGATCGAAAAGACGATCATCCTGTTCACGTCCGACCACGGCGACCTGTGCGCCGAGCACGGGCGACACAACAAGGGCGTGCCCTACGAAGGCTCGGCCAAGATCCCCTTCGTGCTCTACTATCCGGGCAAGATCACCGGCGGCACGGTGGTCAACCAGGCCCTCGGCTGCGTCGACTTCCTGCCGACGATCCTGGGCATGATGGGGGTCAAGACGGCGGGCAAAGAGCAGGGCCGCGATGCGGCGGCGCTGTTCACGGGCAAGGCCCCGGCCGACTGGAAGGACGTGGCGATCTTCCGCTCGACAGGTCAGGCCTTCGGCTGGCTGGCGGCGGCGACGGCGCGGTACAAGCTTGTTGTCTCGTCGAACGCCGTGCCCTGGCTGTTCGACATGGAGAAAGACCCGCACGAGTTGAAGAACTTCTTTGCCGATCCCGCCTGCCGCGAAACGGTTCGCGCCCTTTCGCGCGAGTTGCTTGCCTACTGCAAGACCTGCACCGACCCCCGTATCGAATCGCCCCGCATCAAGGCCGACCTGACCTGGGGCGCCGAGGGGAAGGGCAAGTACATCCCCGCCGACCTGCCTCCCGCCAAGGTCCCCCCGGCCGGCGGTGGTAAGCGCCGCAAGAAACGCAAAGCCCCGAAGTAGAGCGGTCTTCCCCCCCGCCCCGCGCAGCGGGCCGCTTGCGTGTCCTGAGCACCGTCGAAGGGCGGCTTCCCACGTCTGAAGATGACGGCCGGACACCGCCCCGCCGACCTGCCAGGCGAACGGCGCGCCGTGATTTCTTTTTCAGAATGTTCTTGAACTGATCACCCACGCGTGGTAGAAATCCCGTACTCCCTGAGCCGGGAATCGTATCCGACGGGCCGTGCAACGCGCGTTGCAGATGGGCCCGGAGGGCCGATCACGCGTTTGCAGTGCAGAAAGAAGCAGTACCATGCAGCAGCATCCTATCGCCTCGAAGAGTTCATTCCGCTTGACCTCGATGGCAGTGAAGACCGGTCGGCTGTTGGCCCTGGCGGCGGTCTTGACCTTCTTCGGCCTGCCGGCCGAGGCAGCGTACATCGACGTGGATCTCGAGAGCGTTCTCGAATACGAGGACGGGAACGAGTCGACTCTCGGCGACCTGGCGTCTCATCACACCACCGGGTTGACCGACGAGAGTCCGGCGGCAGCGATGAGCGACGACCTGTCTGCGACGGCCCTGCTGGCGAGCGTTGATTTCGGGCCGGACGCGGCGGACCCCGGGGCGGCTGATACCGTGCTGATCGTCGACGTCGGAACCAGCATCGCCCATGTCTACGATCCGGCCGTGCAGGACCGGGTCCTTGACGCGTTCCCGGCCAACGGCACATTGGCCGTTGTGGTCGGGGCCGCCGGCATGACTGCCCGTCCTGCCGAGACGCGCGCCGCGGCGAGTCCTGCCACCGCCAGCAGTGCCAACCGGGACAAGCCCGTCAGGCGATACGACACTCCTCCCAGCCTGGCGGCAAGCCTGGGCGGCACGAGGCGCTAAGGCCGCCGTCGGCCCGCTCCATGGCGCGGTTCCAGACCGACCGATCGCGGACGCCCCCCCGGCGTGGATGAACCCCTTTGCGAATCATGCCGCACCGGCGTCTTGAAAAACTCCCGTCCCGGGCGTAATATCTCGCCGTGGCAACCGTATAAATACATAAGGGTGTCTTTGCGCTTGCGGTGCGTTGACGACCGCCCGGTTTCTGTTCCCCGATGTGTGGTGGTGTAATGAAGAACGTTCTGGTCCTGGCCTGTGCCGTGGCGGTCGCGGCGGCGACCTTGCACGCCGACGAGATCAATATCAGCGGTCTGCCCTACAAGGGCGTCAAGATCACCGGCTTTGACGGCAAGGACGTCTCGTTCCAGTACAACAGCCGCACCATCACCAAGCCCATCTCGCAGGTCAGGTTCATCCGCATGACCAGCGACGAGACGTTCAGCGAGGCCGAGACGTTGGTTCTCGCGGACCGGATCCCGATGGCGATTCGCACCTACCAGGCCGCCGCCCGGCGGGCGACCGAGCCGTGGCGAAAGGCCCTGATCGAGTATCGCCTGGCCCTGATCGAGACCAAGGCCCCCGCCAACGGCGGACACACCACCGCCGACAAGTGCAAGGTCTGCGGGGGCACGGGCAAGATGGAATGTCGCGACTGTGCCACCGGCGGCCAGGCCACCGGAAAGACGCGCTGCACCAAGTGTACCGGCAAGGGCCGAACGCCCTGCCCGCAGTGCCATGGCACCTGGAAGCTCGACGCGTGCGGCGGGTGCAAGGGCCTGGGCACAATGCCGAAGTTCGACTGGAAGTGGAATGCGGTCGAACGCAAGATCATCAGGATCAAGACCGGCGTCCGGTGCACGCTGTGCAGCGGCAAGGGCTTCTCGAAGGTTTGTCAGACCTGCGGCGGGGGCAAGACCGAACTGCGGGGGACGATCACCTGCCTCGGCTGTCAGGGCCGCGGCGTCGTGGCGGGCGTCTGCACCACCTGCAAGGGCCAGAAAAAACTCCACTGCACGTTCTGCAACGGCACGGGCGATCCGTCCAAGGGCACGGCGGTGGCGGTCAAGCCGCCCAAGAACGGGACCAACGGCGGGGGTGACGGCAATGGGGGCAAGCCGAAGGATCCGGTTAAGCCCAAGGATCCGGTCAAACCGAAAGACCCGGTCAAGCACGTGCCGGTCGCCGGACCGCTCGGAACGCCCGACACGCTGGCCGCTTCCCTGAAGGCCGAGCCGAAACACCCCAGCGAGAACAAGACCGCCTGGGCGAAGATGTCCGTCACCCAGCAGGACGCCGCCGAGGAAGCCCACGCGATGGCCATGGTCCGCTGGCTGTCAGAGAACGACTACCACGGCAAGAGCGTTTCGTGGGCCGCGACGTTTGTGGACGTCGAGGGCGCCGGCGACGGATATCTTGTCAAGGCCAGCAGTCCCGCCGGAACGCTCGTCAACGCCACCGTCACCGCCGCGGCGCGCACGGTCATCAAGACCCTCAGCAAGGGCGACACGATCCTGATCAAGGGCGTCATCCGCAAGTACGCCCCCGCCGACGCCGGCACCTACCGGATCGACCTGTCCAACGCCACCGTCGCGGCGGGGTAGTTCGTGGAACGGGCACGGCCGACGGCGTGTCATGCGCGACACTTCACTGACACGCAGTGATCGCCTCAGTATGTCTGCACGTGGGAAAGCCGCTGCAAGCCCAGAACCGCTCCCCAGCATTGTTTCCTCGTTTCGCCACGCGGATCACCATCGGTGAGGAACACTTCGGACACGCCCTCTTGTCCGCGGCCGACCCCTCTGACACCGACTCGACCTGCGGACTCGATGCCCCCTCGACCTTGAGGCATGGAGCCATCAGTTGTCTTACGTCATCCACCACGTACCCCGCTCTTGCGGGAACATGGATCAGTGGAACACCGGCCGCCTTGCACGCCCCGTCAAGAAATGCGTCTCTGTCCTTCCTGCGCTTTGTTCGATGGGAACTGTCGTCCAGTTCAATGGCGCAAATGACTGAAAGGTCATCGTGTCGACATAGCACGAAGTCGAAGTGCTTGCCAGTTGTCCTGTTGAGGGCGGCCTGTCGCTCGCCAGGCGAAAGGCCCCTATTCGGTTCCAGAACATCCGCAAC
>CAZVEV010000394.1:0-4729 GCA_964625865.1 uncultured Planctomycetaceae bacterium | reverse complement strand
CCCCGCAGCAGATCAGGTCGTTGACGCTCATGGCCACCAGGTCGATCCCGACGGTATTGAAGGTCTTGGTGGCGAAGGCGACCTTGAGCTTCGTGCCCACCCCGTCGGTGCAGGCGACGAGCACCGGGTCGGTGTAGTTCTGCTTGAAGAGCTTCTCGTTGTAATCGAGGCGGAACAGCCCGGCGAATCCGCCGAACGAGCCCATCACTCGTGGCCCGAACGTCCGCTTGACCAGCGGGCGGATCAGATGGACCATATCTTCGCCCGCGTCGATGTCCACGCCGGCGTCCTTGTAGGTCATCGCGTTTTTGGTGGTGGCCATGGGCGGTATCGTAACGCTTTGTCGCGACGATGCAACAGCGGAAACGGACACCGCCTCTGTATCAGGTTGCGGACGGGTGCCATCAGCCTGCCGGCACACTACCTGGCGATCAGCAGCAGTCCGCCCTGGGACGCCAGCGGGTAGGCCGCATCGCGCCGCATCCGTGACGTGTTGCGCCACGCAATCTTCCGCTCCGGCAGTTGCCGCACGCACTGCAACTGCATCTGCCCCCGCGCCGCAGCCGACAGGCCCATGCACGTCAGAACGACCAGCAGTCTCGTCTTCATCGATCGGATCTCCCTGGGGCTCGCCCGGTATGCATCGCGGGCCGTCACGATGGTTCTACCCGCCTTGCCCTTGCCCGACGAAGGGGCGTTCTGCGAAAAGCGGGTACCCATTTTGCGAAGTGTGGAACGAACCGGGCGCGTGCAGCGACCGACACACGGAGCGTGCCCCCGGCTGCTGGAGCCGGTAGAATGGGAGGAAACGCGAGCGACTTGTCGAAAGGAGACGGGCGATGAACACGAGCGGGCTTTCACGGCGCGGACTGGTCCACGGCGCATCGGTCATTGCAGCCGGCGCGATGGCGGCCACGGCGCTGGGGCAGGGCGGGGCCGGCGGGATCAAGCGCATGGTCAAGAAGGGCCGCATCAACCAGTCGGCCAGCCGGTGGTGCTACCGCAAGCTGAAGCTCGACACGCTGTGCGCCGCGGCGGCGAAAATGGGACTCAAGGGCATAGACCTGCTGGGCCCGCGCGAGTTCGCGACCGTCAAGAAGTACGGCCTGGTCTGCACGATGGCGTCTGGGTCGGGCAACCTGAACGACAAGACCAAGCGCAAGCAGGTTGTCGCCAGGCTTCGGACGGCCATCGAGGCCACCGCGGAGGCCGGCTTCCGCAACGTCATCGGCCTGTCGGGCAATCGCAACGGGATCCCCGACGACGTCGGGATCGACAACGCCGTGGCGGCCCTGAAGGACGTCGCGGGCCTCGCGGAGAAGAAGAAGATCACGATCTGCCTCGAGAACCTCAACAGCAAGGTCAACCACAAGGGGTACATGTTCGACAAGATGGCCTGGGGCGTGGAGGTCTGCAAACGCGTCGACTCGCCCAGCGTCAAGATCCTCTACGACATCTACCACGCGCAGATCATGGAAGGCGACATCATCCGTACGATCCAGACCCATGCGAAGTACATCGGCCACTACCACACGGGGGGCAACCCGGGCCGAAATGAGATCGACGAGACGCAGGAGTTGTACTACCCGGCCATCATGCGCGCCATCGTGGAGACCGGCTTCACCGGCTACGTGGCCCACGAGTTCATCCCGAAGCGCGACCCGCTGACGTCGCTGGCCGAAGCCGTCGAGCTATGTGACGTGTGATACCGATTCTGATCAGCACATGCGCCTCGTGCACGGACTCGTTCTCCATTGGAGCGTTCGGGACCTTCGGTCCCGTGCTGGCCACTGAAGTGGCCAGCCCCATTCCGCGCTGAGTTGCAGAGACCTCCTTCGCCCGATGTCGAGCACACTTACTCATCGCAATTGGTATGAGGGGCTCGGTCACCGTCGGCTGAGGGCTTTGGCGATCGCGCCGAAGGCCGGCTTCGGCTTGGCGTCGCGGTCGAACACCAGGCCGTGGTTGACGCGCTTCCAGGGCCACGTGTTCAGCCAACTGTGCTTGTCGCTCAGGCCCCAGAAGGTGACACGGTCCACGTGCTTGCGGTTGGCCGTCACCGCGTCGAAGACCGCCCCGTAGCGCTGGGCCTGTTTGCGGAGGACGTCGGCCGGACAGCCGTCAACGTAGGGGTTCTGCTTGATCGCCTCGGGGCGGGTCTTCGGGTTCCAGTAGGCCCTGCGGGAGATCACGTCAATATCCAGTTCCGTCAGCGCACAGCGCACTCCCAGTGCGGCGAAGTCCTTGATGGTGGCGGCGATCTGGTCGCCGATGTCGTCGGCGAGTTCGAGGTGGCTCTGGCTGCCGACCACGTCGATGCGGCAGCCCTTCTTCTGTAGCGATCGGACGAAGTCGAGGATCAGCTTGCGCCGCTGGGCGTTCTCCAGGCGGTAGTCGTTGTATGTGAGCTTAACAGCCGGGTCGAGTTGGGCCGCCAGCTTGAAGAGTCGCTGCGGAAAGTCGGGACCCAGCACCCGGGTCAGATCGGTGTGGCGATAGTAGGGCGGCTTGACCTCGACGAACTCGTTCAGCACGTCCCAGGAGTCGATGCGTCCCTTGTAGCGGGTCATCACCTTGGCCATGTGGGATTCGATCCGCTTCCACACGAGCTTCTTGTCGGCCTGGGCGTCCCCGTCGCGGAACAGCCACTTGGGAACCTCGTTGTTGCGATTGAAGACGAGGCAGTGGCCGACGACCTTCTGGCCGTGGTCCGCGGCGTACTTGATCAGCCGATCGGGGTCGTCGAATCGATACTCGCCTTCGGCCGGACACATCTGGTCCCACTTCATGCAGTTTTCCGGAGTGACCGAATCGAACTGGGACTCGAGCAGGCGCAGTTCAGCCGGCGTGAACCGGGTCTCGAACCGTGTGGGGACGGCCACCCCGATCAAAGGGCGCCCGGCCGCCAGTTTGCGAAGGGAAGGCATCGGCGCCGCGTCGGTCGCCCCCGCCGTCCGCAGGGCGAGCCCGCCCAGGACGCCGCAGGGCGCCCACTTCAGAATCGCCCTTCGCGAACAGCCGGCAGGCTGACGGGAGTCCTGCACAGTCGCTCTCTCGTGTCCGGTTGAATCGGTTGTCATCTGTGACCGCCTCGTTCCTTCTCGATGCGGAGATGGTACCACCAATCGCTCCCCGCGGCGAGGACAAGAGTCGCGACAGCAACGACGAGCGGAGAGCGTTCGCGGCCCGGTGAGTATAGGGATTTTCCCCATCGTCGGGAATCCCCCAATAGTCAACCGTGGGCCAATGCACTACAAAAGCAGTGAGCGTTCGGTACCACGCATCATGGTCACAAAGGGACGTTTGGAATGAACCGCGGATGATGTATCGGGAGCGTGTTTCGGCCCCGTCGCGCGCGAGGCGGCCGAATGGAAGGCATCCGAACAGGACACACCCGTCCTCTGCGTGAGGACGTTGGCAATCAGTGAATCGTGATGAAAGGAATACCCATGTTGAGCAGAAAGAGTCTGTCCATTCTGTCAGCCGTACTCGTAATGACCGCGGTCGTCTCAACCGGCGCCGCGCAGACCGAAAGCGTCAGGCGCACGATCGTGGGGCAGTTCGCCCTGGAGGTGAAAGCCGCACTGACCGAACTGGTCACGCCGGTGATCGTCCGCCTGGACGGCCGCGGCAAGGCGGATGCCCAGCGGTCAGTCCTGGTGAGCATCGGGCCGCTGACCGGCACCGGGGCCAAGGCCCGGGTTGAACTGGACCCCCTTCAGCGATGCGGCCCGGCGGGCAACAGCTTCCGGGGCCGGGGAACGGCCATCGTCGTGGTCGGCAACAGGACGTACAAGTTCCGGCTGGTTGTCCGCGGGCACATGTTCCGCACGCCGTCCGGCCCCGTGATGAGGGGCAGTTTCGTGTCGGTCAAGACCAACGACACGCCGGGCCGCTTCTGCGGCAAGTTCGCCGGACCGATGGTCAGCCCGACGCCGGCCGAACTGGAACCGTAGCACCTCACGCCCGGTACCGTGGGCTGCGGCGCAGCGGCACCCGCGTGTCCTTGGGCCAAGACGAAAGAATGCGAAGCCGCAAGCGGCGCCGAGCGCCGCTTGCGGCATCGCGCGAACGGGCACACGAGCGAATGATAGCAAACGAACGCCCTGATGTCATACGTGAGACCAGGGCGTGATGTGTTTTACGAAACGCGAGGTTCCGCAGACGGCTTGAACCACAACGTGAACGTGGCCGGTTGACTTTCCGCTCCGGAGGCGATGGTGTTGAAGCTGGGCATGGCGCCCAGGCCGTTGTTCGGGCCGGACAGGGATTTCGCATCGCTTGCGTTGGACGCTCTGTCGGCAGGGCCGGCGACATCTCGCCCCGCCGGTCGGGGCCTTGGCGGGGCGGTGATCCTGGTCCGCCGGCGTCGCCGGGCGTAAGCGCAGATCCGCGCGGGCGACGAAACGTCTTTCCTGGGCAACACGCGGTATACAGGCAAGGCCCCATGGCGTGGTCGTGGGGCGTCGTCTTGTGCGCGGGGTGCTGTCGGCTCGACGGTTACCTGTGTCTGCAGCACGACCTGCGCCTGAGACGCACCTGAAAACCGGGCGAAAGAAAGTGCCCGGTCCCGCGATTTTCCTCTTGCGTTCCTGGGCAGTTGTGGTATGATTTTGCTGAAGATAGACGTATCCGCGGCTTGGAGGGCCGCAGCTTGGCGTGCATGCACGCCCGATCTCAGCGACGTTCTGGAAGTGTAGGAACACGGGCGGGTTGAAAATGGGGTCTT
>CAZVEV010000393.1:3403-4783 GCA_964625865.1 uncultured Planctomycetaceae bacterium | reverse complement strand
TGCACTCTCAATCACCCCATGATGCAATACGAGTGCCGAACAGGATTGGGACGCTGCCCTGTTTCCTGTCGGAGAAGGGATGGTGCTGTCTAACGATTGCGCCTTCGGGCGGCGAAGGCCGAGCGGTGCTCGGCCGCTAAACGGTGCGCCGGTTCGGACGGTGCATCACGTGCATGGGGGCGCGGTGTCGCGGACAGGATACGCGCTACTGACTACGGGTTACCACGCTACAGCGTCCACGGGCCGCGCTTGGGGCGGTCCAGGAGGCGGTTGGCGGCGTCGTCGCTGATGAAGCGCTCGGCGGCCGGGTCCCAGCGGAGTTTGCGCTTCAGACGGTAGGCGAGGTTGCCCAGGTGGCAGACGGTCGCCGCCCGATGGCCGAACTCGACGTCGCGGAAGGGGCGATCGCGCGTGCGGACGCAGTGGAGGAAGTCGCCCTGGAGACTGCCCCCCTTGTAGCCGGGCATGACGACGTGGCCGGTCGGCTCGCCGTGGTTGCGCCGCGAGGCCTGCCCGTCGTCGCCGACGTACGTCAGGTCGTCGCCGCCGTGGTACATCCGCAGGCCGTTGGCGTAGACGTACGTCAGGTACTTGTGGTCGGCGTCCGGCGGGATGATCTCGACCGGCCCGGTCTCCTGGAGGTCCATCGCAAAGATCGCCGCCCCGAACTTGTGCCCGCCCCAGTCGGTCATGCCGCCCCCCGAGTAGTCGTGCCACGGGCGGTATCTCAGCAGCGAGGCGTTAAACGGCGTCCATGGGGCCGGGCCCAGCCACAGGTCCCAGTCCACCCCGGGCGGGACCGGCTGGGCGGGCAGGTACGCCGGGCGCGACGGGCCTCCCACGCGGACGAAGATCTCGCGGATCGTGCCGATCGCCCCGCTACGGACGAACCGCGCCAGGCGCCCGTAGTCCCCGAGGACCCGCTGGGAGCCGCACGAGAAGACCCGCCCGTACCGCCGGGCCGTCTCGACCATGATCCGCCCCTCGCGGATCGTCAGCGTCATCGGCTTCTCGCAGAACACGTCCTTGCCGCTCCGCATCGCCCAGACGCTCGGAATCGCGTGCCAGTGGTCCGGCGTGGCGACCGACACCGCGTCGATGTCGTCGCGGGCGATCATGTCGCGGAAGTCGTTGTACGCGGCGCAGTCTTTGTTGCCGTACTTCTCGTCGACGCGGGCCTTGTTCACGTCGCGCTTGGACTTGACCACGTCGCAGACGGCCACCATCTGCACCTCGCGGCGCCCCATGAAGCCGCGCATGTTCCCGCTGCCGCGCCCGCCGACGCCGATGGCGCCCATGACGATCCGCTCGCTGGCCGGCGCGCGGCCCAGCGGGCCGGGGGGCGGCGGCCGGGTGACGTAGCGCGCCCCGCCCGCCCCC
>CAZVEV010000393.1:0-3393 GCA_964625865.1 uncultured Planctomycetaceae bacterium | reverse complement strand
TTCGCTGGCCGGCGGAGTTCCCGGCGCGCCGAGGGCCGTCGACGTGATCACGTACGGCGCCGCGACGGCCGCGGCGGCCGCCGTGCCGGTGCGCCGCAAGAACGCCCGCCTGCCCGTCTCGCCGCGTCGTGCCTTCATCGCCGTGCTCCTGTCGAGAGATACGCTATTGAGTCGATGTTCCCATCGTACGCGACAGCCCCCGGACCGTCAACGTCACCGCCTCGTACAGGCGATCGGCATTGCTTGTTCATATGGAGGGTGGTAGTCTACGAGTATGGTGGCCCGGAAAGACATCACGGATTTCGTCCGGAAGGTCGCCGCCGAGTTCTCGCCCCAGCGCGTGCTGCTCTTCGGGTCACACGCCCGCGGCAACCCGTCCGACGACAGCGACGTGGACCTGCTGGTGATCATGCCGACGCGGAAACGGACCCTTGAGCAGGCGCTGGAGATCCGCAAGCGAATACCCCGCTCGTTCCCGCTGGACCTGCTGGTCAGGACCCCCCAAGACCTCGCCCGCCGTGTCGCGATGAACGACGTGTTCCTGACGTCCATCCTCGCCGAGGGAGAGACGCTGTATGAATCGGCTGGCTAGAGAATGGATCGCCAAGGCCGAAGGGGACTACGCGACCGCTCTGCGCGAGCTTCGCGCGCGGAAGGCGCCCAACTATGACGCCGCCTGTTTCCACGCCCAGCAGTGCATCGAGAAGTACCTCAAGGGCATCTGCCAGGCCAGGGACATCGGCTTTGCCAGGACGCACGACCTCTGCTCTCTCCTGGAAGCCGCTCTCAGCGAGTTTCCGCTGTGGGAGTCCTTCCGCGACGATCTGGAACTGCTCACGCAGTATGCCGTCGCGTTCAGGTATCCGGGCGAGATGGCAACCAAGGCCGACGCGCGCCGGGCCGTCAACACCGCGACGAAGCTCCGCGACGTCTTCAGCGCAGCGGCCAAGACGGACCGATAGAGCATCTTACGCTCTCCGAGCGTGCCTTCGTTGCCGCCCCCACCCCAGGACGCCCATCGCGACCAGGGCGAGCGTGGCCGGTTCGGGCACTACCTCAACCGTCGACAGTTGCAGGGCGTTGAGGAAGACGCCGGGGGTGCCTCCGACCCAGCGGCCCTCGATGAGCAGGTCGCCGTCGCCGTCGGTGGCGGCCAGGAAGCGGAGCGTGTAGACGTCGTTGTGCGCCGGTGCGGGCGGGATGTCATTGCCGTTGAAGGCGTAGTTGTCGTAAACGAGACTCCCGTTGGCGAACCAGTCGGACGTTCGGGCGCCGGCGCTCGAGTCGTCGACCGACCAGATGGTCACCGCGTATTCGGTGTTGGCCTCGAGGTTCTCGATCAGCACGTCGGCGCCCTCGCTGGACGTCGTCCCGCGGAAGAAGACAAAGTCGCGGAGCAGTTCCTGCTGCGTGAACGCGCCGCTGTTAGTCGGCTCGCCGCGGCGCCGGTCGCCGTAGCCCTGACTGCCCGGCGTGTCGATCGTCACCTGGTAGGCGCCGAACGTTCGCGTGGTGGCTGTCGTCAGTTCGTTGTTCTCGATTCCGCCCATGAGGAACTGATCGAAGCCGGGCTCCGTATTGGCGGGACCGGAGGCGCCCCGGTCGTCGAAGTCGATCGACAACACCGGCGTGACGGTCACGGGCCCCTGGAACACCTGATCCAGTTCGAACCCGTTCAGCGTCATATGCGTCTTATCGCCGCCGCCGGGGCCGAAATCGACGCCCACCGGCGAGCCGTCCGACAAGAACGTGAACGTCTCGGTCGTGATACTGGAAGGATTCGTCCCCTTCGAACCGGTGATGCTGTCGGCTATCAGTTTGCTGCCCGGTATCGCATCATGCAGCCTGACGTCGAACGTCCCGCAGCAGTTTGCCGTGCCGTGGTGGTAGGTCGTGATCTCGTACAGCCCGGACTCCAGGCCGGTCAGCGTCAGGGTCATCGTGCCGTTGCTGTTCCGCAATACGCTGTCCGACAGCAGCGCGCTCTGGCCTGCAAACGTGCCCGTCACGCCCGCGTAGTTGCGAAAATGCGTGTACCCGCCGATGGTCACGTCCACCGTGCCGCCGCTGCCGAACGCCGCCCCGTACGTGTTGGTCTTGTCGGGGTTCCCGCCGCCTTCGGCCGCCTCGAACGGGTCGAAGTCCGCCTGCGTCCCGTTCGGCCCGCCGCCGGTGCCCGCCGAACTGCCGAAATCAACGTTCAGCGCCCCGGCCGCCGCCGGTCCCGACACGACCAACGCCATCAGTCCGAGCAGGACCGCCATGGAACTCATCGTGCGATGTGACATTGCTCTATTCCTCTTCTTGTGATACGTCAAACCTGAATCTGAGATGGCACAGCTAACGCCGTCGTCGCCGTCGCAGCCCAAGCAGGCCGACGGCAACAAGGGCGAGCGTGGCCGGCTCGGGGACGATCTGAATGGACCCGGCGCCCGAGAACGTCGTGCCGCCGTGTGTGTTCAACGTGGCGGCGTTGTAGGTCCCGGGCGAAAGCGTCGTCGCCCCAACGGTTGAGCCGAGGCCGAACACGTGCGTGCCCTGGTCCAGGACGAAGCCGCCCGCGTCGGCGGACAAGACGGACGTCGGTTCATTCCGGGTGTAATCCAGGTCAATCGACCCGGTGGTGATCGTCAGATCGCCGCTCCACGTGTTGGCGGCGTTGGTGAGTTTCAGCGTCCCGCCCCCGCCCCCGGCTCCGAAGTTCACCGTGATCCCGCCGGCGCCGCTGGTCAATGCGGTCACCGTGATGTTCCGCGTTTGGGTGCCATGGCCGTGGGTAAACTCCGCACCGCCCTTGTCGCCATTGAAGATGTTCATATTGCCCGCGATCGTGTGCAGGCCGGCCCCTGTGCCCTGGAAAACCACACCGCCGCCGACCCGCAAGTCGTCGACCGTGAGCGTCTGGCCGGTGTTCATCTTCAATATGAATCGGGTCGTGATCCCATCGATTGTCAGCGAATCGCCCGGGAAGGTGGCCCCGGCCCCCGTGGGCGTCCGCAGATCCTGGCCGCCGTGCGCTTCCTGATCGACGACGTAGTGGTTTCCCGACTGGGCGGGCTGCCCATCGCTCCAGTCGTCACCTGTCGCCCAACTCTGCCCGCCGGTGTTCGTGTCGGTCAGGTAGACGGTGTCGCCAAGTGAAACGGCGCTGAGACACAAGACCGTGCACGCGGTAATCACACAAGCTGAAATCCGTGAAATGCTCATCGTCGAACTCCTCTGTTCATCGTGTCGAAGACAGTCAGACAGCGCCGTTGTTCAGGCGAGCCCTCCGACTCTCACATCACCTCGCCACATCCAGGCCCTGTATAGCGCCAGCCACCTACGCCGACACTAAACAATAATTCTACCGTATATGCTTGTCTGTGTCCAGAGAATTCTCAAGAAGGGGAT
>CAZVEV010000392.1:0-4789 GCA_964625865.1 uncultured Planctomycetaceae bacterium | reverse complement strand
TATAGGTGCTCTCGTCCGAGTTCATGACGTAGGCCCCGCCGTGGGTATAGATCACCACGGGATACTTCCCGGACAGCTCCGTCTCCGGGTAGTAGAGATCCAGACAAAGCTCTCCCTGCGGTGTTGTCTTGTAGACGATATCCTGCTTCAGGTTGATCGGCGCGTCCGGAGTTTGCCCGGCCGCCTGCAGCGCAACACCGCCAAGCAGTGCCAGGCAGAGTGCTGTGATTCGCTTGTTCATGTGTCGTGCCCTTTCTCTGTCGCTTGGGGGTGGTTGACTTTGCTGACCTTATTGACCACATTGACGAAAGTCAACAATGCCAACACGGTCAACAAGGTCATCTGTCCCGCGGCGACGGATGTGCTCGCCCCTGGTGGCTCAGCCGCCCAACTCGACGCACCGTTTCCGGTAGTGCAGGTAGTTCTCGTAGGGGACTTCTTCCGGGACGCCGTGATCGCAGGTGGGGATGAAGCCGCCGCGTTCGCGCATGACGGGGAGGATGCGTTCGACTTCCCGGTCGATCGCGTCCTTGCTCTCCGCCAGGATGCGCTTGTCGATACCGCCGAACATGGCGAGCTCGGGGTACTGCTTGCCGAGTGCGACCACGTCGCAGCCGGAGGCCACCTCGAAGGGGGACATCGCATCCATGCCGATCTCCTGGTAGACCGGTATGACCGGAGCGGCGTCCCCGTCGGTATCGATCTGGATGTACAGGTGGCGTGATGGGTCGATCTGCCGGGCCCGGATGTTCGCGATGAGTTGCTGATAGTAGGGGAAGAGGAACTCCCGCATCATGTCCGGCGAGATCAGGGAGCCGCTGTTGTAACAGATGTCCTCGGCAAGGAAGAGTTCGTCGAGGGTGACATGCTCCTGGTGCCGCGCAATGACCGCGTCCGCCAGTTCAAACCAGGTCTTCATGCAGTCGTGGATCAGTGTCGGGTCGTCGTAGAACTTGTAGAGCAGGTCGCCCGGACCGATCAGGCTGCGGAGATACATGTAGCCGCCCACCAGGTTCTGCGTGATCATCATGCCGCGCGCGGCCCGCTCGCGGGCGTTTTGCATTCGCTCGGGCAGGTCGGTGTAGCGCGCCTCCGTGGTCGGATCCAGGCGCCACTTGACGTTCTCCTCCCATGTTGTCTGATCCTTGACCGGATGGTCGATATACTCAGGCATGAACCCTGTGCGTCGCCCCTTGAAGCAGAGGACGGCGCGCCCGGCATGGTCCTGCACCACCTCATGCTCGCCGCGGTCTTCGAGGATCTTCGATTCAAACACGGGATTGAACCCGCCTTCACACCAACCCAGTTGTCCCAGGCCGAGATTCCCGGCCGGCTCGCACTGGAAGACCTCCTTCAACAGCTCCTGAACCGGCAAATCCGGCATGCCCTGTTCTTTCCAGGCGTCAAGACTGTAGAAACCGAACTCCCGCCGGAACAGCGGCACGCCGGGAACCCGCGCATAGGTATCACGGAGCTTCCGTGCGCTCGGATCCATGCTCTCCCGCTCCACCATGGCGTCTACGCCGTTTGCTGGTTTCTGAGTTTCCATCAAGCCTCTCCTCCTATTTGACAGACATGCCTATCTTGGTACACTCCTGAACAGCTAATACATCACAATACACAACGACTTAGGATGGATACATGGCTATACTGGTTAATTCCATGTATATGTTGGTAGCTCCGAAGAGGAACTCCAGATGCCTCAACGCACCCCCATAACCAAGCTCTTCTTCGAGGATGCAGGCGCTTGTAGTCTCGGACGGGTGAGTGCCGCTACCCGACAGACGGGTGGAGCGGGGGTGGTTCGGCGCCGGATCGACTGTTTCGCTCTCGTCTATAACATGCGGGGCGTCGGATTATTCAGTCACTCCCATAGCCCCTCAATTGAGGCCGCGGCCGGAGATGCTTTCCTGCTCTTCCCGGGCGTGGTACACGACTACACCCCGGCCAGCGGGCATACCTGGCATCAAATCTACATGCTGTTTGAGGGGCCCATCTTTGAGCTATGGCAACTCAGGGGCGTGCTGGATGTGGCACGACCACTCTACCGCCTCGAGCCGGTCTCCTACTGGGAATCCCGTATCGAGAAAGTCTGGCAGGAGAAGGCCACAACGCTGGAGCGGGTCATACGTCTGCAGGTACTCCTTGCGGACATGAACAGGGCGCGGGATGAGCAGGGCGTGGATCAGTCACGCCTGAAGTGGTTGAAGAAGGCGCGTCGGTTGATCTCAGAGAGGGCGGCCGATCCTGACGCTGCGAAGGTCGCCGCACGGGAGCTGGGTATGGGATACCAAACCTTCCGCAAAACCTTTAGCAGCCTACAGGGATGCGGCCCGGCACAGTACCGATCCCAGGCACTCATGGAGAGCGCCGCGGGCCGCCTGGTGATGGAATCGACACCGATCAAGCAGATCGCGGCGGAGCTGGGCTTCTGTGACGAGTTCCACTTCTCCCGCCGCTTCAAACAACTCCTCGGGGCCAGCCCCGCCGCCTACCGGCGGAGAATGTAGGTCGGCCTCACCCCTGCCAGCGGCGATGGCCGGGGAAGGCGTCCTCGGGGCCGTGCCCCGCCAGAAGCTCGTCCACACGCACGGCTTTGTGGTTCTCCCAAGTGCCGTGATACATGTTGCCGTCGCAGGCCTTGAGCAGCAGCGTGGCCATCTCTTTGAGTTTCTCGGGGTGCGTGTCCGCCAGGTTGTTCGTTTCCTGGTAGTCGTCGGGCAGGTAGAAGAGCTGAAAGCGGCGGACCGGCGTGAGGTAACGCACTTTCCAGCCGTCGGGAGTGACCAGGGCCGGCCCGACATTGCCGGCGAAGACAACGTAGTCGGGTTCCGCCTGAGCTTGCCCCGTTAGCGATGGCAGGAACGAGAGACCGTCTTTCCATTCTGGATACGGGACGTCCAGCAGGTCGGCCATCGTGGCCATCGTGTCGTAGTTGGCCAGGAGGTGTTCGGTCACCGCACCCGGAGCCGCGTTGCCCGGGCCGCGGACGATGAACGGAATCCGTACGCCACCTTCAAGCGTGAAGCGCTTGCAGCCGCTCATGCCGTCATTGCCGTCAAAGACATCGCCGCTCGCTTCGCTGGTGTAGTTCAGGTCGATATGGTCAATTGCTCGACCGTCGAGCGTCCGACTGGTCCCGGAACAGCGCCCCTCTTCCATGTAGTAGTGCGACTCGTGCCCGTTATCGGCCGAGAAGATGATCATCGTGTCCTCCAGGATACCAAGCTCATCCAATGTGTCGTAGATCAGTCCCACGGTATCGTCCAGGCGCAAAACCATCGAGGCGTACTCCTTTTCGTGGAGCGTCAGTGCCTCGACATCCCGCACACCGGGATGGACCTCCGGCACGGCGATCGGTCCATGCGGAAGCTGGGAGGGATGGTAAAGGAAGAAGGGCTCATCCTTGTGGTCGCGGATGAACGCCTCGATCTTCTCGTTGAACAGATCCTGGGAATAGACGGCCATGCCGCCGCGGCTCTCGAACTCCTGTCGCTTCTCAGGCGTCTCATCGAAGTAGCCACACCCACAATTGGCATGCTCGTTGCCGGAGATTTCGATCATCTCCCCATTTTCAAAGAGAAACGGCGGGTAGAAGCCGTGACAACGCGCGTGGTCATAGTACCCATAGTGACAATCCCAGCCATGCTTCGCAAGGCGCTCGGGGGTTGTGGCAAAGCCCCATTCGAGCTTGCCAATCTGGCCGGTTACCAGTCCCGCCTGCCTGGCGATATGAGGCAGGAAGACCTCGTCTGAGCGCTCGTTGAAACTGGTGTTGTTGATCAGTTCCCGGATCTCATCATAGCCACGGCCCCCCGTTGAGAGCTCCTTGTAGATCCCTGCCGCGGTATAGCTCCAGGCGCCCGCGTGGCAGTCATGGTAGCCGGTCAGCAGACTGGCCCGCGCCGGCGCACACACCGCACAGCCGTAGGCGTTGTTGAAGCGTGTTCCTTCCGCCGCGAGCCGGTCGATATTGGGCGTCTTGAAGTGCTCCTGCCCATAGCAGCTCAACATGCCGCGACCGAGATCATCGGCGTAGATGTAGATGATGTTGGGTTTACGGGAAGCCTGCTTACCTTCCAGGGACATGTTTAAATACCTCTTTGGGTTGAATGCCTACTTTCGCGTGATCGTTCCTTCGCCCTTCTCGATATCCACCATCACGTCCACATGCTCGAAGGCGCGCCGGAAGACCCAGCCATCCTGGGTTTCGCGGGTTGCCTCGCCCAGCGGCTTGCCGATCGGCTGTCGCAGTTCGGGATAGTCACAGAGCGGACCCGTGTAGAGATTCCAGCCCCACCCGTATTGGAGGTAGCTCTGCTCCTGGGCGCCGGCCAGGAAGGTGGCCAGGTAGTAGGTGATTCTTTTTTTAGAAAGGTCCGCAAAGAACTCAGGCGTCATCTCCTGCCCTTCTGCTTTCCTTGCCTGCGCAATCTGGTCCACTTCGACGCCGATCCGCCAAACACTTATCTTGCCGGCATCGGCAACCTGCTTCATCAGGGCCCAGTCGTTGACGATCTCCTCCTTCGCGAGCAGCTCGGGCTTGTAGTGCTCAAACATGAAGGCGTCGCCGATCTCGAAGAGCTCCGGGATGTCCGCGGCGTTGTTCAGCAGCAGCATCTTGTCCGCGCCGATGGCCTCTTTGGCCATACGCATCATCAGGGCCTGGGCTTCAGCCACTTCCTCCTCGCGATCTTCACGCAGCCAGGAGAACCCGTGCATCTGATCGACAAACAGGCCGTCGCCCCCGGACTCGCGGACGAACTGTGCTGCCTCGTCTGGGTCGGTC
>CAZVEV010000391.1:0-4796 GCA_964625865.1 uncultured Planctomycetaceae bacterium | reverse complement strand
CGTTGAGTTACATGCAGCCACCACCGCTGCGTAGGCGTGTATTTTCGTAGCAGGCCGATCGATTGTAGATTGACGATCTTAGATCTTAGATTGGAAGGAAGACGGTCCAACGTTCCAGGTTGAAGGTTGAAGGTCAACGGCCGGAGGGGTGACGATGGCCAGGTGCGGTCGGAGTGGTCGGCGTTGACGGTGTCGCTGCTCAGGATGCGTGGTCGGGTTGGTGCAGGTCCGAGGACGGCGCGCGGTCCCGAGGTCAGCCGGGGCCCCTGGCACGCACGAGGCCGCGGCCTGAGCGACGATCTTCGGGCCGAGGGGGTAAGGGGTGGGTAGGATCGCGGCGTGCGGCTACGGGGCGGCTGGAGGGCTTGGCCGGGACGTAGCGCCGGTCCGCGGGGGAGCGGTCGGACCGGGGCGGCGAAAAATCGCTTGCGTTGCGGGGGGGCGGATGACGACGATATCTGCTTACCCGCACCGTCGTCGGGTCGGCCCACGCGCCTCGCGCGGCGGACCGACCGGCCGGACGACGCGGGGCGACGCGTTGAGAAAGGACCGTAGATGGCCGACCTGTCCGTGCCGTGGCGCGGCAAACAACTGAGACTGGCCCTGCCGAACCACTGGGTGCTCCAGCAGGTGGCGCAGGTCGAGATGAACGCGGCGCCCGACGACTGGCCGCAGCGCCTGGCGGCCGTGCTGGCCCAGCCGGGCACGGGGCCGTCGCTGGGCAAGCTGCTGCGGGCGCGGGCCGGCGGGCGGGTGGCGATCGTCGTCGAGGACGTCACGCGCGGCGGACCCCTGGCGACCATCCTCGATCGCATCCTCCGCGAGATGCGGTTCGCGGGCATCGACGACGGCGACGTCGAGATCGTCTTCGCCACGGGCATGCACCCGCCGATGCTCCGCGACCAGGCCCGGGCCGCACTCGGCGAGGCCGGGCAGTCCGTCCGCTGGCGGTGCAACCAGTGCGCCAGCACCGACGGCTTCGTCCGCGTCGGCTCGGTGGGCAAGGTGGACCTCCGCATCGACCGCGGGGTCGCCCAGGCCGATCTGCGCATCCTCGTCTCGTCGGTCAGTCCGCACTTCCAGGCCGGCTTCGGCGGGGGATACCGACTCCTCGTGCCCGGCTGCTCGGCCATCCAGACCGTCCGACAACTCAGCCGCCTCGGCATGGGCAGGCGCGAACAGCAGATGGTGGGCACCGAGGCCGCCGCCAACCCCCAGCGGGCCGTCATCGATGCCGCCGGCGTCCTGCTCGACCAGCGCTGCGGGGCGTCCTTCGCCATCCAGTACCTCCTCGACCCGGCCGGCCAGCCTGCCGCGATAGCCGCTGGCGAGATGATCCCCACCCAGCGCATGCTCGCCAAGCAGTGCTCGGTCGCCTGCGGCGTGGTGACCACCGCGCCGGCCGACGTGCTGATCACCAACGCCTACCCCCGAAACTTCGACCTGTGCCAGTCCCTCAAGGCCGTCGCCAACACCCGCCACGCCGTCCGCCCCGGCGGGGTCATCCTCTGCCTGGCCGACACCACCATCGGCGTCCGCGACATGCGCCTGCCCCCCTGGCCGCTGGGGCCGGTCTGGACCCGACGCATCGTCCGCATGCTCGGGCCCGACGCCATCTGCTCCCTGACACGCCGCCTCGCCCCGGGCCTGGCCCGCGACGCGGACCCCTACTTCCTGCTGGCCGCCCGAACGCTGTACCGCAACCCGATCGTCATGTTCGCCCCCACGCTGCATGAGACCGGCCTGCACCTGCCCGGCATCGAGATCGTCGGCGACCTGACGTCCGCCTACGCCGCCGTCGACGCCCTCCTGCCCCGCCGCAGCCCCCGCGTGGTCGCCTTCCCCGCCGGCGGGGCGACCTTCCCCATCCTGACCCCCACGTCGACCTCCGCCCTGGCCGGCGAATAGCCCCCCCCGTCGCGTCGTCTCCGTCGTCGACCCAAAAGCTGGATAGTCCCGAACACCGCCGAGCCGCGCGCGGTTGGCGCCGGCTGGCGCGCTGGAGGCGATTTGTCAACACTCCAGTCTCCCTATGCCATCCGCCGCGGCGTGGCAACCCTTCGGCAATGCATAACCTCCGTCAGCCCCGCCCGACCCGCAACTTAACCCGCCGGCCGGCTGACGGCTGGCGCGCGCCAACCGCGCTGTCCGCCGCGTTTTTCAGGGGTCTCAAACTGAGTCTCTTTCTTGACTGCTCCGCCGGAAGCGGCGGAGAAGGGAGTAGGCAGTACCGGCAGGAGATAGGGTATAGGGGGTAGGGAATAGGGCCACGGCCGGCAGTTCTCTGACAATCGTAAATCTAAGATCTGAAATCGTAAATCGATAGGGCCGGAGTTAGCCGCAGATTTCGCAGATGACGCAGATTCAATGGATTTGTTGTTCAATCGTCATTCGTAAATCGTCCCTTCGACGGGGCTCAGGGCAAGCAATCTACAATCGATGGGCCTTCAACCTGGAACCTTTGACTCGTTCTCCGTTCAATCGTAGATCTACAATCGAATGTCCCGAAATCGCCCCCGTGCGCACCACTTGGCTTGTGAAGGGACAGAGACGCCGACCGGCCCGCCGGGCGAACCGGAAATGGACAACGGAAAATGTATTGACTCGGCCGTCAGCCAACGCGTATCCTCCGGGCGTTCAGAGATCTGTGTCACAGGGGCACGCAAACCGATGGCTGAAAAGGGAAAGAAAGCTGCCGCACCGCGCGGCGTGGTGACGGGCCACCTCGAACGCATCTCCAGTGCCCTCTTCGCCAGGCACAAGGACGTGAGCACCGGCGTCTTGGGCGACAAGCGTTCCGTAACTGTTGGAGCATAATATGGATAAGGAGATCATCGTCCAACTGCATTCACGTTTCGAGGCGATAGTCCACCAGCACGACGACAGCGGGGTAGAGTACTGGTGCGCTCGCGATCTTCAGGCGTTGCTGGGCTACGAGCAGTGGCGGACGTTTTCGTCGGTAGTTGACAGAGCCATAACAGCTTGTGACAACTCCGGTTCTGATCCACGGGACCATTTTGCGCGCGCGCGCAAAATGGTCGACCTCGGATCGGGCGCCACGCGGGAAATCGAGGATATCGCCCTGACCCGCTATGCGTGTTACCTGATCGCGCAGAACGGCGACCCGTCCAAGGACCCGGTCGCCTTCGCCCAGACGTATTTCGCGGTCCAGACCCGCAGACAGGAGATCATCGAGCAGCGTCTGGCCGAAGCTGAGCGTGTCGGGGCCCGAAAGAAGCTCACCAAGTCGGAGAAGGAACTGTCCGGGATCATCTTCGACCGCCTGGGAGATAATCAGAGCTTCGGCCGCATCCGCAGCAAAGGCGACCAGGCGCTCTTCGGAGGGTGCACGACGCGGGACATGAAAGCCACGCTGGCCGTCCCGAAGAGCCGTCCGCTGGCCGACTTCCTCCCGACAATCACGATCAAGGCCAAGGACTTCGCCAACGAGATCACCAACTTCAACGTCAAGCAGAACGATCTGCGAACGGAACGCGGCATCAGCGGGGAGCACGTGAAGAACAATCAGGAGGTCCGCCAACTCCTGGTAAGTCGCGGGATTGTCCCGGAAGCCCTTCCGCCGGCCGAAGACGTCAAAAAGGTCCAGCGCAGGCTCGATTCCGAGAAGAAGAAGCTCCCCAGGCAGGTTGACCCCCTTCCCGGTGGACAGGAGACCGACACCTGATCTTCGCCCTCAGGCAACAGCGCGTGCAACCCGTGTGAACGCGATGCTACGCGGAGAAAACAGTATGCTGTCCCCGGGATTCCTGAGTGGCAATGGTATTCCAGTTCATGCATGGAGCGAGATGATGCTCCAAGGATTGGCAACGATATGACCCGTGCGGCACTACTGAGACTGGTTGGACTTGCTACTCGCTGCTAGTTACGGCTACAAGATGGGTGCTCATATGGTCTCGCGTGAACGTAGAAGAGGGCCGGAACGATGTCTAACCGTCCCGATCAAACCTGTTGAAGCACAGGAGCAGAACCATGGGTGAGAGTAGCGATATGGGCGTGTTCAGGACGGTGCTGCTTTCAGACGAACCAGCAACGCAAGATGCCTTCGGCACACATAGTAGTGTGGCCGCAGCGATAGGGGATCTTGTCGATTCCACTCAAGAGCCTAAGGCCATTGCTCTTGAAGGAAGATGGGGGAGTGGGAAGTCCACGGTCATCGAGCTACTACGCAAGCGGTATAGAGATAGCCGACAGACGAAGCTGTTTGTCTTCGATGCGTGGGCTCATGAAAGCGACTGCTTGCGTCGCAGCTTCATGGAGCGGCTGATTGAATTCTTGAAAAGGGAGGAGTGGATATCGGGGAAGGACAGCCTCACCTTCTGGAACAAGCGCAAGGACGAGCTCGCAAGACGGCGTGAAACGACCAAGACTGTCACCAAGCGGTCTCTCACTGCATGGGGAGTGATGTTCTCGGTGGCGTCATTACTCGTGCCGTTTGGATATGCTGTTTTCGCTAAATTTGAGTATAAGGATTCCAGTTTCTGGCCGAACTTCGGTATTGGTCTTGTACTACTTCCCTTTGTTCTGGCTCTTGCAGCCTATCTCTGCTGGCGACCAAAGGTAGCTCCATGGAAGAAGACCTTCTGGACAACTCACAGAGCACCACACAACGAAGACAGCCTCCTTGGCCTGTTCCTCGGGAAGACGGAGGAAGAGACCAACACGGCGACCTCACGTACGCCAGACCCAACATCCGTGGAGTTCCAGGAGGGTTTTCGCCTCTTACTCTCAGCGACGTTCTGGAAGTGTAGGAACACGGGCGGGTTGAAAATGGGGTC
>CAZVEV010000390.1:0-4837 GCA_964625865.1 uncultured Planctomycetaceae bacterium | reverse complement strand
CTCTCACCAATATGGAGTAGCACATGATGATACCGTTGAGATCAACTACCCTTGCGGCTTTGGCCGGCCTTGCCGCCGTGCTCGGCACTGCCTCGTGCAAGTCGACCGCCATCCGGATCGGCATCGGCGCCAGCGAAAAATCAGACGCCCGGGCCGCCGGCCAGGAAGCGGCCAAGCAGGCGAAAGAGACCCTGGGCGGCACCGAGGCGCGCGTGGTGCTCGTGTTCGACAACGTCGGCGACGGCGTCGAGGTCAAAAAGAGCATGCTGGAGGGAGTCGGCGGCGTGTTCGATAAGGATCGTATCTTCGGCTGCTCGGCCTACAGCCCTTTGACGCCCGCCGGCAACGCCGGCACGGACGACCTCCACGCCGTTGAGATACGCGATGAACCCGTCGTCGTAGCTCATCACCAGCGCCAGCCCCGTCGCTTCCTTCAGCGCCGCGCCGTCGAACGTCTTGCGGATGTAGACCGTCGTGTAGTTGTCCCGCATGTCGCCCAGGACGGTCCGGTCGTCGTCATCGCCATAGCCGAACCCCGCCGGGCCGCTCTTCCAGCCGTCGGCGTCGAAGTCGATCTTCGTCCAGCCGTCCGGCGCATGGGCGCCCCCCGCCAGGTACTGCCACGTCGTGTGCGGGCGGATCAGGCGGGTGACGTTCAGCATGCCGTGGCCGACGGCCATCGGGGCAATCCCCGCGATCAGCAGGTCGCCCTTGACGCCGATATAGCCCCAGTGCGGGGCCTTCCCGGCTGTTTCGGCAGGCAAGGTCAGTTCCTTGAGCGTCTTGCCGGTTTCCGGGTCGAGCTTGAGGCAGCGGCGCTCGTGAACAACGTAGACCGCATCGCCCAGCGTGACGGTGTTGCTGCCGATAGCCCCCGCGCCGGCCTGGTGGCCCGTGTAGTCGTAGTACTCCCCCACGCCGGGCAGGTCGCGTTCCCACAGGACCTTGCCCGTATACACGTCCATGCAGCGGAGCATGTCGGGCCCTTCGATGACCAGGCGCCCACCGGCAACCTGCGGCGAGGGACCGTGCCCGTGACGCGGCAGGACCTTGTCGTTGGCAGGCCCGCCGTACCAGAGCACGCCCAGGGGCAGCTTGACGAGAGAATCGGCGTTGACGACCTGGTTGGCCACGTCGCCGTACTGGTGGCTCCAGACGTCCGAGCCCGGGAGCGGACCGACCCGCCGGATCGCCACGTGCTTGTCGTGCGTGGTGACCGAAAGCGTCTTGACGCCCGACGCGGCCACTGCGGCCGCTACGTCGCTCGTCGTTTCGGCCAGATGCAGCGTCCCGCCGTACGGGCGCAGGGCGTTGAGCAGGCGCTTTGATTTCGTGAGCGTCTTCGCCGTCAGGTCCACCGCCTTCGGATCCTCCGAGACGATCAGGCCCGCGATGTACGGCGCCAGCGGGTAGTCCAGCGGGTTGCCCACCACCACGGCCGCACGCTTCCCGTATACGCCGGCCGCGTCGAGCGTCCGTCGCAGGGCGCCGGCCTTGGCGGCGTCGGGCTCGATCACGATCAGGTCCAGGCGCGACTGGGCGAGCAGTTCACGCACGAGGGCGCCGGATCCGGCGCCGAGGACCACCGCATAGCCGGTCTTGATCGGGGCATTCGCAATCAGCCGCTTGGCGCGGTCGAACCAGGGGGCCGTCTCGCCGGCGAGGACCTTCCGGTCCAACCCGTGGACGGTCGGCCGCCCGGTGCCCGCACCGAAGCAGTGAATCGTCCCCTCGGCGGTCACGACCAGCAGCTTGTCGTCGGCGGCCAGCATGGTCCGAGGCGTCCCGTCGACGTCCGCCCGCCACGCGGGGGCGGCGCCGTCCTTGGCCGGAAGGTCCACCGCGCAGACGCCGCCCTCGCACGTGCCGTACAGCCGCCCCCCCGCCTTGATCATCACACCGGTCAGGCCCGGTACGCTGGCGTTCCACTCTGTTTCGAAGAACAGCCCCTTGCCCTTGCGCTTCTTGCCCCGCTTGTCGACGGTCACGTACTCCTTGACCACGCTCTTGAGCGTCCGGGCCGCGAGGACCGGGGCCGCCTTGGTCATCCCGATCTTCTTCATCAGGGCCGGGTCCATCAGCCCGTAGAGCGTCCGGCCGTCGATGACGGCGGCGGTCGGCCCGAGGACTGATGTGCCCTTCTCGCGATGATAGCCAGTGCCTCGCGAGAAGAAGAACTCCCCGCCGGTCCAGATCGCCGCCCCGCCGAGGCGCTTGTCGTACCGGAAGAACCGCAGTTGGCCCGTCGCCAGGTCGAACACGCCCGGCGTGGACCGACCGCCCGGGACCACCAGGTCCGCGCCGGCCACCGCGAAGTACCCCTGCGGGGCGACGCTGGCGAACGCCGGCGTGCTGTGCGGATGAACCGTCCAGCGTGCGCTTTCGCCGCTGTTGGACCAGACGACCCGGCCCGTCTCGGCGTCGAGACAATAGTAGAAGACGCCCATGAAGGGCCAGATGCTCGCCGCGGTGTACACCTTGCCATCGACCAGCACGGGCCCGCCGCGGACCGGCCAGGCGCTGGTCAGACGCTTGTTGCCCACCACCCGCAGTTCCCGCGGGGCCGCCCGGAAACGCCACTTGACCTTCCCGTCACCCGCCGCCAGGGCGTAGACCCACCCGTCGTCGGAGCCGAAGATCACTGTGTCCTTGTGCACCACCGGGGCGAAGCGTACGGGGGCCTCGGCGTAGAACCGCCAGATCTCCTTCCCGCTGTCGGTCGCGTAGGCCGTCACGCGATCGCTGACGTTCGAGCCGACGAACAGCCGCTTGCCCGCCGCCACCGGCTGATAGACGGCGTCGAACTGCAGCTTATACTGGCTCGCTGGCCAGGCCGGCGCCGCCGGCGCCGCCTTGCGCGTCCAGAGCAACTGCATCTCCGCCGGCAGGTCGTCGGGACACGCCGCCCCGCGCCCCGGGCCGTAGCGCCACTGGGGCCAGTCGCCCGCCACCGCCGCCGAGGCGATGCAGGCGACGAGTGCTGTAAGAAGGACGGTCCGTATAACGGGGCTGACTGTCATGCTGGTCTCCTCGCCGCGCAGGCCGGCAGGGCCCTCCAGTATCTGGCGGGCACAGTATCGATCAAGCATGCCACGACAGCATGGGCATGTCAAGTCGGCCAACAACCTCGCGCAGGAGGGGGGATACGTCAGCGGCGAGACCTCACCGGCCGCTTCTTCTTATCATGCCGGGGCTTAGCCCAAGCCACAGCCGGAATCCGCACGCGGGGTCGGCGGCAAGGCCTCCAATTGCTCCCCCGACATGCCGGCCAAGCCTCATAGACGCCCTCTAGCCGCGTGCCGGAACCAAAGACGCCCCGTACCCCCTCGGCCGGGAGATCGTCGCTTGGGCCGCGGCCTCGTGCGTGCTGGAGGGTCCGGCCGGGCGGACGACGTTACGGCTGGATGCCTTCCTCGCCGCGGATCTGCTTGAGGGACTCGACGAACTCGTCGGCATGCTCGACGAGGGCGAGATTGGGGCAGCCTCTCAGGTGTTCGCTGTCGACGACGTAATCCACCTGCTCGCTGTCGATCTCGATCGGCGGCATGTCGTCTTGTTCGTTGGACTTGCGGGCGCCCATGTCGTCCGGGCGCGGTTCACTGCGTTTGTCCTGTTCGGCCATTGCTGCCTCCACGTCGACGGTGCGGCTGCCAAAGAACTGCCCGGCCCTACTCCGCTTCGGCCGCGGCCCAAACCGATCCTGTCACGGTAATTATACGCACGCGGGGGTGGCGTGGGCTGCGCCCTGACTCGTTGCGCCAAGCGGCGGCACGCACACGAACGTCGATCTGACGATCGACGGCTAAACGAGGGGCACGGTCGGTGGGGCGCACGGGGCAGGACTCGCCGCCCCGGATCAGCGGGATTTCCCCGTCTGCTTGGGCGTGTGCTTCAGGACGAAGTCGACGATCGGCTTGGGGTCCTTGAGGCTGTGGGGGTGATGGCCGACGCCCTTCTTGGCGATGACGGTGATCGTCCCGCCGAGTTTCCGGTAGCGCTCGGCCAGGATGCTCGTGTTCTCTGCCATCGGGACGACCGGGTCCGCGTCGCCGCAGACGTTCAGCAGGGGGATCTTCGCGTCGGCCAGCGGCTTGAGGTTGTCGATGGGGTTGCCCTTGTACGCCATCGCCTCCGCTTCGGTCAGGCCGTAGGCCTTGAGACACTGCTGCCACGTCCCCCCGCCGCCCTTGCCCTTGCCCTTCCCGCCGGGCCAACTCTTGAAATCGCACACGGGCGCATCGCCGTAGATGCAGGAGACCTTCTTCGGGTTGGCGGCCGCCCAGTTGTAGATGATCAGCCCGCCGCGGCTCATGCCCTCCAGCGCCGGCTTGCTCGAAAAGCCGTGCTTCCCGGTGAGGTACGCGTGGAACCTGTTCCACCGCGCGACGGCGGCGGGACTGCCGAACAGCCCGCCCACGTTGCAGTACGCCACGTGGAAGCCCTTGCCCAGCAGTGCGGCGTCGGCTTGGGGCTGATGGCCGAAGAATCGCGCCCGCCAGATCCACGGCTTGCCCGGCGCGACGGTCTTGGGCGTCACGACGATGCAGTGAATCCCGTCCATCTTGAAACTGTACTGGGCGAACCCGCCGGTAAAGTCACGGCCTTTCTTCCCGGGCCAGGGCGGTTGGATCTTCGGCGCTGCGGCCGGGGTAGCTTTCGGCGGCGCGGGCTTGGCGGCCCAGGCGGTCGAACTGACGCATACGAGTACGATCAGTACGCTGATGAGTCTTCTCATGGTGTTCCTTTCGAGGCCCCGCCCCGCAGGTCGGGGGCCGGGGGGGTGTGAGGCGGGCCCCCCCCCCCCCGCAGGCAGGCCGGGGGGCGAGGAGGGCGGCCC
>CAZVEV010000389.1:0-4900 GCA_964625865.1 uncultured Planctomycetaceae bacterium | reverse complement strand
GACTGTGGGAAAAGTGCTCACCCCCGGTGAGTAACTCGCCTGCAGTCTATCCTACAGCGAACGTTCGCCAGGCCCTGCGGATCGTCGACGCGATGGCACCTTGCGTGCTCTTCGTCGATGAGATCGAGAAGGCCCTGGCCGGCTCGGCATCCAGCGGTCAGACCGACAGCGGTGTCTCGGCCCGTCTGTTCGGATCGCTGCTGACCTGGCTGTCGGACCACGAGACAGACGTGTTCTTCATCGGCACGTGCAACGACATCAGCAAGCTGCCGCCGGAGTTCAGTCGGGCTGAGCGATTCGACGCCGTGTTCTTCCTGGACCTGCCGTCAGCCGCGGAGAAAGAGGCCATCTGGAAGATGTACGTCGAACGGTTCGGCATCGATGCCGGCCAGAAGCGGCCGTCTGACACGGACTGGACGGGGGCGGAGATCCGTAGTTGCTGCCGTTTGGCCAAGCTGCTGGACGTGTCCTTTGTCGAGGCCGCCAAGAACGTCGTGCCCGTGGCGGTCACAGCAGCCGAGGCCGTCGATCGCCTGCGGACCTGGGCTTCAGGGCGCTGTCTGTGCAGCTACAGGTCTGGAGTATACACGCGTCAAAACAAGACCAGGGGGCGTAGACGCCGCGTTGCCCGGGATGTCTCGACCAACTGACCGATCTTGGCGTGCGGCAGGGCCGTTGGCGTCTTCTTCGCCGTCGTTCCCTACCCGCCGATAACCACCCCCTGCAGTTGACATGGTCGAGCGTGGCGCGGGATACTGACCATGTGGTCGGATGGTCCGGCCATGCAACTGACCGGGAACGTGAGGCGAAGGGACGATACCGCAATGACAAACAGCAAGCGCCGACTTTCGAGGCTTGTGACCGTAATGTGTCTGCTGAGTGCTGCGGGGGCAGACGCTGCCGAGCCTTACGATCCCCTTGCGGTATCCGTACGCGAAACGCCGCAAAAGGTTGACCTCACGGTTCATGACAAAGCAAGGAAACGGAACGTACCCATCCGCGTCTACCTTTGTCCGGCGAAGTCTCCTGCTCCAGTTGTGCTTTTCAGTCACGGATTGGGTGGTTCCCGCGAAGGGAGCGCTTATCTGGGAAAGCACTGGGCGAGCCGCGGCTACTTCGCCGTCTTCCTCCAGCATCCGGGAAGCGACACCGCCGTGTGGAAGGGCAAACCGGTGGGCCGGCGGATGCAGGCCATGCGGAACGCTGCGAGTGGCAAGAACTTCATGTTACGCGTGCAGGATGTCCCGGCGGTCTTGGATCAACTTGAGCGCTGGAACGGGACCAACGATCATCTGTTGGCCCGCAAGCTGAACCTGAAGAGCGTCGGCATGTCGGGACATTCGTTCGGGGCCGTGACCACGCAGGCGGTAAGCGGGCAGCTCTTCGCGCGCGGAAGGGCCATGTTCACCGATGCACGCATTGGTGCGGCAATCATTATGAGCCCCAGTAGCCCGCGTCGCGGGACGCCGAAAGAAGCGTTCGGAAAAGTCTCGCTGCCCTGGCTGCTGATGACCGGGACAAAAGACACCGCCGCGATAGGCCACGCCGACATGAAGTCCCGCCTTGCAGTGTTCCCTGCCCTACCGCCCGGCTGCAAGTATGAGCTGGTTCTTCACGGGGCCGAGCATTCCGCTTTTACGGACCGCGCGCTGCCGGGTGATACAGAACCGCGCAATCCGAATCACCATCGGGTCATCCTGGCGATGACCACTGCCTTCTGGGACGCATATTTGCTCAAGAATGCCGCGGCTAGAGTCTGGCTTGACGGCAACGGGCCGAAGTCCGTGCTGGCGAAGGATGACGCATGGCGGACGAAATGAGATTGTGGACGTGCCCAACAAGACGGATGCACGCGACGGCTTAGGGCCGCGCGTGATCCGCAGCGTTGAACCAAGCCGCTTTGCGGCAGCTTGGGGTGGGCAGGAGTCTTGTGGCGGGTGGTCCGGCGTCTGATCTGGGGGCTTCCTTTCTTCTGTTGCTGTTGACACCGTTCTCCTGGCCATGGCCTACCTGTTCACGCATACGAATCTGACCACTAACACCAGTCATACGGAGACACAACATGACCACCGATACGATCTCAAGGCAGGATGTGTCTGCGCCCGCCGACATCGCTGAACACCTTCAGGCCACGACGGCGGCCGTGCGGGTCAGCTTCACCTGGTTCGGCGTTCGCAAGACGTTGACGCCCGACCAGAAGGCCCGGGCGGCTGACACGTTCGGAGCCGAGGGGGGATACCTCTCGGCCGCGAAGAAGCTTCTGGACACCAGGCACCCCGCATTCAAGTCCGTTACGGCCGTCCGCACGCGGGTGCTGGCCCACTGGAGGGGTGTGACGCTGCCGTACCCGGAGGCGGGCATCGCTTGATCCGGCGTGATCGCATCCCTGGCTTCACCGACCAGATGCGCTTGCTACACACGGAGCTGGCCGAGGCCGTGGGCACACTCGATCGCAAGTACGACCAGCTTCGCGATGCGGCCCGTGACCGCCTCGGCAGCCTGTACAACGCTGGCGACTACCCGGCCACGCTGCGGGGGCTGTTCACGTTCGATGTGGACTTCCCGAGCACGGAGCCCCCGCAGTACCTTCTGCGACTGGACCCCCAGCTTTACGAGCAGCAGCGACGTCGCATGGTCGCTCGCTTCGAGCAGGCGGTGTCCCTGGCCGAGGATGCCTTCGTCAGCGAGTTCGACAAGCTCGTCGGGCACCTCGTTGAGCGGCTCAGCGGTAGCGATGACGGCAAACCGAAGGTCTTCCGCGACAGCGCGGTCAAGAACCTCCACGCGTTCTTCGAACGATTTCGGTCGCTGAACGTGCACTCGTCAGAGCAGCTCGACCGGCTCGTGGAAACCGCCCAGAACGCCATGCGGGGAATCCGGCCGGATCACCTTCGGGATCAGAACGGTCTTCGCCAGAAGATCGCCACGCAGTTGTCGGCCGTCGGATCGCAGCTCGAGGGCCTCATGGTCGACCGCCCCCGCCGGCGAGTGCTGCGGGGCAGGAAGCCGAGGTCGGGCTGATGATCCTCGTGGTCAACGGCAGGGGGGTGGTGACGTTCCACTACGACGAAACCATCAACCTGGCCGACCTGGGGTATCTGGAGATCGTCCGTGCCAGTCACGTCGAACCCGATGCGGCAGGGCGGTGGTGGGCTGATCTCAACCCTGTTGGCGGTCCCGTGCTGGGGCCGTTCACACTCCGCAGCGAGGCCTTGTCCGCGGAACGTGAGTGGCTCGAGAGCAGGCTGTGCATGCCAGAGCCTGTCACCACACGACCCGAATGACCACCACGGGAAACAACACTCACACCAACCGACTGAAAGGACTGACAGATGCGTGATGGCGGGACGTCCGTCGTGATCGTGACCTTGCTGTTCATCATCATCCTCGCCCGGTTCGCGAGCTGCTGACACAGCAGCCCCGGGCTTCTCTCAGGAGCCGCTACATGCACAACATCGAACGCCTGCCCGGGGCGAAAGTAATCACCGGGCTTCTCTGGATCATTCTGCTCGCCGGGCTCTTGGCCTGGCTGGCGCCTCGCTTCATGCCCAGTCTTGCCGACCTCACACCGGAGCCAGAGGTGAAGCAGCAGGCAACACTCTCGGTTCTGCGCAGCGAGACGCTGGCCTTCTTAGTCACGCGACGAAATGTCATGCAGGTTGTCGTCGAGCACGGCGAGACAAGCTGGTCAGGGCAATGGCGGGGGGTGTTGTGGTCGGTTGGAGTCTCTCTCTCACACATATCGTTCATGCTGACGTTCTCGCACAAAACACGTAGCCCTTCACGATGCCTCGGTTCTGTAACCGAGTGTCTATCTTCCCCGACATTATCCTGCCCTGTATGCAACGTGTCAACAGGCAGGTTGACGAATCCAGCCGCCTCGTCATGTCTTGCCCTTTCCCCGGCCCCGCGAATTGCCTTGCCGGTTTGGTGCCCCGGATTATCCGCGGCGAGGCGGTTCGCTGTCAACCGTCTCTGTCCAGCGTTGCCTCCGCGCTTCGTGCTTCCCGTGTGGCGAAGAAGAATGCCCTTTCATCCCAACCTATATAATGGGCTGGCAAGCCACCTGCGAAACGCTGCCCGGCAGCAGAAAGAACAGAGCGATGACGAAGCCCCAGACCAGATCACGGCGCCGGACGCGGAGACAGCCCGGCACGCACCGACTGACTGACATTGACGGACTGAATGAACTGGCAGCGAAGATCGACGGTAACCTGGAGACACTTCGGATGACCAAGCTTGCTCTTGGTCGATTGCTGGTCAGAGCCAAGAACCTTTGATCGTGCATGACATCGACAGCGCAGCAGAGCGCGCAGCAGAAGCCGGGCAGCCGTGGGACGCAGAGCGATGGGAAGAAGAACGTGAGGTTCTTCTGGACCCACGCAAGTCCGTAGTGGCTGGCCCGGTCAGCGGCGTCCTGATCGATCCGCGTTCGATACTCGCAGCGCTGCGTGATCTGGGCATCTCCCCGATGAGTGCAACTCCGTATAGCCATGCCCATGCGGGTACGCTACACACCCCAAGACCACCTGCAAGTGCACGCCCAACGCCGTTGAGCGTTACATGGGTCGCGTCTCGGGCCCGCTGATCGATCGGATCGACATCCACGTCGAAGTGCCCCCCGTCCCCTGGCGCCAGTTGCGGTCCGAGCATGACGGTCTGTCGTCAGCCGACATGCGCGCCCAGGTGATGTGCGCCCGTACCGCCCAACGCGCCCGATTCGACGGGGCGGCTTCGGACGGTGCGACGACCACCAACGCCACCATGTCCTCGCGCCAGACGCGGACGTTCTGCACGCTGGACGCCGCCGGCGAGGCCCTGCTCAAGCAGGCCATGGGCGAACTGGGCCTGTCCGCCCGCGCCCACGACAAGGTCCTCCGCATCGCCCGCACCATCGCCG
>CAZVEV010000388.1:0-4952 GCA_964625865.1 uncultured Planctomycetaceae bacterium | reverse complement strand
GAACGCCGCTTCCCGACGGCAATACGGATCGTGGACTTCTGGCACGTCTGTGAGCACGTCAACAAATGCGCCGCGGTATTCTTCGGCGAAGGCCGCCAGGAGGCCCGACAGTGGGCGTTGGCCGTTTGCGGGACGCTTCGGGCCGGCCAGGTGACGATGGCCTTGCAACGCGTTGAGGCCTTGAATCCGCGCCGCTCGACCAAACGTCGCAAGGCCAAGCATGAGTTGGTGACGTATCTGACGAACAACCGTGAGCGAATGGACTACCCTCGCTATGAGACAATGGGCCTTCCCATCGGCAGCGGGGAGGTCGAGGCCCAATGTAAAACGCTGGTCCAGACCCGGTGCAAACAAGCCGGGATGCGGTGGCATTCGTCGGGGATCCAATCGCTACTCCGGATCCGGTGCGCCGTGCGGGACGGGCGTTATCGCCGCGAGTTTGGCCGCTGGGGCCCCGACGTCCTGGCCTGGCAGGCCCGCCGAAAGCGATCCGCCCGCCGAGTCGCATGAAAACCGCCACTCTCAGCCGACCGCACCCCCGCTGACCCGGATGGAAGATTTGTCTTGAGAGGATCCTCTTGATGGGCTATCGTGTCTGGGGCGGTCCGTAGGGGCATCGTGCCGACGGGGCAACGAGGCCTCCTTGGACGTAATCAGGACGCATTGAAGAGCAGCAAGACATGAACGACGAAACGAACAACGGATACGCGGGACGCATTCTCGAGGTGGACCTGTCCGAGCAGTCCATCCGTGAGACGCCCCTGACCCAAGACCTGCGGGAGATGTTCGTGGGCGGGCGCGCCATGGCGGTGGCCCTGCTGTTCTCGCAATTGCAGCGAACGGGAATCGCCCAGGGAGATCCGATCAAGGACACCGATCCCCTGGGCGAAGACAACGCCCTGGTGTTCGCCACCTCGCCGATGACGGGCACGACCGCGCCGACGGCCTCCCGGATCCACGTGGCGTTCAAGGCGCCGCTGACCGGCGGGATCGGCTCGTCCAACAGTGGGGGCAAATGGGGCGTGGAGTTCAAGAAGACCGGCTACGACGCCCTGGTAGTCACGGGCCGGGCCGACGACCTGACCCTCCTGGTCATCGACGAAGACGGCGCGCGTCTGGAACCGGCGCCGCAGGTCGACCTGGCCGACGTGGATGCGGTCACCGACGCGATCCAGGCCGCCACCAGCGACAAGCACAAGGTCATGACGGTCGGGGCGGCGGGCAGGAGTCTGTCGCCTATCGCGTGCATCATCAACGACCGGGGCCGGGCCCTCGGGCGAGGCGGCGGCGGGGCCGTCTTCGCCTCGAAGAACCTTCTCGCCGTCGCGGTGCGCGGAGAGATTCCCGTCGCCGTCCACAATCCCGCCGGACTGGACATTAAGAACATCTCCGGCTCGGTGTACAAGGCGATGGCCAAGCTCCGCGTCGGGAAGATCACCAAGTCGAAGAAGCAGTTCGGCATTCTCTCGTCGATGGGCACCAACGGCCTGATGGGCATGCTCGCCCAGTACGACGAGCTGCTGCACCGGAACTTCCTGGACAACTGCCACGACGAATCGGACCTCGCGAAGATCCAGGGCGAGGCGTTCCTGCATCACGACCGCGTCAAGGTCCGAGGCGGCGCCTGTCGCCAGTGCCCCATCGCCTGCACGCGGGTCACGCACATCGTCGATGAAGAAGGCCAGACCGTCTCCAGCGGCGAAGGCCCGGAGTTCGAGACCGTCTCCCTGCTCGGGGCCAACCTCCACATTTACGACCTGGAGGTCGTCACCGAGGCCAACTACCTCTGCAACCGATACGGCTTTGACACGATTTCCATCGGTGGCTCGATCGCGGCCCTGATGGAGATCTACGAGAAGGTCGATGCGACCGCCCCGGCCGAGCGCACCGAAGCCGAAGCCGCCCTCATTGCGGAAGCCGAGCCGTTCGTCGCGCAGCACGGGGCGCCGGTGTTCGGCAACGCCGGATGCCTTGTCCCGCTCGTGCAGGCCGCCGCCGACAACACCGGGATCGGCCAGGCCGTCGCCCTGGGCGCGTGGCGGCTGGCGCAGCAGTACGGCCATCCCGAAGCGGCCATGACGGTCAAGAAGATGGAGCTGCCCGCCTACGATCCGCGGGCGACCTGGACGCAGGCCCTGTCGTACATGATGAGCCCCCGCGGCGGCTGCCACCTCCAGGGCGGCTACTCGGCGCCGCTGGCGTTCTGCGCCGGGTACGGCGAGTTCCCGGGCAACAAGTCCGAGGGCGCCGCGCTGGTCGCCCGGAACGTCTGCTACCAGAACGTCATCTACGACATGCTGGGCGTCTGCGCGTTCAGCGGCTTCTCCGTTACCCCGGACGAGATGGCGAATATGCTCAACGACGTGGTCGGCACTGCGCACAAGGCGAGCGACCTGGAGCACATCGCCAGGCGGTGCATTATCCTCGAGCGCATCTTCAACCACCGCTGCGGCCTGACGGCCGAAGACGACTGGCTGCCCGACCGGTTCTTCGACGAGCCGATCAGCGTCGACGGCGTCGAGACGACCTGTTCCAGGAGCGACTTCTCGCGGATGCGCCGCGAGTTCTACGAATCGCTGGGCCTCGACGAGGACGGGCTGCCCACCGAACGGACCCTCGACGACACGCGCCTGGACGAATTCCTGCAACTGACCCCCGCAATCCCGGAAAGAGTATGAGCACCGAAAAGCCTTTCGACAAACGCACCGCATACAACGCCATGTTCACAGCCGGCAAGGCCATCATGCTGACCGGCGGGAACAACACCCATAGCGGCAACATCTCGCTGCGGCACCCGGACGACCGGGAGTCGTTCTTCATGACGACGTCCGGGTCTCAGCAGGGCGCCCTCGTGCCGAGCGACGTGGTCCCGCTGAAGTTCAACGAGGTCAGTTGGGGCGACGGCCGTGCGTCCACCGAGTCCACGATTCACCGGCGAGTGCTGTCCATCCCCGGCGCCGAGGCCGCCGTTCACTGCCACTACCTGTCGGCGACCTCGATTACCTTCGACACGAAGGACTACCAGCACTACCTGACGTACGAAGGAAACGTCGACGGCCTGGACCGGTTCTCGTTCTTCCCCATCGACTGCATCGGCTCGCACCTGCTCGGGGCGGTGTCCTCCGATCACTACCTGGAGCCCACGGGGTCCAGGGAGATGGAAGATCGTATCCCGGCGTACCTGGAAGACAGCCCGGTAACCCTCGTGCAGGGGCATGGCCCGTTCGTGCGGGGCGAGTCGCTGGCGACGTGTCTGCACTGGCTGGGACTGGTCGAAGGGGCCGCCGCCCTCAAGATCGCCGCCCGCCTCCGCGGCGTGGACACCCGGGCCCTGTCGGAGCGGATTCGCCAGGACGGCCCCGCCGCGATGTATCCCGCGACGGTCCGCCCGTTCGACGCCGCCGTCCTCGGCCGGTACGAGACGGACGATGCGAACACGATCGCGGCCTTCAAGGAACGGGCGCGATTCAACTTCTACGACGCGATCTCGCCGTTCGGCACGGGCTCGATGAGCGAGAGGGTCACGCCCACCGAGATGCTCTACTGTCCGACGGCCTCGGCCCCCGAAGGGTTTGAAATCGCCATCCTTCGCATAGGCCTGGATGAGTGTCCCGAAGACGACTTCGAACTCGCGTTTCACAAGGCGGTCTATCGGAACACCAGCAACAAGACCTGCATGTTCACGATGAGTCCCCTCGCCAACGCCGAAGCCATGGCCGTCGTCTGCGAGTCGTTCGGCCCCGAGGCGTTGACGCGTCCGGATGCGGTGGCCATCGACTACTCGGACCCGAAGGACCACCCCGTGCTCAAGCCCATCGACGCCGAGGCGATCTACCTGAACCCGAGAGTCGGCCTGACCAATTCGGCCGCCGGTTTCGACGACATCGCCAACATGCTCCGCTGGCACAAGGGGGCGTGCGTGATCGCCGGCATGGGCAGCGTGGGCGTGGGCAAGGTCTCCCTCGAGCAGTCCGCCCACCACGTGGCCTCACTGGAGAACATCGCGCGCGTCCGCCAGACCGCCCACTACAGCCACCGTCTTGCGGGCGCCCCGCCGGTCTCGCATTTTGAACCGGTGATGCAGTAAGCGAACTGTAGAAGGCCGAATGCCTGTACACGGTTTCGGCCTCGACCTGCAGCCGCACCGCCGTCGAGGCGGGTGATCGCAACTCGCGATCCGGACCGGATCTGTCATCAACACGCCCGGAGGGATTCGTCCGCCAACCCTCGGTTCCGAAGACAGCATCCGGCATTACACCCAACCTCTTACTGCGATTGAACTTCTGAAGACAGATCACTCGCCCGCCCTGGCGGGTCCTGACATATTGCATCGCCCTGGTTCATGACATCAGGCAAACCGAATCCAAACCCATCCTCCCCCCATGTCCGCCGCGAGGCGTGCCGGCAGCCCGAGTTGCCCTGGGATGACTGGACCAGGCATCAGATTGTCGAATCTCGCCCTTGACTGAGCGGGGATCGGATGTCATAGTGTCTCAACTCGGCCCAGGGACGGTCTCTGGGCTTCAACGAACCAGCGAAACAGGCCAACCCGATGCGCCTCCTTGACACTCACCCACCTTTCTGCTATTGAGTGGCCTGCAGGACAGTACAGACTCCTCCAGAGATGATCCTGACGCGACGTTCCCTGGATAGAAAGAGGCGGCCTTCAAAGGCATGGGCTTGAATATGAAAAAGGGATATATTGAGATTGACCAGGAGTTGTGCAAGGGGTGCGAGATCTGCATGGCGTTCTGTCCGAAGGGTACGATTTCCCCCTCTGACAAGCTAAATGCAAGCGGTTATATGCCGGCTTCTTTCTCAGACAGCGGTCAGTGCACGGGCTGTGCGATCTGTGCCCTGGTATGCCCGGAAGTCGTGATAGAGGTGTTCCGTGAATAAAGTGTTAATGTACGGTAACAGCGCAATTGCAGAGGCCGCAATACGAGCCGGCT
>CAZVEV010000387.1:0-4974 GCA_964625865.1 uncultured Planctomycetaceae bacterium | reverse complement strand
TTTGCTGCCGTCAATACCCATCGCGCAGGGATACAACCGCCCGCGCAACACACCGCATAGTCCTTTGTGTAACCCTATCGACCAAAAGGGCTTTGACGGGTGACTTTTTTGCACGTTTCCCGCCGCCCGGACGCATGGCGCCAGCGCCTCGTCTCCCGAAAGCCCGAACTTGTTGGACAATAGTCGACACGACAGTATCATTGTACCGGTTGGTATTGACGTCGAACACATGGTCCAAGCGACTGGAGAGACGGACATGGCACAGAACGGCATCAGCAGGCGTAGAGTTCTCGGGGCCTCGGCGGCCGCGGCGGCGGTGGCGGTCGTACCAAGGCACGTTCTTGGCGGGAAGGGACAGACCCCGCCCAGCGAGAAGATAAACGTCGCGGGGATCGGCATCGGCGGGATGGGGTACGGCAACCTGCGGACCATCAGCCGGGACGGCGGACAGGTTGTGGCCCTGTGCGACGTGGACCACAAGTACGCCGCGCGGTCCCTGAACCACTTCAAGGACGCCAAGCGGTACACCGACTACCGCAAGATGCTCGCCGCCCAGAAGGACATCGACGCGGTCCTGATCGCCACGCCCGACCATACGCACGCGGTGATTTCGCTGGCGGCCATGAAGGCGGGCAAGCACGTCTATACGCAAAAGCCCCTGACCCACACCGTCAACGAGGCCCGCGTGCTCGCCCAGGTGGCCAAGACCACCGGCGTGACGACGCAGATGGGCATCCAGGGCCACTCGGGCGAAGGCAACCGTATCATCTGCGAGTGGATCTGGGACGGGGCGATCGGCACGATCCGCGAGGTCGACGCCTGGTGTACGCTGTCGTACTATCCGTGGGGCCACGCCTACTGGAGCACAAAGTGGGGCCGCCTGCCCAAGGACAAGCCCCCCGTCCCCCAAGGGCTGGACTGGGACCTGTGGATCGGCCCGGCGCCGATGAGGCCGTACCACCGGGCCTATCACCCGCAGTCGTGGCGGGCGTGGCTGGACTTCGGCTCGGGCATGATGGGCGACCGCGGTGCGCACACGCTGGACGTGGTGTTCTGGGCGCTGAAACTCGGCCACCCCACCAGCGTCGACGCCACGTCGATGGGACTGAATCCCGACACGCATCCGCTGTCTTCCATCGTCACGTACGAGTACGGCGCCCGCGGCGATATGCCCCCGGTGACCGTGCGGTGGTACGACGGCATGAAGCCTCCGCGCCCGGCCGGCGTGCCGGACGGCAAGAGGCTGGGCGACGCCGGGGGCGGCGTGATCTTCAAGGGCGACAAGGGCATGATTGTCGGCGGGATCTACGGCGGCGGGCCCCAACTGATCCTCAACAGCGGCGCCCGGGGCGGGAGGCCCCCACGCGTCCTGCCCCGCGTCAAGGGCTCGCACGAGAAGGACTGGCTCGACGCGTGCAAGGCCGGCAAGCCCGCCGGGGCCCACTTCGGCTACTCCGGCCCGCTGACCGAGATGACCGCGCTGGCCAACGTCGCCAAGCGCGTCAACACGCGAATCCTCTGGGACGGGCCGAACCTGAAGGTCACCAACATCCCCGCAGCCAACAAGTACGTCCGCAAGACCTACCGCGACGGGTGGACGCTGGGCTGATCGTCAGGCGGCGCCCGCGCTTCGGGGCGTGCCGGGTGCCGTGGTTTGACGCGAAGCGGCAACCACGTTGGGACGATCCGACAAGCAACCACGTTTCGCCGGAACGTCTCGCCAGACCGCACCAGCGTGGTTGCCGCTTCGCGTCAGCCCACGGCATCGCTCCCTGGACCCTGCTGCGCTGTGCTACCGAGCCAGTCCCCTTTTTCTTTCCGCGATTCAGTATTCCCATCCCGCCCGTCGGCGCGTATAATGTCTAGCCCGTTTGGTTTCGAATCTATCCCACTGACCCGAGAAACAAGAGAAAGAGCAGCACGATGCCCCTTATCCCCTTACGAGTTCTGCTGGACCACGCGGCTGAGAACGACTATGGCGTTGCGGCGTTGAACGTCAACAACATGGAGCAGATCCAGGCGATCATGACCGCCGCCCAGGAGACCGAGTCTCCGGTGATCATCCAGGCCAGCCGCGGCGCACGAGCGTACAGCAATGACAACTACCTGCGTCACCTGATCCTCGCGGCGGCCGAGTTGAATCCGGACATTCCGATCGTGATGCACCTGGACCACGGCAACAGTCTCGAGACCTGCCAGTCCGCCATCGCCAACGACTTCACGTCGGTGATGATGGACGGCTCGCTGGACGAGGCGGGCAAGAACCCCAGCACGTACGAGTATAACGCCGGCGTCACCAGGCAGGTCGTCGACGCCGCCCATGCCGTCGGCGTCAGCGTCGAGGGCGAGATCGGCGCGCTGGGCGGCATCGAGGACGGACACGGCGCGGGGCTGAGCGAAGAAGAGGCCCAGGAGCACCTGACCGACCCCGCCGAAGCCGAGCGATTCGTCGCCGAGACCGGCGTCGACGCCCTGGCCGTCGCTATCGGCACGAGCCACGGGGCCTACAAGTTCAAGAAGAAGCCCACCGGCGAAGTGCTCAAGATGACGCTGATCGAAGAGATTCACCGCCGCCTGCCGAACACGCACATCGTGATGCACGGCTCGTCGTCGGTCCCGCAGGAACTCCAGGACATCATCAACCAGTACGGCGGGGCCATGCCCCAGACCTACGGCGTGCCGGTCGAGGAGATCCAGCGAGGCATCCGCAACGGCGTGCGGAAGGTCAACGTCGACACCGACAACCGGATGGCGATCACCGGCGCGATCCGCAAGGTCTTCACCGAGACGCCCGAGGCGTTCGACCCCCGCAAGTACCTGACCCCCGCAAGGGCGGCGATGGCGGAGGTCTGCAAAGCCCGCATGATCGCCTTCGGCCAGGCTGGCTGGGCCGCCAAAGTCCCCGTCAAGACCTGCAAGGAAATGGTCGACTTCTACGTCGACTGACGTGCGAAGGGCGAAGGCCCTCGAACAACGTGAAAACACCGAAGCCCGCGGACACCCGTCCGCGGGCTTCCTTTCTGAACGGGGCCGGCTCGCCGATTTCCCGCCGCTCTCGCAGCGCTCTGCGAGCTTTACACAGCTTTACACTTTCGGCGTGTAAAGCTCGC
Source organism: uncultured Planctomycetaceae bacterium (assembly GCA_964625865.1). Taxonomy (GTDB): domain Bacteria; phylum Planctomycetota; class Phycisphaerae; order SM23-33; family SM23-33; genus CAZVEV01. The sequence goes on along the minus strand of CAZVEV010000387.1, from coordinate 1,864 downwards.
CGCCCCGACAAGGGGAGATTCCACAACCATCGCCTTATGCACTGCTTATCACTACCATTCCCCGAAGTCTCCCCGTCAGGACCGCTTTACGGCCCCAAAGTGTAAAGCGCTCCAAGCCGAGCCCTCACGTGCCTATTAAGACACTATATCCTTGACACTCCGCCCTTCGATCGACAATCGTAAACCGCAACTCGTCAATAGCATGCTCCAGCCTGGACTAGCCCGACCGCCACCTTTGCAGCGATCTTTCCGCTGACTCCCCCCCGTTCAATCGTGGCTCGTAAACCGTCAATCGTAGACGGCCTGCTCCTGCCCTTCATAATTGAGCAGATGTCGCTAACGCATGCCGGGGAGAAGGAGTCGAGGTGAAATTACGGTGGCGGGGTATCCACTTAGCGCAAGTCGGGTCGCTGAAAACGTTCGACGGATTCGTTTGGAAGGCTACTCGGCAAGCGAGGACAACCAATTGCAGGCAAAAGGCTTAAGTGCCCCCCCGTACCCCCTGTCAGCGCAAGTGACACCATCTGCGCCGAGAAACCCGCCTTGGCGGACTTGGCGCAGCAGTTGGCGGCGCTCCCGCCGGAAGACAGGCAGGCCCTGGCCGAACTGCTTGCCTGTGAGTAGACCCCCGCCCGATTGTCGGAGACCGTGCGACAGGTCCGGTTGTCATTCCTGCAGGGCACGTCGCTCCTTTGTTGCATTGACCGGCGAGAAGTCAGGTGATTACCTTGCAACAAAAAAAACTCCTATCAGGCCAGAATAGTGCTTGACGCGAAGGGGTATCATGCTGTAATTTTCCATTTACTGGTCCGGCCCGCTTACGAATGGGAGCGCGGGACCAGATTCGACCTGAGCCGGTCGATTGATTGAGAGGCAGGAGCGTTGCCCGCTCCTTCGCACTTCCTGTCCAGGCCACACGGCCGAGTTCCCGCAGGGCAGTATACAACGAGTCTTCTTTGCGAAAGGGCAGAATGATGAAGATGAGAGCAATTCCAGTGGCGTGCGAGGCCGCAATGGGCCCTTCACCTCCGAGCCACCAACGCACGGTCACGCGGAATCAACTTTCCTATCAGTTGGCGTAGTTTCTGTACCGTTTACGGGTGCGCATCAGTGACATGCGCGCACTGTGCGAAAGGGAACATTATGAACGGGACAAGACTCTTGACAAGTACAAATACGATCGCAATCACGCTGAGCCTGACGGTTCTTGCCGCCTTGGTCGCCGCCCTTCCGGTGCGGGCCGACCTGCTGCCGATCTACGGCGGGCCGACTTACGACAGCTCGACACAAACGGGATACCATGGCGGATCTGCGGCGCGCGTCAATGATACGGGCACGGCCGTGGGGTACGCCGAGAAATACGACGCCGGCAGCGACATGGGCCGCCGCGCCTTTCGCTGGGACGTTACGGGCGCGACCGAGTTGGACAACCTCGGCACGGACGCTTCGGGCTACACCAACGCCGAGGCCAACGCCGTCAACGCCACCGGTACGACCGTGGGATACGCCAACTTCTACGACGCCGACATCGACTATGGCACCCGCGCCGTTCGATGGGACGCCGGGGGCACGACCGCGACTCCGTTGGGCGTCCTCGGCTCGTCCAACGCGGGCTACACCAACGTCGCGGCTTTGGCCATCAACGCCTCCGGCACGATCGTAGGGTACGCTAGCAAGTACGACGGCGGCACCTACAAGGGCATCCGTGCCGTTCGCTGGGACTTCTCCGGGGCACCTTCACCTGAACTGGGCAGTCTGGGCACTGACGGCTCGGGTGTCACCAGCGCCGAGGCCTACGCCGTCAACGCCTCCGACACGGCCGTGGGGTACGCCAACAAGTACGACGACGGCGGCGTCAACAAGG
>CAZVEV010000386.1:0-5022 GCA_964625865.1 uncultured Planctomycetaceae bacterium | reverse complement strand
AACAGACAATCCCTCCAAAGTGTTACCCTAAATCAGGCCCTTTTGAACCACGCCGTGAAGTGTAAACCTCCGCCAGCCGCCGACCGAGGGGACCTAGTCGAGGGAAACTACGTGATTCCTCGAGCGGCTTCGTTCGGCGGCGGGGCTCCGGCGGGGGGGGGTGCCGGTCTCCAGGTCGGTCAACTGGCCCAGGATGCGACGGGCGGTGGGGGTCTGATCAACGTCCGCCAGACGACTGCGGGCCTCGGCGAGAAGGGCCTTACGCCTCGCCGGCGACATGTTGGCCAGATCATCGATCAGGGGGGGGCGGTGGCGGCTGGTGTCGGTCACGATCAGTCCGTCGCCCTGCTGTGGGGCGGCCCTCCGGGCCGACCGGGCGGCGCGACCCAGGTCGGCTACGACCTGCCGGGCACGGGCCTCGCGGACGGCGCCGGCAAGGGCGGGGTCCTTCCGGGCCGATGCCAGCCACGCCCGGGCGCGGCGACCGGTGTCGGTGTCCCCGCATGCGGCGCCGAGCTTCATCAGTGCACTGGCGCGGGCCACGTGATTGCCCGACCGTCCGGCCTGCTCGGCCCGTTTGACGAGGTTGCTGGTAACGGTCTCCATGCGAACCGACATTCGCAAGGCCTGGCCGAAGGCCGGGTCGCCCTGCGAGGCGTTGGTCATCACGCGTTCGATGATGCCCCGGGCATCGCTGAAGTTCCCCCCGTCCATCGCCGCCTGGGCCCGTCCCATCAACACGCCGCTCATGCCCGGAGGCAGGCCTGCCTTGGGGCGGCTGGGTTGGCCCAGGGCGCCGGTGAGCATGCCCGCAACGAGCTTCTGAATCGCCGCCAGGTCCACCGAGCCGCCGTGTTCGGCACGACCGCCCGCCCCGGCCAGCGCAGCGGCCAGTTGCTTCTGGAGTGCGGCGGTGTCGATCGCTCCGTCCTTGGCGCCCTTCCCGCTCAGCATGGCGTTGAGCAGCTTCTGCACGCGGGCCAGGTCGACCTTCTGTCCGGACCCCTGGGCCCCGGCCAGCGCGGACGTCAGCAGTTTGCCCAAGGCGACCCTCTCGCCGGTGGCCCCCTGCGGGCCGTTCTGCGAGGTCTTGGCCCGCGCCAGGGCGGCGGCGAGTTGCTTCTGCAACTGGGCATGGCCCCGGCCGCGAGGAGACGGCTTGCCGGTCCCGGCAGCAGTGGGGCGGGCGCGAGTCGGAGACGTCCGCCTGGCCCCGCCGAGTGCTTTGACGATGAGTTGCTGCAGGTTGGGGGCCTTGGCGGTCGCTGACGGGCGCGGTGTGGCTGAACGGGAACCGCGCCGCTCGCCGGCTGGGCATAGCCCGGCCGATACGCCCAGCCCCAGGACCGTCGCAACGGCCCAGACCGTGATGACTCGTCTCCTTCCTGTCACGTCCATCCTCACGGAGTCCCCGTGGGAACAGTAGGATACGTTTCGCTCGCACGCCAGCGACACTGCGACAAGCCGTCCCGCCGGGGGGGGGCGGTCCCTAGCGCTCTGTCCGGGCAGGACTGTCGGGCGGCCTTGGCGTAGACGCCGCATCTTGCCGCGTTGCGGTAACGCGATCGAGTCTTGCGTTGGCGGTCTTGTCAAAGCGGCAAGATGCCGCGTCTACACTACCCGCCCGACAATCCTGCCCGGACGCAGCCCTAGCGCATCGCGGTGACGTAGTTCATGCAGAACTCGTCCCTGCCCGCGACGGCCTCGGCGGCGGCGATCGTCTCGGTGATGCCCTCAATGCACGGGTCGATAATCCCCGCATCCATGCCCGCGTAGATCGCCTGGGCCAGCAGGGCGAAGTTGACCAGCTTCCTCTTGGGCAGGCCGAAGCTGATGTTCGAGCACCCGCCGCCGATGTGCACCTCGCCCCAGCGGGCGCGGATGGCGGCGATCGCGTCGACGACCTGTCGCCCGCAGTGAGTGTCGGTGGAGACCGGCAGGAAGCAGGGGTCAACGATGATCTCGTCAATCGCCTTGCCCGCCTCGGTCAGCTTGCCGATCAGCGCCTCGGCCCGCTCCAGGCGGTCGTCCACGCCGCTGGGCGTCCCGTCGTCGCTCATCAGCAGGGCCACCACCATGCAGTCGAACTCGGCGACGAGGGGCAGCATCGCCTCGAGACGCTCGGTCTCCAGCGAGATGCTGTTGAGGATCGGCTTGTTCCTGGCCATCGACAGCCCCACGCGGACGGCCTCCGGATTCGCCGAGTCCACCGCGACCGCCGCCTCGGTGTTGCCCTGGACCAGGTCCATCAGCCAGGCCATGTTCTCGACCTCCTGCTCCGGACGCGGGTCCCCGCCGTTGACGTCGATGTACTGGGCGCCCGCGGCGGCCTGCTCGGTGGCGGTGGCGATGATGTGTTGTTCGTCCCTGTCGGCCAGCGCCTGGGCGATGGCCTTGCGCGTGGCGTTTATCTTCTCGCCGATGATGATCATTACGGTGCTCCCGTGCGGTTGTGGTGTCGTCTGCGTGGTCGGTCCCGTCGGTCCGATCCGGCCCGGCTCGACAGTCGCCGGCGGGCGCTGCCGTGCCGGCGCGTGTGCGGGGCGAGATGGCCCGGTCGCCCGCCGATGCGGCCTCAGTTGCCGTTGAACCCGCCTGCCGCGTCGGCCCAGCGCATCAACTCGCGCTCCGAGTGGAATGCGCTGGCTCCGCCGGAGCCGGCGGCCAGTTTGGCCATGTGGCCCAGGATCTCGGGGTCGTCGGTCAGGCAGATCGATACGATCTTGATGTCCTTGTCGGCGGCGATCTTGGCCAGTTTCTCGGCGTTGAACAGCGGCTTGTTGCCGAAATACACGATGGTGTGCGGCTTGGGCGTAGCCGCCGCCGCGGCGGTCAGCAGGCGCTCGACGTTCGGGGCGCCCACCGCGCCGACGTTGTCCAGTGGTTTGCGGATCGCCGCCTCGCCCGCCGGGCCGCCCCCGGTGTAACTCGGCAGCAGGAAGCGATACCACGAGGCGTCGTCGGCTCCGCCTTCCTCGCCGATGATCACGTTGAACGTGTGATCCCCGCTCAGTGTCCGGACCGACACGTACGTCATCGCCACCGCGTAGTTCAGCGTCTGGTCCATGCTCGACCCGGCTTCGATGCAGTAGATGATCGGCGCGTCGAGAGGCATTCCGTCGACGCCCGGCCCGTCAACGCCCGGATGGGTGAACGGGTTGAACGTCTTGACCGGGGGCTTATGTCCGTTGCCGTTGTCCGCATGCCCGTTACCGTCGCCGTTGGTGTCTCCGTTGGTCTGCCCGTTGTCGTCGCCGGACATCGCGTCGACCACCACGTAGCCCCCGCCGCCCAGCAGGGCCAACAGGACCACCAGCATGATGATTGCCGCAATCCCCTGCATCCGAACGGGCGAGGCGATTGGCACGTCCTGGTCGGACTTGGCCGCCGCCTCGATCGCCTCGCGGGCCTCCTGGGCCGTCGTGATCCCCGCATCGGCCCCCACCGTCTCGCCCGGCGCCGCGGGCCGCCCGCCCGGAGCGCTCGGCCGCCCCGGCCGCACCGATGCCGATGCCCCCGCCGGAACGAACACCAGCGCCGTGCAGTACGGACATCGGCACACTCCGCCCGCAAACGCCTCGTCGATCGATATCCGCTTCCTGCAGTCACTGCACCGTATCTTGATAGCCATCGCCGTCCTCGTTCCAGACCGTCTGCGGTCACCCGTGGTTACGTTGATTCACCGTCAAGCTACGACTATAGCGCCTCGGCCGCAGCGAATCAACCTCTCTTGACTCCGGCACGAATAATCTCGTGAGAATTTCAATCAAGCCCTTGACATCCCGATCCGATACGCTATGGTGTACCGTCCGCCTCGCGGAGCAGGGCTCAACCGCCCCCCGCAGGCGGCCGAAACGCCGTACAATCCCCGATAGCTCAATTGGCAGAGCGAGTCCCGATGTCCATCGGGATTAACCGCCGGTTGAGCCGGGCGTGAAAACTGAATATTCCCCGATAGCTCAATTGGTAGAGCGAGTCCCGATGTCCATCGGGATTAACCGCTGGTTGAGCCGGGCATGAAAACTGAATATTCCCCGATAGCTCAATTGGTAGAGCGAGTCCCGATGTCCATCGGGATTAACCGCTGGTTGAGCCGGGCATGAAAACTGAATATTCCCCGATAGCTCAATTGGTAGAGCGAGCGGCTGTTAACCGCTAGGTTGTAGGTTCGAGTCCTACTCGGGGAGGTTGATAAAGCCCTTGGAGACAAGGGCTTATTTTTTGTGTGGATTTTATTCTGGTATTAATGGTGCCCAGATTTATGCAGAATCTATGCAGAATGGCGCCACGGCCCCGCCGTTTGCCCCTGACTTCTCCCCTGCGGAGTGGCGGCTGCAGATGGATGGATGATAGTGGATGGAGTTTCGGCGACGCCCATGCCGGGCCTTGTGAGCGGCATGATTGCACCTGCGGAGTTCGATCGGGATCGGCAGATTTCTGCCACGTGTTTGATGCCGCCAAACTCCCGAACAACTCACCGTGCTCCTGACCCGCCCCCGATCAAATGGTGATTCTTCCTCGCGATCACCCAGCCCAACCGCATGGACGAGGCCCTACGCAGAGGGGCGTTTCCTCGGGCGCCCACGCTTGCGCTTGTGGTCATACGCACAGAACGTCGCGCACGTGGTGGAGGCCCGCAGGATGATCACCGTGCCGTCCGTCCGTTGCCTGCTGGCTGATATCGAACAGCTAAGAAAAGAAATGGGTGGCCTGAGATACCACGCCGGCCAGGGCATCCTGGCCGTGACCATAGAGCCCGTCACACTCGAAGGCGTGTACCTCGGGCCATTCGAAATCCAGCTGTTCCTGAACAGCCTCGCTCGTGATGAACCGTACTCTGCATATGAGATCGTGGCCCTGGATCCCCACCCGGCCGGCTGCAACAGTGACGTGACGCACCCGCACGTTTCGGATCAGCGACTTTGTGCGGGTGACGCTGTCGCCCCGATCGGTGCGGCGTTGAGTTCAGTGTCAGCGCCGGTGTGAAAATGGGGTAAATCGGGCGGTTTGAAGATGCGCGGT
>CAZVEV010000385.1:0-5024 GCA_964625865.1 uncultured Planctomycetaceae bacterium | reverse complement strand
GTGTACCACATGTGGTACACGCCGTCCTTGTAGAGGACGCCCGGGCGGTTGACCTGGTCTTCCCAGCCGGTCTTGGCCGGGCCGAGCACGATTCTGGGTTCGCTCCAGTTGACCCCGTCCTTGCTCCTGGACAGGGCGATCGACTTCCTGGGGCGCCACGAGACGTACATCCAGTACTCGCCCCCGGCCCGCAAGGTCGAGACGTCGAAGATCGTACCGTACTTCTTCCCGCCCAGGACGGGATTGGCCTTGTGCTTGCCCCATCGGCTCGTGCTTCGTAGCGAAGTGTCGCCCCCGGCGGCAACGCGCGGGGCCATCAGTGAGGGGCAGATCCAGGCCAGACCGGTCGTGTCGCGCCAGATCGGATGCTTGACCCATTTCAGGTACCTGGCGTCGTTGTAGATGAGGCCTGTGACGTAGAACAGGTTCCCGCCGCACGCGTTGGGCTTCAGGATGTTCCTGGCGCCCTTGACGGGCCAGGAGTCGGGCTGCTCGATGCCGCGTTTGAACAGGAAGTCCAGGGCGTCCTTAACGGTCCCGCCCGACGGCGGATCGTGGGCGTACAGGTCGATGCCCTCGGCGTTGCGTGCGATCTCCATGCATGCGGTCAGCGGCGCCAGGCCGAAGTAGGTATACCACATGCTGTTCTTGCCCCGCCTGAGTTCCTCCGGCATGCCCCCGTCGGGCTTGATCTGCCTGTCGATCGTCGGCTTGATGAGCTTGATGTCGGCGGCCATTGCTTTCGTGTCATCCGTCAGGTGGTCCACGGCCAGCGCGGCCATGAGGTACCAGTTCGCCCGGTTGCTGTGCCCCCTCTTCCCACCCGAGGACGCATACAAGACGTTCTTCGCCCAGGCCTTGAACTGCTTCTTCTCGGCGGCCGACCAGCCGGTGTAGTCCCAGAGCAACTCGGCGGCGAACACGAAGGCCGTGCCGTTGTAGCACATCACGAGCTTGCCGTCCCCGCCGGAGACCTTCGTGTTGACCGTCGCCCAGTTGTTGAGGAATTCGACGGCCTTGTCCGCGTACTTGCGGCGCTCGGCGGCCGACAGGTTGACGTTCAGTTGGTAGACGAGCGCACAGGCATACGCCACGCGCGCATCCTCGCTCAGTAGCGTCTTCATCCGGACGTGCTGGGCCTGCTGCTTGCTGTAGTAGAACTCCACGCGGAAGTCCGCCATGGCGCGAGGCTTTGCGGACAGCCAACCGTCGGCCTTGCTCAGCAGTTGGTCGTACCCGCATTTCCACGGCTGCTGCCCGGCCTTGACCTGCTTGCGGACGTACTCAAGCTGGGCCCGCGTATGGAACCCGCCCGGGTGCTCGTAAGCGGCCGCCGGCAGGACGGCGGCGAACAATACCAGGGCAGAGATCCTTGCCTTCATTCCCGGTCCTTCCTGCCGAACCGGTTCAGCACGGCGTGGGCGTACGAGGCGAAGTGCCCGTTGAGATCCTTCGTGTAGGCCTCGAGCACCTTCCGTCCCTGGCCGTTATGGTCGCCGCATTCGACCAGGAGCGCCGCGACGAGCACTTCCTTGAACTTGCTGTTGAGCACCTTTCCCGCGCCCTTGCCCGTCCTTGCTCGCGATGGCACCTTCAACGCCCCGTCCGCCGCACCGTAGTAGCCCAGCGGCTGAACGTGCCCGCTGACGCCTTTCTTCTTCAGAAGGCGGGCCAGCAGTTGCGCGAAGGACCTGTCCCTGTTCAACCGCAGCGCCAGGCAGATCGCCTTGTAATGCGACAGGTCGCTGTCGGCGGTGAGGAGGTCGAGCTTCTCGAGCAGCAGCGGCTTGGCTTCCGGTGTCCGCAGGAACCCCAGCGCGATGACCAGCCGGTCTACTTCTCCGAAGCTGTTGTGTGTCTCGCGATGCGACGTCAGTCCGTACCCGTCGCCCCATCCCTTTGATGCTCTCACGGCTTTGATGAGCGTGTCCTTGCCGGTCGGGTCTCCGAGAACGGCGAGGATCCTGGCGAAGTTGATCCGGACGTTCTCGTCGTCGGACTTGGCGCAGGCCTGCTTCAGGAGCGGTATGGACTCGGCGGGGTTGCTCATCACCACAGCCAGCGCGGGCAGCGTGGGGTCGTGCTTCCTGTTCTGGTGGACCTTGATCGTCAGGCTGTGGAGCGTCTTGACGGCCTCGGCCAGTTTGCCGGAACTGATCGGAAACGAGTCCCGGTCGGTCAGCACGCGATCCTCGAGGCACTCGGCTTTGACGAGGGTCTTCTGGACCTGCTTGATATCGATCTTCCGTATCACGCCGCCGGTCTTCCTGGCTGCAAGCGCCGCGGTTATCCCGGCGGCGTAGCCCTGGTTCTGAACGTCCGGCTGCATGCGAAGCAACGTCATCGCGTCCCGTTCGGAACTCGCACCGAGCCCCACCACGAGAAGCCCCTCGATGCCCTTCGGCGTCAGGCAGCGGATGGGCATGTCGCACTCATAGACGGGGCCCTTCATATCCTTGACCAGGAACATCTTCACGTCGGGATGTGCCGCGGCGTCGAAATTGCTCTTGTGATGAGAGACGGTGTCGGGGAACGTGCGGCCGGTCAGGATGTCTATCGTCGTGAGCACGTAGTCCCCGACGATCCGCCTGCGGTCGCGCGTGTCGATCAACTGCCCCATGTCATAGGCCTTCTTGCCCAACTCCCGCTTGGCCGACACCAGAAGGTGCCACCTGTCAAACACGTCCCGATCGTCGACCAGGGCGTAGCACGTGTTGTTGCCGCTGTCGCCCAGGTTCCGATGCGGATATCCCGCGACCTGCACGTTGAGCCGCCCCATGGACGTGGCGCTGAATTCCGTCTCCGCCCCCGCCGCGGCGGCGACGTCCGCGTTGCCCGTACCGTCAATCACCACGTCGGCCAGCACGACGCCGCGCCCGGCCGGCGTAGCCACCACGACGCCCGAAACCTTCTTGCCTTCCATCAGCACGCCGCATCCGAAGCTGCCGTGCCAGATCTCCGCGCCGCCCTTGGACAGTTCGGCCCGGTACCACTCGGACTTGGCGATCACGTTCCAACGGGCCCCCACCGCTTTCTGCGCCTCGGCGGTGAAGCCGATGCGATGGCCGTACCAGTAACTGCCTATCAGCCCCGCCGTGCCCACGCCGCCCAGTTCATCGAAGTACTCGATGACCAGCGTCTTTGCACCCGACCTCGCGGCGGCGATGCCCGCCGGCGCGCCGGAGGTCCCTCCGCCGACGACGACCACGTCAAACGTGCCAAGGACCGGCAAGTCGCGGACGGGGAGCTTCATCTTCGGACAGTGCCTGAAGCGGAAGCTCGCCGGCGCCTCGGCCACCGTCAGGCCGCCCGTGCCTTTCGCGGCGCCCCTGAAACCGACTTGCCGCGGGGCCGAGAGGCCGCGCGCCGTGCCAGCCGCCGCGATGCCGATCTTCCTGCCGACGGCAGCAAAGCTCGTCGGCCGCAGCAGATCCTCCATCTCACCGCGTGCCAGCCCGGCATGGGCATTGAGGACGTACAGGGACTTGACCCCGGCGGGCCGAAATGCGCCAAGCTCGTCGCTGCCCGACGCGGCCGCGACAATGGTGCTCTCGGGAGTCCACGTCAGGTGTTCGGACTGGTCGACCTGGTCGGGATGATGCACGAGGGCCCGCGCCTGGTTCAGGGCTGTTGACAACGCGCCGAACGAGTCCGACTGCATCTTCAGTCGTAGCGTGTACTCGTACACCGGGAAGTCTTTCGGCCCGCGCTTGCCCTTGCCCCCGCGCTTCCAACTCGGCGGAGAACTGTACGTCACGGGGAGCTTCTTGCCTGAGAAGCCCTTGCCCTTGACCAACTCGCCGCCCACGACGATCGTCCGGAACTCCTTGACGCCGGGCGTGAACGGCTTGAACTTCGCGGCGCTCTGTCGCGTGACCGTCGCGTCCTTCGTGGCGTCGACGATCACCTTGGCCCTGACGACCTGGCGGCCGCTACGGTTGACTATCGTGATTCCGCCGGGCGAGCCGTCGTCGCGCACGAGCAGTTCGCCGGCGAACGTGCCGGTGAGGAACGGCACGCCGCTGTCGATCAGCGCCTGGTCCAGGGCCCGCTTGACCTCAAAAGGCGTCACGACCTTCTTGGTGCCGAACAATCGCTTGGTGAGGGCGGCCTGCGGTTTCTCGTCCTTGTCGATCCAGAGCCGCTGCGTTCCGCAGAGATCGAAACCGAGATACGGCCTGGCCTCCACCAGCAGGACCTTGGCGCCCGCCTCAGCGGCCGCGACAGCCGCTTCCACGCCGGCCAGAGACCCGCCCGCAACAACAACGTCAACGTCGAACGCCACGGGCAGTTCACAGGCCAATTCGGTGACATGCCCGACACGCCTGTCACTGCGGTTCTCCACGTTGTCGGCATGGGCGGGCGCGGCGATCGCAGTGACCGCCACGGCTGTCATAAGCGTTCTGAACATCACTTGACCTTTCTCTCTGTGATCTTGCCGAAACCGTATCCCCACGTCCACCTGCCGTACTCCAGGACCACGCGTGGACGCAATGTACGGGCTCTTGCAGCCATAGTCAGGGTTGAGACTACATCAGTGTAACCCGAACCGCTTGGCGGCGGACCATCCCAACACCGGACGACAGAGCGGTTATCAAGGGGCAGGAGGATGCGTGTCCGGTTCTCGGCCGCCACTGTTTGCCGACCGCACCCACGTGCCGACGCAGCCGGCTTCTCGCTTGAAAAGACCGGCCGGAGATGATACTATATTCGGTGAATGTCGGTTCGCCCGGTGCGGATCGACGATAGAGTCTGGAGCCTGGCGAGGGTAGATGCACTCTGTGAATCTCGCCTGAACGGTTGGCCGCAGAGCATTTCGCGCGGCCGAGCATTGCGCAACGTGAGCCACGAAGAACGCCCCCGAGAGAGCGGAAGGAGCGGGAAGATGATGCAGACACGACACACACTCATTATGGCCTTGGCGGTACTCTGCGTCGTGCCCGCCACGCTGTATTCCGCGGACACCGAGGTCTACCTGCTGGGAGGCCTATCGAACATGATGACGGGCTTACGCGATGCGTTCG
>CAZVEV010000384.1:0-5026 GCA_964625865.1 uncultured Planctomycetaceae bacterium | reverse complement strand
GCCGTGGTTTGACGCGAAGCGGCAACCACGTACCTCCGGATCATCCCGGCGTGGTTGCCGCTTCGCGTCAGCCCACGGCACCCGGTCGAATCAAGGCGACAGGGGCTTGCGGGCGGCGAGGTAGCCCCAGGTGTAGGCGTTCCGGGCCATCGGCTCGTGGATCGTGAACTCGCACATGGCCGGATACCAGAAGATGTCCCAGTACGCCTCGATAACCGGCCAGGCCGGACGGGCGGGATAGCAGTACTTCGCGACGGACTTTTCGGCCCACTGGCCCTTGGCGCGACCGGTGTCCATGGGCCCGAACACCGTCAGGCCCGGCGGGGGCGGCTGGCGCGTCAGGCGCGAGTCCAGGTGCAGCGGGCGACGCGGCCACTGGTGACCCACGCCGGTGGTGTAGCACAGGTCCAGCGGGTTGGCGCCGAGTCCGGTCTGGCAGGCCAGCACGGCGGCGCGAAGGTACGTTGTCTCGCCGGTCAGCACATGGGCACGAACGAGGCCCACCGCGTCAGGGGCCGTCAGTGCCCCGGCGCACGTCGGGCGCCAGGCGTACTTCGTCCAGCGGTAGCCCGTCTTCGCGCAGTGCGCTACGCGGTTGTCGGCGAGGCGGAGCAGGGCGCGGCGGCAGTTGGCCTGCAACGTCGCGTCGACGCCCGCCCGCCCCGTCCGCACGTACACCCACGCCGCGTGCGGCTGGTCGTGGTGCTTCCACTTGAACAGTTCCGCGTTGGGCGACGTGATGGCCGTCGTCGCGACGAACACGTCGTGGTATCGCTTGTCCCCGGTCAGCCGGAACAGCTCGGCCGCCGCGAGGTTCCGCTCATCATTGACGGCGTGAGGCAGCTTGCGACCGGACATCTTCTTGAGTTCGGTCTCGGCCCACGTCATGGCGGCGACGGCGCTCTTTCGATAGACAGCCGCCAACCTGGCGTCGCGAGTCGCCAGCACGCCGGCCGCCCGAGCGGCGACCCCGGCATAGATATAACTGGACCAGACACCGGGGGCGTAGGCCATCACCGTCAGCGATTCCTGCCAACTGGCCTCGCCCATCCTCGGATGCTCGGCCGACTCGATCCCCCCGCGGATGCCGCCTTCCCGCGTCTGGAGGCGACGGTAGAAGTCCAGGTTGAACAGGGCCTCGTCGACGATGTCCGGCAGGGCCGTGCGCGACTCGGGGATGTTCAGCGAGAGTTTGGCGAAGTACTCCGGGTGCAGCTCGGCCAGCTCCAGCAGCAGGCGGGTCGACTCGAGGTGCTGTATCCGCCGGTCCCAGTCGCCGGCGTCCATGTATCCGCCCCAGGCGTCAGGCACGATCGTGTCGGTCTTGCCCTTGACCAGCCGCCCGAAGTTCGAATCCTGACGGTTCAGCCCCCCGCCGGTGTCCATGAGGGCGGCTGTCGAGGCGTAGACCTTGATCCCGTCGGCCGGGTGAAAGCACCGCGGGCGGCGAAAGGACGTATAGGGCGGGCCCAGCTTGATGCCGCTTCGCTGGTGGTAGAACCCGCGGGCCGCCACGACAAATGCCCCGCGCCAGGCGTCGTCGGCTATCCGGAACGGATATGAACAGCCCACCCCCGCCACGGAGACACGGTAGGTCCCCGGCGCGGTGACGGCGCTGAAGTCCATCTCCCACACGTCCGTGCCGTTGTGGTTGTTCTTGTACGCATCCTCGTCCCGGGCGGTGCGGGCCTTGCTCAGCCGCGTCTTGCCCGCAAACACCGCCTTGCCCGTCCTGGCGTCGATCACGGTAAACGCCAGGCCCGGCGCGTAGGTCATCGCCCCGCCGCTGCCCAGCCAGGCCGACAGGAACGCGACCTTGGCCGGGTCGTCCGGCCGAAAGCCGATATGACTGACGTGGACGGCGCCGCTGCGCAGCGTGGACGGATCGTACACCAGCCGCGCGGGAGCGAGGGTTGAGCCCGAAAACGTCACGGTATATCGTCGCCCCGCGGTCAGCGGTCGCGGCAGACGGAGAAACAGCACGTGGCGGACCGGCATATCGAACTGCCACGCCCCCACCCGCGCCAGGTCGAACGGCTTGCTCTTGCGATGCACCGCCGCGGGTGAAACCCCACGGGCGTAGTTTCGGTCGTCAGCGCTGGTGATCCGATAGCTCCCTGTCCGGTCTGCCCACGTGGTATCCAGCGGCCGGCCTATGACGCGATCGAAGGGATACACCACGTCCTGCCTGGCTCCGGCCAGAGCGCCGATCGTCTTGCCCCCCCGCACGAGCCACCGGTTGTGGTCTTTCGTCTGCACCTGGTCTCCGTCGCGTCGTCGATAGGGCTCCTGCCCGGCCAGGACCACCTTGCGGGCCTCAACCGTCACCGCGATCAGGTCCCGCGCGAAGGTGCAGACCCGCGTTGCGCGCGGCATGCCGTCCCGCTGGCCCGCCGCCACCTGCGCCCACGTTGCCACGCCAAGCGCCGCCCAAACCGCCCATCTCCTCGCCGATCCACGCCATGCCATCATCATCGCCCTTTCCATGTGGTGTGATCCGGCGGCCATCATACCCGATCCGGATGGCAAAGGCTGTGGTGGGTTTTTGGCAGCGCCCGCGCCGCGTGCCCGCGGCGTCTCCGAGCCCAGCCGGACCCCCTGGCAGGCGTCAGGAGGCGGCCTAAGCGACGATCTCTCGGCCGACGGGGCAGGAGGGGTCTTCGTGCTCGGCATGCGGCTACGGGGCGGCCAGACGCCCTGGCCGCCCTCTGGCCGCCCGCTGCACCTGTCGGACCGCACCCGCGGAGAAAACGGGCGATATTTCTCCTTGCTTTGTCTGGATGGGCGTGTATAATCCGACGTTTTCCAATACGAGCAAAGAAGACACCAGCGAATAGACAGCAGGATACTGCAGGAGCACGAGGTCGTGGGAAATTCGAATTCCGCCAAGAAGCGAGAACGCCAGAACCTTAAGCGCCGGGCGAGAAACCGCTGGCGCAAGGCCCAGGTCAAGGACGCGATTCGCACGTTCGATGAGTTGATGCGAGCGGGCGATCTGGACAAGGCCCAGGAACAGTTGAAGACCGTCTACAAGCGTCTGGACCAGGTAGCGGCGAAGGGTACGATTCACAAGAACGCCGCCGCCCGCAGGAAGTCCCGTCTGGCCAAGCGGTTAGCGATGAGTTCGTAACGACCTCGCCCCGACAGGCCCACGGGTCGCCACTGACCCGGCGCGCAGCGCCGGAACGGGTGCGCCCCGTGGGCTTTTCATGCGCGGGCGGCGCCTACTCAGGAGCATGGATCAATGGGCAACGAGCCCGGACAGTTCGTCAGCCGCGGCGGCGAGAAGCTTGATGCGGCCCTGTCGGCATTCGGACTGGACGTGACGGGCCGTCTCTGCGCGGACTTCGGCTGCAACGTCGGCGGGTTCACCGACTGTCTCCTCCAGCGCGGCGCGGCAAAGGTGTACGCCGTGGACACCGGCTACGGGGCGCTGGCCTGGACGCTCCGCAAGGATCCCCGCGTGGTCGTGATGGAACGCACTAACGCCCTGCACGTCGAGGCGCCCGAACCGGTGGACCTGGTGGTCATCGACGCGGCCTGGACGTGTCAGGAGCACATCATCCCGGCCGCGATGGCCTGGCTGGGCCCCGTCGATAAGGCCGCTGCCGATAGCGCACCGGCCCTGCCCTGCGTGGTCTCACTGCTCAAGCCGCATTACGAGATGGCCCGTATCGACCCGCGCCGGCGCCACCGCAAGGCCCCGCTGACGACGGACGAAACCGACGAGGTGCTCCGCACCGTCACCACCGGCCTGACCGAGCAGGGCTGGACGGTCGCCCAGGCGATCGCGTCTCCGATCAAGGGCAAGGGGGGCAATACGGAATTCCTGCTCCGCGTGACCAGGGACGTGTGGAGCAGCGAAACCAAAAACTTGCAGGACAGGTCGTAGTGCATAGAATAGAGGGATTGGCCTCGTATTGTAGAAGCCAAGCGGGAACGGGCCGGGCGAAGGGCGCCGGGCCGAGATCAGACTACAGGATCCGAGTGGATGAGTGAGATTCGAGTCGCAATCGTGGGCGTGGGCAACTGCGCATCGTCCCTGATCCAGGGCATCGAATACTACAGGGCCAACCAGAACGACGACGAGGGCGCCGTCGGACTGGCCCATCCCGTGCTGGCCGGCTACACGCCGTCCGACGTGCGGATCGTTGCCGCCGTCGACGTGGACCGGCGAAAGGTCGGCCGCCCCCTCGGACAGGCCATCTTCGCCCCGCCGAACAACACCAAGATCTTCCATCGCGACGTCGGCTGCGACGACGTGACGGTGCGGATGGGCGCCGTGCTGGACGGCGTGGGCGAGCACATGGACCAATATCCCGAGGGCCGGCGATTCGTGGTCGCCGACGCGCCCGAGGCCTCGCAGGACGACATGCAGCGCCTGTTGATCGAATCGGGCGCCGAGATCCTGATGAACTACCTGCCCGTCGGCTCGCAGGCCGCCACCGAGTTCTACGCCGAAGCCTGCCTCGCCACCGGCGTCAGCCTGATCAACTGCATCCCAGTGTTCATCGTTTCGGACGCTGCCTGGGCGGCGAGGTTCACCGAGGCGGGCATCCCGTGCGTGGGCGACGACGTCAAGGCACAGGTCGGCGCGACGATCGTCCATCGCGTGCTGACACGCCTTATGCACGAGCGCGGGGCCAAGATCGATGCCACCTACCAGCTCAACACCGGCGGGAACACCGACTTCCTGAACATGCTCAACCAGGAGCGGCTCGGCTCGAAGCGGATCAGCAAGACCGAAGCCGTCCAGTCGCAACTGGACGTGCCCCTGCCTCCCGAGCAGGTCCACATCGGCCCCAGCGACTACGTGCCGTGGCAAAAGGACAACAAGGTCTGCTTCCTGCGCCTGGAGGCCCGCGGATTCGGCGGCGTGCCGCTGAATCTCGAACTGCGCCTCAGCGTCGAGGACTCGCCCAACTCCGCGGGCGAGACGATCGACGCGATTCGCTGCTGCAAGCTGGCCCGCGAGTGCGGCCTGGCCGGTCCGCTCGAGGCCATCAGCGCCTACACCATGAAGCAC
>CAZVEV010000383.1:0-5049 GCA_964625865.1 uncultured Planctomycetaceae bacterium | reverse complement strand
AATCGATACGATCCGGAAGAAAACAAACTGGTCATCCTATGCCGCCAGCCTGATAAAGACGGCTATACGTGTCGCGAGATCCAGCTGCGTACTGAACAAGTTACATATCCTGCTCTATCCGAAGGGTCTGACCCCTGAACACGAAGCTGAACTGAAACACTGTAAGCGCGGCATCATCTGGCTGTAGGAATGGCACGTCGCTGAACGGGGGCACGTTCGAGTCGACGGGCCATGGGGCGACCCTGATCACCCGTAGGCCACTTCTATCACTTAACTTAGGAAAGAATTCAGCAAAAAATAGATGCAACCTGTCTGCTATCAGAACACGACCAATCGGTCGATTTCGGGCCTTTTCAGACCCCTGATCGGCCCGGTGGGCAGTCCCTTGTGCCCCATTCGAGTCATCCCCCCCGTGTGCCCCCCAACGCCTGAGCGCGGTGTTGCGGGACCCACCTCTCATGTTCACGCCGCCGTGAACACGTTCTAGTCCCTTCGCTCTGGTGCGGAGGCCGGTTTCCCAAGACCGCCGCCTCCGCAGGGGGGTGCTCTGCGCGCGGGGCGCAGGCGTGGTGGTCGTGTACCCCGCGTGGAGCACCCCCATGATCGCAACCGCTACACCGCCCGATGAGCAGATCCAGCATGATTTCAAACAGCTTCTTCCCGAGCTATCCTCACGCCTCCGGGCTCGTTTCTTCAAGCATAGGCCTGACCTCGAGGATGAGCACACCGCCGAGGCTGTCGCCTTTGCGTGGCAATCGTATCTGTCGGCCCGTCGTCGGGGGAAAGAAGTCACCGCCGGCAACCTGGCCTGGTACGCGATCCGAAACGTGCTTTCGGGTCGGCGACTGGCCGGCGCCACGGTCCGTGACGCACTTTCGGAGACGCCCTTGGCCAGAGAGCGGATCGGCGAACACGTCAGTCTCGATGACATCGAGTGCGACGCTCAGAAGTCGTTCTACCGTGTTTTTGGCGATAAGCGATGGCGCTGGCCCGTTGTCAATATTGTCGGCACGCGACTGGACTGGAGCAGCTTCATCACTGGCTGCGACCAGCGTGACCAGCAGATCGCTGAGATGAGGCTGGCCGGGCATCGACAAACAGCGATCGCCGCGGAGCTGGGCATTTCCGCACCCGCGGTATGCCAAAGACTGCGAGCGATGCGGCGGCGCTGGGACGATGTGCAAGCTGTGGCGTGATGGCTACAATGGCTGTCCGGAAGGGCCTGGCCGTGCCTCGCAGGCCGTTCGCACGACATCCTGTAACGCACAAGAAAGGGGGAACATGTGAGGCGTGACATCGAGGGAGTTCTGCCCCTGTGCTTGTTGATGGGCATTCTCGCCGCAATCGCGTCGGGCACGCCCGACGGCGTGCTCGTCATCGCCGTTCTCATTGCAGTCGGGGTCTACGTCTTCCGCCAGCGGTGATCGACACCAGAACAACACAGGCCCGCCGGGGCAGTTCTTCCGAACAGGTCGAGGCCGGTGTATCTGGCCTCGGCGACCGCCAACGCCCCGGCGGGCCATCTACTCCATGAGAAAGGAAGTCAGCACAATGAGGCTCACCAACATATTCAGTGCCTTGGCACGATGGGAACGCCCGGGCAAGAAGAACAGCGTGCAGTCGGTCCGGCAGCATTTCCGGCGATCTTCGCGGGGGGCACGTGTCCGCGGGCGGCGGTATCGACGCAGCCGGCGTCGAGGGGCGTGATGATCGCCGTGGAGTGCTCGTCAGCCGGACACTAGGCAGATTGTGGGGACGTTCCCAGAATGTCCGGTCGGTCGTCGGGTGGTCTGACAAGGCCCGTTGGCAACAGCAGTCACTCGCGATCCGTATTGCGCATCCTGTTGAGATACTCGATAACAGATTCCTCTCGCACTTCAATCAAGTGAACCACGAACCTCCGACTAACGTGGTAGGTAAGGGTCTTCTCGTTCTCGCGGCCATATGCGATTGAGTCAGGTGCGATACAATGCTCGGCACTGAGAAAGTAGTCGCGAATGCGAGCGACGTCTCGCCCGAAGCCCCAGCGGTACGCATACCAGTTCGCTGACAACTCCATCGCCCACCGCGTTTCTTCTGTGCCGCGTCGGGCAAGGACCCGGGCCGTCGTACAGGCATGCCCAAACTCATGGGCCGCTACCCCCACATGCTCAGATGGCATGAGGTCCTTCGCCAGGAACAGCTCGCCATGGCAGTATTCCTCGTGCTTCAGGACGTAGGCCCACTCGTACTCAGAATCAGGAAGCCAGACGCCGGAGGCGTCGACGTCAGGCTCTAGGGGCAACACCTGCCGCACGCGGCGCTGGAGTCGGGCAAGATCCTCGGGATACCGCTCGCCGATCCGGTCGAGGACCTTCCGGACCGCATCGCGGAGCGGACCGGCAGGTAGCTTCACAGAGATTCCGCGGATCTTCGGCATAGTGACCTCTTCCGACGCATGCACATCTTCCCTGGGGGCCAGCCTGAATGCAACTACCCAAGCGGGCAGCCTGGCGCAATATCAGGTCACCTCTGTGAGCAACACTTGCGCCACCCCGCCGCTGACGCAGAGATCGGCTTCGCCGAGCTGGACGCCCAGAGGACACGCGGCGCCCGAGTCGCGACCGTCATTGCCGGGGCAATCATGGCCGGGCTGATCGTAACTGCCCCGATCTGGCTGCAAGCACTATCCAGAAGTCCCGAGACTTCTGGACAACTGGCTCGGTCAGCACAGAACGGTCGTACCGCGTGTTTGTTTCGCTCGATTATCGCATGGGCCGACAATACGGTCATGTCACGCTCCAGGCAACAGCCGGGTTCCTCCTTGAATTCCGATCGCTCCACGCTATAATTCAATTGGCCGACGAGTTCACACCGTCGGACGAGTGGGACGAGAAACAGTTCACAAGCCCCTCCAACGTGTTCGGCAGATTCCCTGTCTGCCGGCAGTGTAGATCGTTGTTCCCGCGTGGGAGCTGACACACGCTGCGAGTTGACGGTTTGGTTGGAGGTCCAGGTATGGACAACTCCGGTGACTGGAATCGGCGGTCCACCGCCAATGATCAGTCCGCGTATCCCCCCGAGGCCGGGTGTTCCGGCCCAAGCGTCCCCTCGGACGCAACGAGTAGACAGGCAAATCATGGTGGAGCTGGGCAGCCCGCAGTCCAGTTGATAACGGCGCTCGAGGCGTCAAGAGCCTTGAGCATTTCCCAGCGGACGTTGTGGACATTGACCAAACGCGGCGAGGTCAGATGCATCCGCATTGGCCGGTGCGTGAGGTACGCCCCGGGGGACCTTCGGGCGTTCATCGCATCGAGACGGAACGCGTAACGATGCCAGCAGTGGTAGTGCCCGAGCCACCTGCCGAAATGTGTGCAGGGCACCCCGATGGTTCAGTGGCCGCGGTCGGGACACCATGGTGGTGTCCCGACCGGGCTACCACCCTAACGACAACGTCGGCGTGTGTTGTTGAGCATGCGACGAGGATACAGATATATGGCGAGCATTTCCCACGAGAAGAAGACAGGACGGCGCACAGTGCAGTTTGTTGGTGGCGACGGCAAGCGTCGGTCAGTGCGGTTGGGCAAGGTCAGTAAGCGCCAGGCCGAAGCGGCCAAGCTCCGCATCGAGGACCTTGTTGCGTGCAAAAAGACGGGGACCGCGCCGAAGGGCACGACGGCTGAGTGGTTGGCGAGCGTGCCCGACGTGATTCGCAGGCGGCTGGAGCGCGTAGGGCTTGTTGGGCCACAGGAACGGCGCGACTGCCCCACCGTCGCTGCATGGATTCGGCAGTACGTCGAGAGCCGCACGGACGTGAAGACCCGGACACGGACCAACATGGAACAGGCTGAGAAGGACGCGGTGAAGTTCTTCGGGGGCAAGCGCCTCGACGCCGTCACCGCGGGCGACGCCGAGGACTTCCGCATCTATCTGAAAGAGCGAGGACTGGCCGAAGGAACGCTCCGGCGGCGCTGCAAGCGCGTCAAGCAGTTCTTCATCTCGGCGGCCAAACGGAAGATCATCGCGGAGAACCCATTCGCGGACATCAAGTGCGGGGACTATGCCAATCCGACGCGGTACTACTTCGTCAGCCCGGAGGAAGCCCAGACCGTGCTGGAGGCCTGCCCTGACGCGGAGTGGCGACTGATCTTCGCCCTGTGCCGCTACGGCGGCCTGCGGTGCCCGTCGGAGGTGCTCCGTCTGAAATGGGCCGACATTGACTGGGAGAACGACCGATTCACAGTCCACGCCAGCAAGACGGCCCACCACGCCGACGGTGGTGTTCGTCAAGTGCCGATCTTCCCCGAACTGGCCCCCTACCTGTCCGAACGATTCGAACAGGCCGAGCCGGGCGACGAGTACGTCATCACGCGGTACCGAGGCGGCAGTGCAAACCTTCGCACGCAACTCAATCGCATCATCAAGCGTGCGGGACTGACGCCCTGGCCAAAGACCTTCCAGAATCTTCGGTCTACGCGCGAGACGGAACTAACCGAGACCTTCCCGGTTCACGTCGCCTGCAAGTGGCTCGGCAACAGCCCCAAGGTCGCCAACAGGCACTACCTCCAGACGACGGAGGAGCACTTCGCTCAGGCGGTGCAAAAAGCGGTGCAGAATCCGGTGCAGTAATCGTCCGAATCCTCACGCACGGAGCCGCAACCGGAGAATCTTAGCGAGGCCAAGGGAGCGGAGATAGCCGCAATCGCCCCCGAAAGACGAGAAAAAAGCAGTCCCCGGCGTGAACCGGGGACTGCACCGGATACCCCCAAGGGGAGTCGAACCCCTGTCTCCAGGATGAGAACCTGATATCCTAGGCCACTAGACGATGGGGGCATCGAATGTCTCTAACAGCTTTCGCCGTTTCGACTTATACCTAGCAGGTACCCCGTAGGGCATCCCGGCAAGATTGGAGTGTAGCCACAAATACTGGTCCGGTCAAGCGCATTTGCCGATAGAATCAGAAAATGTTCGCAGCACGCGCCGAAGACCTGCCGGAGACGCGCCCGAAAAAAAAAGGCTCATCCGGATAATGCGTAGGTACAGCGGTGGAGGTGCTTGATTCTGAGGTGG
>CAZVEV010000382.1:0-5085 GCA_964625865.1 uncultured Planctomycetaceae bacterium | reverse complement strand
GCGCAAGTCCCTGTTTCAAAAAAAGTTGCACTACGTTATTGGAAACGGCACTAGAATCGTAAAACTAAAATCGATTGATCGCGGATTGCGGACCCCTCGCCCGAGCCCCCGTCAATGGACCCGGCGAGATCCGTAATCCGCGATCTGCCTACTGGGAACTGCCACCTCCGCCCGCGTGCTTGGGGGTGCCCCGGGTCTTGTCGTTCTTCTTGAGGCCTGAAACAGTGTTCGCGGTGGCATAGACGATAATCCTGGGATTGGAGGAGGCACTCGAGTACATGTACAGCGTTCCATTGTCGAGATAGAACTCGCTCCCACGGTAACGGTCCTTCAGTGGGGGTTCGGCCGGCGGGTCCATGAGGACAAATCGCTTGCCCGTGTTTCCGACGGGATGAAGCTCGCGGTGTACCTCCACGTACTTGATCGTGCCCCCGCGCCACGCCGTATGGTCTTGATAGACGATGAAAGTCCTGTGTTTCCACCGCAACAAGGACGGGCCATAGGCATCGCTGCCCTCTCCCGCAACCGGCTCTACCAACGGAGTCTTCTGCTGAACCCAGTGCTCGGCGTCTTTCGAGTGAGCCAGCCAGACACAGCGGATACGCCTGTTCTCGATGAACCCTGAATAGAGCATGACGTATCTGCTGCCGTACTGTTTCAGCGGATACTCGTAAACCCTGGTGTAGGTGGCGTTGCGGGTGCCGATGTTCTTGGCCGTTATGCTGACTCCGTTGTATTCGAAGCGAAGTCCATCCTTACTGACCCACAGCTCGGTTTGAGAGTTCTTCCTGTGCCCCCACAGATAAAACTGTCCCTTGTCCGCAATCCAGCGAACATCCGGGGCTGACGGGCCCTTTAGTACAGGATTGCCTTTGTACTCCTTCCAGGGGCCCTTCATGCTATCGGAGTAGGCCATGCTGATCGCAATATGCTTGTGGGGTGCGTAATACAAGTAGTACTTGCCTAACGGCTTCTTGACGCGCCCCTCCGTCTTGACGATGGAAGGATGTATCAGTTCTTGTGTGGGAGCATAAGAGAGATTCTTTGGGTGGAGGGCGATCCCCTTGAAGGTGAACTCCGGTAAGGGGCCCGCTCCCTGTGCAGGATATCCCGGAAAGAAGAGAAGGACCAGGCAAGATGTCATGCAAGAACGCCTAAGTGTCTTCATATGCCTGTAAACCCTCTGGCGGACAGTCAGTCTTGTCTCGCGCTGGTTGTGCTTTCGAGGCGGCGGGCGAGATCGGCTTTGGCTTGGGCTTTCATCTTCTTGATCGCCTCAGAGTTCTTCTTGGCACCATCCGGATCGCTATGCTTTACTTCGGCAGTGAAGTCCCATTGATCCGTACGGAAGTTGTGCAGCGGCTGCCATGGCTTGCCTTCCACCTTCAGATTTCCCATCGGTGAACGGGCCCATGCGTAACGAACCGACACGGGCTCTTTGACCAGGGGGCTCGAGACGAGGATCTGCGTGTTTCTTTTCGCTCGATCCTTGACGCTCTTGGCGATCGCCTGGGCAAGGTAGTAGCTGCCTGATGTGTCCGCAATCGAAAAGCCTTCGATCTCCGAACCCATGTCATCGGGGAAGACCGCTCGATCGAAGGTCAAGAGCATCGCATTCCCTTCCGGAACCGCCGACACCAGCTTCGCCGATTCCCACGAGATCTCTTCCTTCCCGTACACCGTTTTCAGGGCCCAACGCGCCGTTCGCAGGCCGAGGGCCTTCTTCTTCTTGGTGTGCAATTGAGGGATCTTCTGATCGTAGGACGGAATGAAGGCGGTATGTTCCGGATCCTTCACGTCGGCCAGACCCAAACGTTGGGCCTCGCGGATGTAGGCCGCGGTCGAGAAGCCCATCTCTTCGAAGTTGAGGCGAGTCTGGGCCCGGCCCCCCGCACAGAAGCCTATCACGGCGACAGGCAGCTTGGGATCGTTGAAGTCTTCGCGCCACCCTTCAACCATCAGCTTCATCAGCAGGCGATAGAACTTGGGCTTGCAACTCGTGTTCATCATCGCGTTGTTGAATCCCTGGTGAAACGCCACGCCCTTGATGTTGAGGCCTTTGAACGCCCCGAACATACCATTGTAGCAGGACGCCG
The DNA here is from genome assembly GCA_964625865.1 of uncultured Planctomycetaceae bacterium. GTDB lineage: Bacteria > Planctomycetota > Phycisphaerae > SM23-33 > SM23-33 > CAZVEV01. The sequence continues at coordinate 2,989 of CAZVEV010000382.1, read as the reverse complement.
CGTCGCTGGGGCTGCGACCGGGCACGGACCAGGAACGCAGATTCTTTCGGGTCGGCTTGGGCGGCAGCTTATCGTCGGTGACACCCTTCTTGCGCAGGCTGGCTACGGTCTTCTCCCATTTCTCGACTGGCTTTTCAAGAGCCGCGTCCCAGTCGAACTCGGCCTGACGCTTCTCCACCCACTTCAGATACTCAGCCGCCATCGGGTGCTCGGCGAACTTGTGACGCGGAACGAGGCTTTCCAGGGAGGCTCCGCCACGCGCGTTGTCGATTAGGCCTATGGGAATCCGCAAGCTGCGCTGCAGGCGTGAGCCGAAGACGTATCCGATCGCGCCCATCTCCATGGCGACCTCGGGCGTGACCACCTTCCAGTTCTTGTTCGCATCTTTCCCGTTGAGGTCCTTGTCCTCCAGGTTCGTTTCGACATGTTCGGATTCGGCATAGGAGTTGATCCGGATGTGGCGGAGCAGCGGCAGGTGTGCCATCGACGCCTCGAAGGGGGCCTGGTAGACCGCTTTGAGGGCAAACGCCATGTTGCTCTGCCCGTTCATTACCCAAATGTCGCCGATCACTATGTTCTCCATCGTGATCACCGAATCACCGGCTTTGACCGTCAATGTCTGTCCCTCAGCATTGGCGGCTTGCGGCTTGAAGGTTACTTCCCAGCGGCCGTCCTTGCCGGCCGCCTTGCCCTCAGCCGAAAGCTCGCCAAAACCGACCTTAACGGATGTACCCGCGGGAGCCCAACCCCAAATGGCCAGTGGCCTGTCGCGTTGCAGCACCATATTGCTTCTGAAGATGCCGTGGACTTTCAGTTTCGGAGCCGCCGCCAGCGTTTGCATACCGGCGATCAGCAAGACAGCGACAAGCACGATATGTATGATTCTCTTGTTCATCAATGATCCTCAAGTCTACAAAGGGCTATCCGAGATAGGCGCCTTGCTTCTTGAGCAGGGTCTGTAATTTAGGTACTTCCACGTTGCGGGGGGCGCACTTGTCGGCGACGGCCAGCGCGGCCGCGGCGCCGGCGGCCTGGCCGAGCACGAAGCACGGGGCGATCAGGCGGGTGTAGTTCATCATGCGATTGTCCGCCGCCACGCATCGCCCGGCGGCGAGGAGTCCGTCGACCTTGGCCGGCACGAGCATGCCGTAGGGCATCTGGCAGCCTTTGTTCTTGGAGAGACTGTACGCCCCGCCAATGGCGACGACGTCTTTGTAGGTCCGTCCGGCGGTGGCGTCCTTCTGGGCCAGCTCGTGGACGCCCTTGAGCGTCCGCGAAATCCGCACGCCAAGCTGGGCAGCGGTTTCCAGAAGATACACATCCTCACACCCGGGAATCGCCTGCAGGGCGGTGACCTTGTTCCAGATCGCGCGACGGCTGTCCATCTCGCATTGCGACAGGTCGGCTACGTCGAGGCAGTCCTTGGTGGGCCCCTGCATGTTGACCCAGTTGACGCTGCGAATGGGGGTCTTGGAGCCCAGGCGAGGCACGCGCTTGCCGGCGGCCTTCACCTTGGCACGATCGATTCGATCGACGTTGCCCAGGCGATGCACCAGCCCGATACGGTGAACGTGCCTGTAGTGCTCGGCCCCGGCGGCGCCGAACACGTCGCCATCGCCCGTGGCGTCGATGACGACCTTGGCGCGGACGGCGTGGCAGCCGGCCTTGGACTCGAAGACCACGCCCTTGACCGTGTTGCCGTCCATAATCGCGTTGGTCGCCCAGCAGTGCAGGAGGACGTTGACGCCGGCTTCGCGGATCATTTCGTCCATGATGAACTTGGTCGCCTCCGGATCGCTGGTGGGGTCCCGTTTGCCCGGGGCCTGGTTGATGATGCCGTTGTTGACCTTCGTCAGGCGCTCGCACATCTCGTCGCCGATGCCGCGCACGCACTTGACCAGCTTGCCGCCTTGCGTGGCGTGGGTGGCCAGCACGATCAGCACCAGTCCGCCGGTCCAGAGCCCGCCGAAACACCCGTAGCGCTCGACGAGGGTCACGTCGGCCCCCGCGCGCCGGGCGGCCAGCGCGGCGATCACCCCTGCCGGCCCCCCGCCGACAACCAGCACGTCGGTCGACCGCATCACGGGGACCTCGCGCTGCGGCTGAACGATCTTGCCATCGACGATCCCCACAGGTCCGCCCCGCGGAATCGGCTTGCCTTCGATAATCTTGCCCGCCAGTGCGATCGAGTCCGCCCGCGCCCGCCGCGGGGCGCCGACGGCCGCCGCACCGACGGCCACCCCCGCCGCGCTGAGGCCTACGCTCTTAAGGAAGTCACGCCTGTTCGAGTCACTCATCGTTTGTCTCCGTCCCTGGTGAGTGGTTGATACTGGTCTAACACGCAAACCGGCAGGCCCGACCGCGTGGAAGCGGCATCTTATCGCGTTGAAGGGTTCCACGCAAAAGGAATAGGGCGTGCAACTGGGTGCGACTTTTCTGGGCCTGTTGTATGTCGCCTCCTCCGACAGTAGAATCTGATTGCTGCCCAACTTCAGGATGTGACAATGCGACAGACGACGTGGGTTATCCCTGCCGGCACGGCGGCGTGCCTTCTTGTGACCGTGGCGGCCTGCGGCAGCGCGGGCGCGGCGGTAACGGGCAGGCCGACCGGTCGCGTGGAGGCCCTTCGGGCGGCGGTGACCGACCTGACCGAGACGTTCGGCGACCGGTATCCGGACGGCCGGAAGTTCCTGGCACGGCTGGCCAAGGTGGACGACAAGGGGTTCGACGCACTCCAGCGCGAGGCGCTGCTGGCCAATCCAATGCTCCGTGATCGGCCGCTCCTGTTCGTCGTTCGCCACGGCGACCGCGTCGGGACCCATGAGTACCTCGGGGCCCACACGTTCAGGGGCAGGGGCAGTGCGTTGAAGCTGCTCGATGTTAGAACAGGCAAGCCCCGCCCGCTCGAAGACTGTCGCGACGGCGTCATTCGCAACCCGAGCGTCAACTTCGACGGCAAGCGGATCGTCTTCACGATGAACAGCGGCGG
>CAZVEV010000381.1:0-5089 GCA_964625865.1 uncultured Planctomycetaceae bacterium | reverse complement strand
CGCTGCGTGAAACAATGCTCCGTCCGCCATCCACAACTATTGACAATATCTCGACCTCGTGTTCGATGGCCCGCCACAGCAGGCTGTAGGCCAACTGGTTGCTCACCGCCCGTTCGGTGCAGCGGGCCTCAGACAGGAAGCTCGTCCCGAAGTTCGACACGCCGATCGCACGGATCTTCCCCTCGTCGCGCAGGGCCTCCAGCGCCGCCAGCGTATCGTCCAGCGGCACGGTCCGGCTGGGCCAGTGGATCTGATACAGGTCGATGTAGTCGGTCCCCAGGTTGCGCAGGCTCCGCTCGCAGGCCGACCGGACCTCCGCTGGCGCCAGGTGCCCGCCGCTGACCTTGGAGGCGATGACGATCTCGCCCCGCCGCCCCTCAAGCGCACGGCAGAGTATCTCCTCGGACTCGCCACTTCCATACCCCTCGGCTGTGTCAAAGAACGTGATCCCCGCATCGAACGCCGCCCGAATCGCCGCGATCGATTCGTCCAGATCGTTGCCGCCCCACGTGGCGTCTTCGGTAACGATGGACCAGCAGCCCTGACAGACCACCGAGACCTCGATGTCGCTCTGTCCGAGTCGGCGGTATTCCATGGGACGCTCCTTCCGGCAAGAGGGCCGATCAACTCCGCCTTGCAGCCCAGAGTTGTCTGGCCGTGATCGTAGGCTCATCACAGGGGGCGCCGGCGGCGAGGGCTTCGGCTCGCGTCTGGACGTCGTCCATGGCGTCCTGGACGCGCTGGCGCCAGGGCTCGAGCTGGTCGAGGTCCAGGTCGGGCGGGACGCTGACGGGCGAGGCCGAGATCGCCCGTGCTCGCGAGAACGGGCGCGGCAGGGCCATCCGGTCCCAACTGCCCACGCGCCACGGCCTGTCGAAGGCCATCCCCACCGGCACGACCGCCATGCCGCTTCGGCTGGCCAGGAAGATCGACCCGATGCTCACCACACGCCTGGGCCCGCGGGGCCCGTCGGGCGTGATGCACAGGTGTTGTCCGGCCTCCGGCCTCATCATCGCCAGCAGCGCCCCGGCCCCGCCGCGGTCGCGCCCGCGGCTGGTCGAGCCGCGTATCGCTTGCCCGCCCATCAGGTCCAGGACCTGGGCGATCAGCTCGCCGTCGCGATGTCGGCTTATCAGCGTGGCGAAGCCCAGTCTCGCATAGGCGTAGGCCGGCAAGAGCATCATTTCATGCCACACCAGGTAGATGCGGCTGGGGCCGACCAGCGGGTCGGTGCCCTTGCTGACTACCCCGCGGATGTCCAGCGTGCCGAGCCAGCCGCGGATCACGCCGCTGAGAATCAGTGCCGCCGTCCGGATCGCAATGGGGTGCGACAGCTTCATGGCCACACCGTACCCGATTTCGCCTCCGGTTCAACAGAAATGGGGGGGCAGCAGGGCGCGTGGCGGCGCGCGGGGCAAGCCCCGCCGCTAAACGCGGGTTCGTGACAGTCCTTCTTGCGAATCCGGGGCCCGCGGTTGATACTGGCTCAGAGTGATGGATACGTTTCGTACGATCAACCTGTGTGAAGGCATTCTGTGGCTGGCCGTCTCGGCGGGGTTCCTGGTGGCGCTGGTCAGGCGCGGCGACCGCGGGGCGAAGCTGATCGCGGCGCTGACGTTCGCGGCGTTCGGGCTGTCGGACTTTGTGGAGATGGACACCGGCGCGTGGTGGCGCCCGTGGTGGCTGCTGATGTGGAAAGGGCTCTGCGTCGCGGTGATGCTGACGCAGCTTGGTGTTTACATGAGGCGCCAGCGGGCCATTCGCCGGCGCACCGAAGGAGAGTCGTCCGAATGACCGACCAGCAGAGTCCAGGGCAGCGAAAGAGCAAGGCTGACAACTGGTGGTGGCGGCTGACCGTGTCGGTCATGAAGATCGTCGCGATCGTCTACGTCGTGTTTGCCGCGTTCCTGTTCTTCTTTCAGACTCGCCTGATCTTCATGCCCTCCAGCGACGACCGCGGCTCGCCGGATGACCTGGGCATGGACTTCGAATCGGTGACGCTAACGACAGCCGACGGGACGAAAATCGACGCCTGGTACGTCCCATGCGGCGCCGAGGGGGCAAGAACCGTGATCGTGTGTCACGGCAATGCGGGGAACAACACCTACCGGCTGGGCACGATTCAGACGTTCCACCTGCTGGACCTGAACGTGCTGATCTTCGACTACCGCGGTTACGGCCGCAGCGAAGGCTCGCCGTCGGAGGACGGCACGTACCAGGACGCGGAGGCCGCGTGGGACTACCTGGTCACGACGCGCAAGGTCGCGCCGGAGCAGATCGTCATCTTCGGGCGGTCGCTCGGCGGGGGGGTGGCGGCCCACCTGGCCCACACGCACACGCCCGGGGCGCTGATTCTCGAATCGACGTTCACCTCCGTGCCGGACGCGGCGGCCAAGCTCTACCCGTTCCTGCCGGTGCGCTGGCTGTGTCGCGTGCATTACGACACCGCGTCGATCATCGGCGAGATCAACTGCCCCATCCTCGTCGTGCACAGCCCCGACGACGAGATGATGTCCTTCGAGTTCGGCCAGGCGCTGTACGAGGCGGCTCAGGAGCCCAAGCAGTTCCTCGAGATTCACGGTTCGCACAACCAGGGCATGGTGGACTCCGATGCGATCTACACGCCGGGGCTGCGGAAGTTCCTGGACTCGCTCGACGGGGCGTCCTGACTGAACGACGGGGATGCGAAGCCGCCCTTCGACTACTCTCCCTTCGGCGCTGCTCAGGATCTGCGACAGGACAAGCAAGCGGCGCCTTCGGCGGGGGGGCTACTTGCTCTTGACCGGGGCGGGGGCGTTCAGGTCCACCGGGCGGTGACCGCCGCGCGTGGGAATGACGAACCTCGCTCCACAGCCGCAGTTGGCCTTCCGTCCGGCCTGGGCTACAGGCAGGCCGATGCGGCGCTTGCAGCGGGGGCAGTTGAACACGACCTGCTCGCCCTTGGGTTTCGGCGGGGCGGTCTTGGGGGCCTCGGCCTGGGCTTTGGCTTTGGCGTCAGCCTTGGCGTTGGCCTGGACCTTCTTGGCCTCCAGGACAGCCGGGGCGGGCACGACGTAGGACAGGCCGCAGTCGCAGCGCCCCTTCTGTCCCGCCAGGTCGGCCGAGACGGTGTGGCGCTTGCGACAGTGATTGCAGTTGAACGAGACCGTTCCGGTGTGCCTGGGCTTCGCTTCGCCCCCGGCGGACCCGGCGGGGGCCTTGGGGGTCGGTACGGTAAGCCGCTTGCCGCACGTGCACGTGACGGCCTTTCCTGCCGTGGCGGGTTTGGCGCGGAAGCGCTTGCGGCAGTGGGGACAGTCAAAGACGATCGGCCCGGCGGGGGCCTTGGGGGTCGGTTTGGACTTGGTCTGTGGTTTGGCCTGGGGGCGGCCCTTGGCGTCTGCGGGCGGACGCGGCACGGCTGTCACCATGCCGCAGGCGCACGTGACCTGCTGCCCGGCTCTGCTCCGGGGATGCTCCATGCGTCGTCCACAGTATTGGCAAAGGAAGGCTATCGGCATCGTCTGTTGGCTCTCACGGTCCTCGTGTGCGGCTACGTAACTTATCGGCTCGTCCGGGCGCCGTCTTCAAGACGGCACCAACGGTGCCCATAGTAGATTTAGACACTTGAGATGCCCGATAGTTCCGCGCAGGGTTCCTCGGGCAGGCGGCCGGACGGCCTGCCCGTATCACGCCCCGGGGCCGAACACGGGGCGGACGTGGCGTGCCAAAATGTTCTCGATCACGCCGACGGCAACGGTGTCTGCCGCGGCGTCCAGGGCATCGGTAAATCGCGGGCCCATCTCGACGGCGATCTTGTACGCCACGTGGAGCAGTTGACGCAAGTGGGGGTTGTAGTGCGGGCACAGGCGGTCGTGACGCAGGGCGGCGGCATACTGCGGGCCCGTCCAGCCGGCTACCGCGCGGGCGGGGGGCAACTGTGTCCGGTCGATGTCGATCACCGTTGCGTACGGGGCGCAGAGTTCGTCCAGACGGTCCAGGGCGGCGGCATAGACGTCGCGGGCGATGGCCAGGCCCTCCCCGCCCGCCGACGCCAGGCCGATCAACTCCTCCAGCCACGTCGTGCCCGCCGTCTTCAGGTGAAGGCCCGCATCAAACTTCCGCAGCGCCGCCCGCATCGCCGGATAAATCGCGAACTTGTCGCTGCCGGAGTGGACCGAGAGTTTCAGGTCGGCAGGCAGGTCGAACCGCTCAGCCGCCAGGGCGACAACCGCCACGTGGCGCTCGAATTCGGCGGCAAACCGCTCGACCGAGCCGACGTAGTCCACGCCCTTGTTGAATCGCCCGATGAACTTCGGCGCAATCGTCCGGGCGGGGATGCCTTCGTCGGCGACCGCGGAGAGGATCAGCAGGAGTTCAGCCGGCGTCTGAGGCCGGTCCGTCTCGTCCATGGACACCTCGAAGACGATGCTCGGGTCGGACGTCCCCTTGGCCCGCGCGACGTGCCGGTAGATCTCCCCCGCGCGCCGCACGGCGGGGCCGTATGTCTCCGCCACCGCCTGAATCCGCCCTTCCGTGATCTCCAGCGCCTCGCCCAGCCCGGGCAGGGCCACCGGGCCGATCAGCCCGCGGCAGGCCGCGACGAAGGCCTCCACCCTCGCCTCGTCGGCCCCCGTGCCGACCATGTCGGCTACGTCCAGTGTGAAGAAGTCACTGGCGGCGATGAACGGGTCAACGTTGTCCAGGCCGATGTGGTCAGCATCAACGAAATACGCCCCGTCCCAGCCGAGGTCCGCCACCGCCCGGTCGGCCTCAACCCGGACATCGCCGGGCTCCGTGCCGATGATCGCATGCTCGCGACATGACTTGTTCCACACGGGCGTTACGTCAATCCCCTCGTCCCGCGCGCGGACCAGTGCTTCCAGTTGCGCCCCGCCCTGACGCCCGAACCGGTCACCAACGCCCATCGAGTACTTTCCCAGAACCATATCCTGTCCTCTGCCCTGGGCGATATCCTATACCGCCCCGCGTCCGGAAGCAATCGGAGTCCGAGATCTGCCCTCGGGACGTTCGCCGGGCCGAGGTTTACGCTTCGCGGCGTGGTTCAAAAGGGCCTGATTTAGGGTAACACTTTGGAGGGATTGTCTGT
>CAZVEV010000380.1:0-5099 GCA_964625865.1 uncultured Planctomycetaceae bacterium | reverse complement strand
TGCGCCTGCCGGGTAATGGTTACCGTTTCATACTCGAGGGCGTCGGCCAACTCGTGGGTGGTCTCGGCGCCGGGTACGCGGGGGTTGTCGTCCATGCGCCCGGTGTATCGTAGGCGGCGGGCGGCGTCGAAGAGGTAGTAGTGCGGCGTGCGCAGGGCGCCGTAGGCCAGCGCGACCTCCTGCGACTCGTCGCGGAGGTACGGGAACTGAAAGCCCTTTTCCTTCGCCCGCCGGACCATGTGCTCGAACGAGTCGGTGGGGTGGTTTTCGGTCTCGTTGGAGTTGATCGCCACCATCGCCACGCCCTTGGGGGCATACTCGGCGTACAGGGCGTTCATCCGGTCTTCGGAGCCGACGACGTACGGACAGTGGTTGCAACTGAATACGACGATCAGGAGCTTCGCGTCGGCGAAGTCGGCCAGCGAGGTATTGGTCCCGTCGACCCCGGGCAGGTCGAACTCCGGCGCCGCGGCGCCAAGGGCAAGCGTGAAAGCCATGTCTCGATCCTTTCGCGTGGTACCGTCAGGAAGTAGTCCCTGTGTCACATCATACGCACCGGATGCCTTGAAACGTCTGCGGTGGCGCGGATACCATGACCGGCGAACCAACCTGACACGCAGGAGACATGCCGTGAAGAACCTTACGCAGTTGCCTCTCGACGCCAAGCAGGGCTCCGCCACGGTGACGTTCGGCGTGTGCACGGCGGCCGATCCGCGGATAGACGACGCCTCGCGCAAGCGCGCCTCGAACGTGGTCGAGATCATCGCGAAGACCGTCGCCCGCAAGGTCCGCATGCCCGACGGCTCGCCGGTCAACGTCGTCTGGACGCCGCTGCTGATCGACGGGGAGACCCAGGCGGACATCGTGGCCCGTCAGTTCACCGCCGCGGGCGTCGACGCGCTGATCTGCACGCCGGACACGTGGGCCTTTCCGCAACTGACGCTGATGAGCCTGCTGGCGCACTTCCCGCCCGACATGCCGGTCAACATCACCTGCGGGAACTCCGCGCCCAAGCCCGGGGTGGTGTTCGCCCATGCGGTCAACGGCGCGCTGGCCCAGTCCGGGCGCCTGACCCACCTGAACGTGGGCACCTGGCCGGACACCGGGGCCCGCCCCAAGCCGACCGCCGCGACGACCCGCGCGCTGGTCGACTGGTGCTACGCCGCCCTGACACGCGTCGGCGTGCGAGGGCGCCGCGTCGTGATGATCGGGCACGATTCGATGGGCATGGAGACGGCGCTGACGCACGTGATCCCCACGCGACGCACGTTCGGCCTGGAGGTCACGCGGGTCGACATGAAGCTGGTCGCCGACATGCTCGTCAAGGGCGCCTACAGCAGGACCGAACTCAAGGCGCTGCGGGCGTGGGTGGACGGGCACCTGGGCAAGCGGGTGGACCTGAGCCAGGCCGGCGGCGAGCGGAGGTTCGATCGGTGCCTGGCGCTGTACCTGATCCTGCGCGACCTGCTAGCCGAGCTGAACGCGGTCGGCGGGGCGTTCAAGGGACAGATCGAATGGGGCAGCGACCTGCGCGCCACCCCCCTGCCGATGCTCGACGTGGCTGAGTCGCTGCTGAACTCGACGTTCGACCACAACGGGCCCAAGCCGGCGGTCCCGTTTGCCACCGAAGCCGACGCCCAGGGCCTGCTGACCGAACTGGCGATGAGTTGGCTGGCCGGGGGCGCCCCGCCGCTGTTCATGGACTTCCGAAAGGTCTGGGAGCCGTGGGAGATCCGCGCGCTGGCCCGCAAACTCAAGGTCCGGTTCACGGGCAAGGAACTGTGGGCGCGGAAGGGCCTCGTCGACGGCGACAACAGCGGGTCGGCCAGCCTCGACTGGGCGGGCAAGCCGGGGGACACGGTCGCGAAGATCATGACCAACGTCTCGATGCCCGGGGCCGAGCTGTACTACTTCCCGGGCGGGGGCAACAGCGTGACGTTCATCAGCCCGGGCGGCATCGAGGGGATCGCGGGGCGGCTGGCGTTCAGCGCGCTGACGGGCATGTTCACGATGTTCTGGGACGAGGCGACCACCGTGAACCTGCCGAAGAAGCTGGCGTCGGCGGTCGCTAACAGTTCCAACGTCACCTGGCCCCACACGTGGGTCGTGCCCAAGTACGCCTCGATGGTCGAATACAAGCAGTACGCGCCAGCCAACCACTTCCACATGGTCTGGGGCCTGGCCCCCGCGCGGCTGCAATACTGGATGGACCTGACCAACGTCCTGTCCGCGACGCCGTGGGCTGCGAGGCCGGCCTTCATCGAAGGCACGGACCGGCCGGCGCCGATGGTCCACCTGATTAACGGCGGGGAGGCGGCGGCGAAGACGATTCTGGCGCGGAGATGAGTGTCGTTAACTGGTTGATTGGTTCGACCGCAAGGGATTGCATAGACGCCTGAGATTCGTGGTGAGCACGTGTCCAGCCTGAGGGATGCGGTGTAATCACGTGCGACGCTGACAGCCCCGTTCTACGGGGCTCCCCCCCGCCGAAGCGCAGCGAAGGCGGGTTTAGCCCAGAGCTTCTGGCTCTGGGACCGGGACGCCGCCTCCTATCCCCCCCCTTCCCCTCCAGGCCGCTTCAGCGGGCTTGTCCTCGGGGTAAGCCCGCTGAAGCGGGCTGAAGACGAGAAGGAGGTGTGGGCCTATCCCACGAGGGCTAGAAGCCCTGGCCTGGACCCGCCTTCGATACGCTCCGGCGGGCAAAGCCCCATGAAATGGGGCTGCATGCATATCACGGGTATTTTTTCTCAGAAAACCCGCCCATTTGAGCCCACTTGCGCACCACTAGCTCCTGTGAAGGGACGATAGGTTCGGCCCACTCGCATTCCCCGGGCGGTTTGACGCCCAGACAGGAGCGTTGCTATGAAACTGCGTGTCACGTATCTCCGTCCCGAATCGCTGAACCACGCCGGCGCCGGGACGCGAAAGATCACGAAGAAGGCCCTCGTCGCCCTCGCAGAAGTGATGGATCGACATGGGTTTATCTCGCCGATCATCGTCCGTCGCCGCGATCGGCTGGTCTTGGACGGACACCAGCGGCTGCGGGCGAACGCCCTGCGCGAGTCGCCCGACGCCCTCGTGCCCTGCATCCTGGTTTCCGGAGTGAGCGACGACCGGGCTGTCGCCCTGAATATCGCCCTGAATAACCCCACTCTGCAGGCCCACTTCAACGAGAAACACTTGGCTACCGCCGTGGCCGCCCTGATGAAGACTGAGATGGATGTCGCGGCAGCTACAGGTTTTACGTCTGCGGAGCTTGCGGAAGCCGACGAGGTGGTCGAGATCCTGTCGCCCGTCGAGGAGACCGACGGGGCCGACGCGCACGGCGACCCGCCCGAAGCGACCGATGCCGGGCCGGTCGAGAACGTCGTGGTGATCTTCGAGATCGAGCGCCAGTTGTTCGGCCTGGTCAAGCCGCGGTTCGACGAGCTGATCGCCCGGTACGGCCTGACGTGCCACGTTCGCATGGAGGACGCGAAATGAAGCTGAAGCTCTCCTGTTCATACGAGTTGTCGCCGAAGCAGGCCACGTGCAACACCGCATACGTGCAGGGCACGTTCGGGATCGGCTTCGAGACGGGACGAAACGTGATCGCCCGCAATGTCGAGGTCGACTACGGGCCGGGCAAGATCGTGCTCTTTTCCGGCCCGAGCGGCAGTGGCAAGAGCAGTTTGCTGCGGGCGGCGACGGCCCAGATTCCGGGCGCGACCTGGCTGGACGAGGCCGGCGGCGGCGAGGCGGCGTTGATCGACGCGTTGGGCATCGACGCGAAGGCGGCAGCCCACACGTTGAGCCTGTGCGGCCTGGGCGAGGCGTTCCTGATGCTCCGCTCGCCGGGCGAACTGAGTGACGGGCAGCGGTATCGTTTCGCGCTGGCCCGCGCGTTGGCCGGCGGGGCCGAGACGATAGCCGCCGACGAATGGTGCGCCAAGCTCGACCGCGTCACCGCCAAGGTCATCAGCCACAACGTGCGAAAGGTCAGCTCGCGTCGCGGGGTCGGCTTCCTGCTGGCGACCACGCACGAGGACCTGATCGACGACCTGTCGCCGGATGTGATCGTTCGCTGTGGCGGCTTTGGCGTGGTGGAGGTGGAAAAGCGCCGTCCCTTTCGTCGCGAGGTCAGTTTTCACCGCCAGCTCGACATCACCGAAGGCGCCGCGTCGGATTGGCCGTTCTTCGCGAGGTGGCATTATCGCGGGCACGGACTGGGGCCCGTCAGGCGCGTGATGGTGCTGTGGCACGGGGCGGCGCCGGTGGGAATCTGCGTGTTCGGCTTCGGCCCGCTGTCCAGTGCGGCCCGGAATCGCGTGTTCGGGCTGACCGGACCGGTCACGCGGGCACGGGCAAAGCTGATCAACCGCAACTTCGCATGCGTCTCGCGCCTCGTGCTGGACCCGCGTTACCGCGGTGCGGGGCTGGCCGGGGCGTTCCTGGACCGGTGCTGCGAGATGGTGCGGTGGCCCTGGATTGAACTGGTCAGCGAGATGGGCGCCCTCGTGCCGTTTGGCCGGCGGGCGGGCTTCCGGCGGATCGGCTCGGCCAGCCAGGCGGGGTCGCGAGCCAGGCGCCGACGGCGGCGCGACAAGTCGGCGACGGCGTGGGGCGCCAGCGGGTGGACGCCAGAGGGCTTTGCCGCCTACGCCCGCCGGTCGCGCTTCAGTCGCCCGGCGTACTTTCTGCGGGATAATCGCGCGGGAGGGGCGGTTCAGAACCGCGCGAAGCCGCAAGCGGTTCAGACGCGGTAACGCGCTTCGCCTTGTGTATAGGGGGCGCGGGGATATAATGGGGCGATTCGTTTTGAACGTGAGCGAGAATCGACAAGGGATCACCGTGTGTGATGAATCACGCATGAGTGACACAACAGACAGAGCAAGAAGGTATCACCATGTGTGACGAAGCGACGAACGACGCGACCGGCAGCGACGAAGCAGCGGCCAGCTTTGAAGACCGTGTTCAGGGCGTGATTGACCAGATTCGCCCGATGCTGCAGGCCGACGGCGGGGACATCGAACTGGTCGGGGCCGCCGAGGACACCGGCGTGGTGTCCGTGCGTCTCCAGGGCGCCTGCAAGGGCTGCCCCGGCGCGGCGATGACGCTGA
>CAZVEV010000379.1:0-5109 GCA_964625865.1 uncultured Planctomycetaceae bacterium | reverse complement strand
CCGCCCCGCCCGCCCCCGGGGCCGCGACCGTCGGCCTCCACCGATCCGCCGGCCCGCCCGCCGCAGAGGCCGGCGCCGCCCTTTGCGCCCGCAGCCGGCGAGCCACTGACGTTCAGGGGCCTGTAGATCTCGATCCGCCCCCTGCTGACAATCACCAGCGGCAGCATGCCCTTGACGGCGATGGCGTTCTCCAGACGCACGTTGTCGAAGCAGTAGACCGCCACCGGCACGCCGGCAAGGGTGCGAACCTCGCCCCGCAGGGTATTGCCCGCCACCGTCACCACAGGCACGCGCTTCAGGTCGCCGGTGTCGAATGCCACCGCCTGGGGCGTTTTGATCGTCCCGAGCGACCGCAGACCGCGCGGGGAGATGATGCTCGGATGCCTTCTCGCCTTCGGCCGGGCCGCCGTCTTTGTGCCCACGCTCGAGGCGCCCGGCGTCTCTGAGCGGTCCGTGCGGTCTTTGATTCTGAACCAGCGCACGCCCAGCGAGACCGCAAAGGCGATCAGTCCGACGACGACGACAAGAGTGACGGCTTTCTTCATTGCAGCAGCCCATCCGCGGCGCGCGGGGCGCCGGATAGCGGGGAGCATTCTACACGCCCGCCCGTCTGATAGGGAGTTAAAACCTCTCCGCACGAGGGAGTTGTGGGCGAGAGTCAAGACGAGGGTGCCGCGTGTAGGGCGCGACAACGACGCGCGAAACCGCAAGCGGATCACCTGGTGCGCGAAGCGCGTACGTCGTCAACGCGCTGTGTTGTTCCTATTCCCTACACCCTACACCCTCATCCACACCCTACACCCTATTCGGTATCCGCGGCGCGGACGAAGTAGCTCAGGCGTTCGAGGCGGGCGGCGATATCGACCTGGGCGATCGACATGTCGGGCGGGACGGCCAGCGTAACGGGCGTGAAGTTCAATACGCCGGTGATCCCGCTCTTGCACAGCAGGGGCATGACCTCCTGGGCGGCGTCGCTGGGGGTGGCCAGAATCGCCAGTTTCACGTCGTGGCGACGCACGACGCGGGACAGGTCCTTCAACGGGCGCACGAGCACGCCGCTGATCTCGGTGCCGATCTTCTTCTCGTCGATATCGAAGGCCGCCACCAAATCGAACCCCCTCTTGTTGAAGCCCCCGTGGGCCAGCAGGGCCCCGCCCAGCAGGCCCGCGCCGACGACAACGACCGGGCGAAGCTCATCCGTGCCGAGAATCCGGCGCAGTTCGTCAGCCGTCACCACCACGTCATAGCCCACGCCAGGCCGGCCAAGATGCTTGAATCGCGCCAGGTCGCGCCGAACCAGCGCGCTGGAGATGTCCAGCCCGTCGGCCAACGCCTTGCTCGTCAGCGTCGCCGTACCCATGCGGGCGGCGCGCTCGAAGTGCCTCAGGTAGAGGCTCAGCCTCTTGACCACCGGTCTGGGAATGCGATCGTTGCTCATGCGTGCTTTGCGTCCAACTCACCACCATCGTGAAACGGATCCGCCCGTTGCGGCCCGTCGCAATGTACCATCTACCTATATAGTAGTCACCCACCGCCGTGCAATGACGATATTCTCGCCTCCTCACACCCGGCAGTGCGGCCCCGGGCCGAGCCGGTTGCGATGTCGCGTGCCACGGGCATCCTGCCCGTGAAAGACGGGAAGAACAGCTCATCCGGATAATGCGTGGGTGCATGGGCCTGAGGCCACCACCGGGCTTGTCCCGGCCGAGCCATGACTCGTCACTCACACGACCGCTCAGCAGCAGCAGGCCACCACGGGGCTTGTCCCCGTGGAGCCCTGATTCATCGCTCGGCAGGCCGGTTCGGGCGGAGTCTTCGGAACAATCTCCCGCCGGCGGGCGGGCGCAATCATCGCCCCACGGGGACAAGCCCCATGGTGGCGGGGAATCCTGGAAAGCGGCGGGGTAGTGACGAATCATCGCTCCGCCGGGGCAAGCCCGGCGGTGGCGTCACGGGCTCTTGGAACACCTGACGTTCACGGCCAGCGCCCGGGAGCCGAGCAACGCGAGCCCCCCGGTCCGCTGGACTGCGCGGTTAGCGCCGGGTTCTGCCGACCTCCGGAGCCGGAGATTGCTGCCTGTTCCCCGCCGCGCCGGTAAGGGCTGCTTTTCATGCCGTGAACCAGATCGGGCTGGACCAGGCCAGTTCGTCGTCGGCGGCGTGTATGCGGGCGTAGTACCACAGGCTTCTCGCTTTGGGCGGGGCCTTGTCGGTCCAGGTCAGGGCGAACCGCGCCTTGCCCGGCGCGGCGCGGTGGACGATTTCGTTGTTCCGGAAGATCACCGCCTCGCGGATCTCGCCCGTCGCGACGGCTTCCAGGTCGAAGCGGATCGCCCCGTTGGGGCGGGCAACCTTGTCGCCCATCATCGCGGCCCCGGCGCTGAATCGCAGGGCCATCTTCGCCCCGCTCGTGCCGTACGTGTGGCGCGCTCGAACCGCGTCGAAGATCGCCTGCCGCGTCAGCCCCTTGGCCCAGACGCCCATCTTGCCGTTACCGCCCCCGTGGTCCGGGCTGGCAATCACGCCGATGACGATCCCCGCCGCCCAGGCGTCCTGGAGGTAGTAGCCCTTGACGGTCATGCCGTCCGGCGCCTGGCGCGGACAGCCCAGGTACTCGTACGACTGGCGGGCCTGGAAGATCTCGGCCACCGGCTGGAGGGCCTCGTCGACGAAGTCCCAGTCCGTCGGCGGATTGCCCCTCCCCTTGTGCTTCCAGTCGGCCAACTGGTGCGGGATGCAGATGAACTCGGTGTCGGCCAGCGCGTTCCACACGTCGGCCGGCGTGATGTTGCCGTCGAACGCATCGTGGAACCGGCGCCAGTACGGGTCGAGGAAGATCAGGTTGCGATGGCCGTAGCGTCCGGGCATGCCCGGG
Organism: uncultured Planctomycetaceae bacterium; assembly: GCA_964625865.1. GTDB lineage: Bacteria > Planctomycetota > Phycisphaerae > SM23-33 > SM23-33 > CAZVEV01. The sequence continues at coordinate 2,234 of CAZVEV010000379.1, read as the reverse complement.
GCCTTCGGCGGGCGCTGGCTGGAGGTCCACTCCTGGCCGAGGAAGGTGACGAACCGCCCGGGGTCGTGGTTGCTCCGCGTCTGGGCGGCGTTCAGGGCCCACTGGGGCGGGTCGAAGTTGTAGCCGTGGTCGGTGACCGCGCAGAAGTCGAGCTTCTCGATATCGCGGAGGTTGGCGTACAGGTCGCCGCCGGGCGGGTTGTGGCGGCGGTTGCAGACGGAGATGTCCGTGTGGTCGTGGAAGTCGCCCCAGAGGAGCGTCAGGTCGCCTCCGTCGCGGCGCCAGGTCTGTCGGGGCAGGTCGGCGCAGGCCAGGGCGATCTTCTCGCGCACGCTGAAGTCTGTGGCGGGCATCTTCAGAGGCTCGGTCTTCAGCGAGGCGGCCGGAGCGGGCTGCTCGGGCAGGGCCCGGACCGCCAGGCCGGACCGCCAATCGCGATACTTGCCCCGCGTCTGGTCCCAGCCGCCGGGCAGGTCGTCGAACTGCTCGACGCTGACCGGCCCGTCGGACGTTATGCCCACGGGCGCCGCCTGCCATCGACCTTCCTGCCGCCCGAGCGTGATCTTGCTCGACCAGGCCTTGCCCCCGTAGCACCAGACAGCCGACGTCCAGCCGGCCTGACGCTTGACGGCGCCTTGGCGGGCCGTCAGCCACAGACGCCCGGCGGCGTCGAACGCGATCCGCGGCCTCATCAGCGACCGCCCTGCCGGCGAGACGTCCTTGAACAGATCCAGCGGCGCGTCGAGGCGCGTGTCGCCAACCCGCGCGACGACGATGCGCTGTTCGACGAGATTGTTCAGCGTCCGTTTGCGGTAGCTCTGGGCCTGCCACGCCATCCACACCTCGCCCCCGCGAACGGCCAGCGACGGATGGCGCTCGATTCGCCCGTCCCGCGTCAGGCGCCTGGGCGCTTGCCACTTGCCCGCGACGCACCCCGCGCCGTAGATGTCCGCGCTGCCCTTTCGCAGCGTGTCCCAGGCGGCAAACAGCTTGCCGCCGCCAACGGCAACGACGGCGGGGTTGTACGCGTTGGCGTCGGCGTGGGAGATCCGGCGCGGTGTGCTTGCTCGCCCGTCGGCGCCAATCACGGCCGCGAATATGCCGCGCGCCTTGCCCGCGTTGGACTCCCAAAGCAACTGAAGCCCGTTGTCCGTCGCAGCCAGCGAAGGCGAGATGTTGGCCTGTCCTTCGCAGTCGATCATCGTGCAGGCCGGCGCCGTTTCGCTCGCGCCATCCAGCATCGCGTAGGCGATCCGCCACCGGTCGCCCTGCTCGAGAGCAAACGCGAGGGCCACGCCTTTGCCCGCCGCCACGATCGCCGGGGCCCCCATGCCGGTTGCGCCCCTGGGCTTCAGAGTGCATACCGCCTTGCGCTGCTTGCCGACAACACGAGAGACGACAATGCATGCGTCGTAGCCCGTCCGCCGGAGCGCGGCCAGCCAGAGCCCCCCGCCCGTGTCGCACGCCAGGGTCGGGTAGCCCTCGGCCCCCGCGGGCCATTGCACCTGTTCAGGCTCGGCCTGTCCCGAGGCGTCAAGCGTGATCTCCACGTCGTCGACCCACGCCTTGCCGGCCGGCCGGTCGCCCCAGGACGACGGGGCGACGATCTCGATCGTCCCGCGTGCCCCGGCCTCCACGTCGGCCGACGTCCGCACGCGTGCCCACGCGTCGGTTGGTATGCGAGCCAGCGCCGCCAATCGCTTGCGCTGCGGCCCCTGCCGAAGCCAGACCGCACAACCGGACCCGCTGTCGCTGCGCACGTGGAACGAGATGCTCAGCCTGCCCCCGCGCGGGGCGGCGTACGGGACGGACAGGACGCACGCCTTCTTCGGGCCGCTGACGACCCCCATCAGCGACCGCTTGCCCGTCCGCGCCATGCCGTCAACCACCTTGTGCGCGGCGGCCTTGACGGGTGTGTCTGCCTTCTCAAAGCCGGTCTTGAGAATCGTGGTGATGCCCTTCCCGGCCCCCCGCCCGGCCGCGAGCAGCCGCCCCGCCGCAGACAACGAAACCGTGCCGACAGCCCCCGAGGCCACCATCGCGGCCAGCACGTCTCGTCGGGCAATACGATTGTCACGGTTCACGTCTGTCATGGGTTGGTCCTCGATTCGGTCTGTGTGGCGCATCTCTCGGGCGATTATCCCGCCTGCGACCAGTCCGTGCAAGCACACCGATGGGTGCCGTGGGCTGCGGAGCGCAGCGGAGCAACCACGCGCATGCATCACCGATACGTG
>CAZVEV010000378.1:0-5128 GCA_964625865.1 uncultured Planctomycetaceae bacterium | reverse complement strand
AGACTCGACAACCCCGGGATCGAGTCCGTAGATCAGGACGTTTGCCGCACCCTTACCCGTCATCGTGTCACTCCACACCCCCCTGGCCAGTCCTGGATCGCCGCCAAGGACCTCCCCATACACAGATGTGCCCCGCCGACTCCCGAGCTGACACACGCAAGCTCAGCCCCCGACGTAGTGCAGGAGCTTCTCGACCGGCCCGATTGTCCTGTCATTCAGCAGAGTTCGTGCTTGTGGATGATGGAATCGGCGTTACAATCATCAGAAAGGCCGATGGTGGTCGTTGGCCACAGTCCACCCGGGAAATCCCGGCTGAAGCCAGAGTCACCCGCGCTGAAGCTGGGCTTTGTCCCCTTCAACATGGCAAAGGTTGGTCTGCAGTCTGACAAGCAACAACGCGTAAAGGGCTCTCGTCCAAGAACAGCGAATTAGAGGTGGCCTCTTGTGTGTGCTTGATCGGCACCGGTATTCGAAGCGTGAAGCTCCTGCCCGCGGCCGGCCAGAGATGACGTGAGCTTTGGGACAGGAATCCAGATACAAGTATAGCATTGAATGACAGACAGGGAGGTATCCACCATGGAAACACAACGTATCCTCTCGCGAGCACAGTGGATAGTAGTTCTCTGTCTGATAGGACTGGTTGTCTTTGCGGTAGCGGATGAGAGCTATGCTGTGGACATCTATGTGTCTGTCGACGGGGGTGCCCAGGCTGATGGCGCCCTGGCGAGACCCTACGGGTCCCTTCCGGAGGCAGTGGAGGCGGCCAGAGCCTTACGAAGAGCAGGCAATACCGAGCCGGTCAAGGTCATTCTTCGAAAGGGGCGTCATCAACTAAGCCAAACCCTGGTGTTGGGCCTCAAAGACGGTTCCCCCACGAAGCCAGGTGATGTGAAACTCGGACAGTACGGTGCCGGTGACACGACGGGTCCGGCCTTCTTGACCTTTGCGGCCCATCCGGGCGAGCAGCCGGTTGTAAGCGGGGGCGTGCCTGTTGCTGGCTGGAAACGATTGGAATCGGCACCCACTGAGTTGCCTGCCAAAGCGGCTGGCAAGGTCTGGGTGGCTGAGATGCCGAAAGGTATGAAGAGATTCTATACGCTCTATGATAGCCGTGGTCGCCTGAACCGCGCCCGAAATGCCGGATTCGCTTATACCAAGCCGGGCACTGCACGGACACTGCACTTTCCGAAGGGGGCCTTGAAGAACTGGGACAATTTGGGGGACGTGGAAATCCAGGTAAGGCCAAGTCGAGCCTGGGTGATCAACATGCTCCCGCTCGCCTCCGTCGATGAGACCGCCGGCGTCGCCACCACTGGCGCCTCCGCGACCTATCAGATGGGGCCATTGCCGCGATATCTTCACACCCCTGGGGCCTCAGTCGTGTGGGTTGAGAATGCCCTTGAGGGACTGGACACACCTGGGGAATGGGTAGTCAATACAAAGACCCGGAAGATCTATCTGTGGCCTTCTGACCCTGCCCGGGATGGATCGCCTCGCGGTATCCTGGCGCCAGCTACGACCGAATTGATTCGGGTGGAGGGGAAGATCGACTATGATGGCCCGACCGACACCCCCGTCCGGGGCATAGCTTTTTCAGGACTGACCTTCTCCCATGCGGATCGCCGGGCCTGGACAAGCGACGAGAACCGTGTGGGCTGGGGAATGCAGCATGACTGGGATATGTTCGATCGACCTACCGCCTTGTTACGATTCCGCGGGGCCGAAGAGTGTCAGGTCACGAACTGTCGCTTTGTCGCATCCGGTGGTTCGGGAGTGCGTATGGACCTGCATGCCCAGCGCAATCGCGTCATCAATTCTGAGTTCGCCCACTTGGGCGAGGCTGGTATCCTCCTGGCAGGCTATGGTCCTGGTACTAAAGACGCCAATCATCATAACGACATCAAGAATAACCATATTCACCACTTCAGTGAGATCACCTGGCACTCCCCGGGGTTCTGGGCTTGGCAGAGCGGCCACAACCGAATCGTCCACAACGAGTTGCACCGTAGTAGCTACTCAGCGGTGCTCATCACCACCCGGGTGAGTCCTGGTCGCGCCCTGGACGGCGAGAGTGGCAGGACGGTACGCCGCCACGAGATTGCCCAAGATAGCACAGCAAGGGCGCGGGGAGGCTACGCGAATTGGAAACGCCGGGAGAAGTACCTTCATTCCCGGCACAACCTGTTCGAATACAATGAGATCTCGCATTCCGTCCAGCTGCTCTCCGATGGAAATGCCATCTATGTCTCCGGCGCGGGGACGGGGAACATCATTCGCTACAACTACGTGCACGATAATCGGGCGCATTCCCTGCCGGCACCCATCCGTTGCGATGATGACCAGCATGAGACCCTCATCTATGGCAATGTCCTGTACAACAACGGAGGCTTTGCTGCAGGAATCGCATCGAAGGGGGTAAACGATATCATCAACAATTTCATTGTGGCGCCGGCCGTCGTGCCCAGATCTGGCTATATCAGCTTTGAATGGGCCCCAGTGACAGGGGCTAAGGCACAGCGCAATATTATCGTGTCTCATCCCAAAGGGGGCAAGGCCTATGCCGAAAGGCTGAGACGCGGGAAGCGCACCGGAGGCGGAGGTCCTAAGCTCATCGAGACGGACATGGATAACAACCTCTACTACCACCCGAAAGACCCGCATTGGGTAGACGCGCATCTTCGCAGGATGCGAGCGGCAGGCAAGGAGAAGGCAAGTCGCTTTGGCGATCCTCGCTTTGTGGACCCTGCGCGTGGCGACTTCAGCTTCCGGCCGGGCAGTCCCGCCAAGGCCTTGGGGATCGAGCCACTGGACGTCTCGAAGATGGGGCGTCGGGATGATCGTTCTCTGCTGATCAGTGATGGAAGCCGCTTCGTGCCCAAGGACTTCTATCCTGAGTTCAGTTGGGAGACCACGCCGCGCTATTTCATGTTTGGAGACAAGAATCGTGTGCTGCGTCCAGAGCAAGTGCGTTTCATTGCCAAGCGAACGGGGTTTCTCTGTATTGAGAAGTCCCATGGAATGGGGCAACTCGGGGCCGCTGAACTGGGCGCCAAGCATGAAGCGGCGGCCTTCAAGAAGATTAATCCCGGTATCAAGGTGTTGTTCTACTTTAACGCCGCCTATGCCTGGCCATATACCTCGTACAATAAGGACTTCACCAAGCAGCGCATCGACAAGAAGCCGAAGCTCAAGCAGTTCCTGATCATCCACCCGAAAACGGGCAAGTTGGCCGATAGATATGGGGCGTTTTGCTTTGATGTACTGAATCCGGAGTTCCGCGACTGGTGGGTCGAAACGGTTGCCAAGGGCGTAAGGGACTCCGGCTGCGATGGCGCCTTCATTGATCAGATGCACGGTTCCGTCAATCTCCGCAAGGGCAAGAAGGCCCAGATTGAGAAGGCCATGGGGGTGATGATGGCCGCACTCAAGAAGAGGATGGGCCCTGGCAAGATTCTGCTCGCGAACAACGCATATGCGGCCAATGCGAAATACGTCTATCCCGCGAGCGATGCGATCATGTTCGAGAACTACGCGACGGTGAAGTCCAGCAAGGAAAGCCTGCTGCTCGAGTGGAAGGAAATGCTGAGGAATGCCAAAGCCGGTAAGATCTCGGTGTTTCGCCTTGGCGTTGAGGGGACAGGCCGAAGGAACCTGAAGCCGAATATGCCCAGACTCTCCAAGGAGAAGTTGGAGTTCGCTCTGGCGTGCTATCTGATCGGGGCGCAGCCCTACTCGTATTTCATGTACAGTTGGGGCTGGAAGCTTTCATCCGGCGCGCTGGTTGACTATCCCGAGTTCAAGAAGCCGCTCGGTCCCCCGAAGGGGGCTTACCAGCGTACCACTCCCAATGGATGGAAATTTACCCGTGAATTCGATCATGCCAGCGTGTGGGTGAATACCGAGACAAGGAAGGCTAGAATCACCTGGCGGTGACGATTAAGAGGCAACCGATCCGATCCCGCCGCGATCGGGCGGAGCAAGTGCTTGTTGAAGCCAAAGATCACAATAGAATCATCACATAGGCCCACGACGGTCATGAGCCGGTGTCCATCTGGAAAGCCTCGGTTGAGGAGGACGTTGTCATGGAGATACGAATACTGACCTGTGCATTGCTGCTCTGCCTGCCGGCTGGCGGAATGGCTGGAGAGAAGGAAGACGCGTCACGTGATGCTGAGACGACGCGCGGCAACAGGACGCGCCACTATCCGCGATTCAGTTGGGATCGCATTCCGCTGTACATGCACGTCCGGAAGGCCACGTCCTTTACGCCGAAGGAAATCAAGTTCCTTGCCCGGTTCCCACTGATCACGTTTGAGAAGGCCAACGGCTACAAGACCCATGGGTCCGTCGAGGTTGGGACGCTGGTGGCGGCTCGGGCTGTCAAGAAGGTCAACCCAGAGGCGAAGATCCTCTACTACCGCAACGTGCTCGTCCACTACGGCGGCTACCAGGCCGACAAGCAACTCGATAGGATCCCGGGTGCCTTTCTCAAGGACAGTAAGGGCAGCGTCAAGCTCGTACGTGGCCGTGTTCGGGCCTATGACCTCTCTGATCCGAAGTTGCGCGAGTGGTGGGTGCTGGCCTGCCGCGATATGGCCCGCAATGCGGCGATCGACGGGATCCTCCTGGACGGCAATATCAAGGCCCTCGAGCCGGGCTATCTGGCCCGGCAGATCGGCCCGGCCACCAAGAAGAACGTGCTTGCGGGCTACCACCTGATGATGAAGCAGACCCGCGAGGCCATCGGCCCGGGCAAGCTGATGATCGCCAATGTGATCAGGGCTCGTTTCAAAGACGCCGGGCTGGAGTACATGCACTACTTCGATGGGTCCTATCTCGAGGGGTTCTTCCACAACGTGGGCAGGGCCGGCTACGAGGAGTACGTGGCCAAGGGAATCGCCGCCATGCAGAAGGCCGCCCGGAGCGGCAAGATCATCGCCTTCACCTCCGGACTGAGGCCGCCGAGCAACAAGAGCAGAATGGGCATCGACGAGGGGCATGGCAAGGTCGGGTCCGAGGCCCAGGCCCGTGTCGCCTTAACCTATCCCCTGGCGGTCTTCCTGGTCGCTGCCGAGAAGTACAGCTACTTCCGCGTCCATGAAGGCTATTCGGCCAACGAGAACGATCG
>CAZVEV010000377.1:0-5142 GCA_964625865.1 uncultured Planctomycetaceae bacterium | reverse complement strand
TTGTACCGAAACGCGCCGAAGAACGTCTCGTCCCTGCCGTCGAACATGTACCGGTCCGAGATGCCGCGTCTCCAGAACAGGTCCTGGCCGAAGAAGGCGTCGCGGGCCGCCTGGACCTGCGGGATCTTCGTCGCCCCCGACCGCAGGATCGACTGGACCTCGAGGGCCGTGTTCGGGGCGCTGAAGCAGGTGGCCTCGTAGAGGGCGGCGGCGTCGGCGGGGACGTCGACCTTCTTCAGATCCGCCAGCTTGCGATGCCACGCCTTCGTCAGCTTCCGCCCGCCGAACGTCACCTTCAGCCCCTTGTCGAGCGTGCCCGCCGCGTCCTTCCCATCGAGCACGGCCTTGCTGAACTTTCGACCGCCGGGCCTGACCTTGATCGTCGCTGCCGTCCCCGGCCGACCGAGCACCTTGACGATCACGTCCTTGCCCTTCGTGTCGCGCACGATCTCGTAGTCGCTTCCCGCGATGCCGACTTCGCCGATCGGCGTGACGGCGGCCAGCAGGAGGCACGAGCGGAAGGGATCGACCGTGACCTTGACGGTCTCGCCATACCGGTGCGTGCCCAGGATCGCCTCGGACGGATGATAGCGTCGCAGCTCGACCTGGCCCCTTGCGGTCAGCCCGATCTCCCGATCGAGTTTCACACTGTACGTCACCGGCTGCCACGTGAGGTTCCGCAGCGTGATGAAGCGTCGCCCGGCATCGCCGCGCGCCACCGCGTGGGGGCCGTACTTCTCTTCCGGCAAGACCATGCCGCGCACGAGGATCTCGCGATTGCGGTAGTGCAGGTTGTAGATGCGGGCGAGCTTGGGAAACTCCTCGTCACGGAGCAGCCACGGATTGCCGTACGTCTCCGGCGCCAGGATCAGGCTGCGATTAAACGCCTGCAGGATCAGGTCGTCGTCCCAGAAGTCCAGGCAGGACGAGAGGCACACGCCGTGGTCTTCGGTCAGGCGTTTCAGTTCAGGCGGCAGGCCGCGAGACAGCGCCGCCACGCGGTTGTGCGTGCCGGTCGTGCTGTTGGTCATGTGCACGTCGATATAGGTCTCTGCCCCGCCCCAGAGGAACGTCGTGGCGTGCGGCTTGGTGGCGCCCAGGTTCAGGCGGTGGTTCAGGACGATCAGGTCCGGGGCGATTTGGCGGCACCGGCTCATGGCGTTGGCGAAGGCGGGTTGCTTCTCGTCGCGGAGTTGCCCGCAGACGGCGTCGAACTTGAACAGTTGAACGCCATAGTCCCGCACCATCGTCACGAGCATATCCGTGCGGGCCTTCTCCTCGGCGGGGGTCTGGCCGAATCCGTCGGGCCCGCCCCAGATACCCAGGCGACAGCCGAACGACCTCGCCAGCCTGGCCGACGGGCCCCAGCCGTTGGGGAACTGGGCCTTGAACTTGTCGGTCGTCATCGAACCGTAGTACCGCTGGCTGTCCAGGTTGCCCGCGTCCCACGCGTAGATGCCCAGCTTCATCCCGTATTCGTCGTGCAGCCACTTGAAGAACCTCAGGTTGATCAGCGTGTGGGCCTCGGTGGCCCCCTCGTTGGTGTTGTTGATCCACGAGAAGTACTGGGGGATCGACGGCGTCAGTTCCGTGATATTGCCGAAATGCTGCAGCCGCTCCAGCGTGGCGCAGGCGATGACGAAGTCGACGAGGGGCTGGCATTGGAAGAAGCCGGACCACATGTTGTGGCCCTGGCCTGCGGGGATGTTCAGCCGGATGTTCCCGCCGAGTTTCGTGTACCGTTGGGCGAGCAGGCCGGAGTTGGCTTCGAGAGGCACGACCTTGTCCACGTCGCCGTGGATGTGATAGATCGGCACGCCGGCCCGGGCCAAGGCCGCCAGGCGATCGACCGGATTATGCTCCGAGAGTTTCGCCTTCAGTTCGGCCTCGGTCAGGCCATACGCGCCGCACGCACGTTTCAGGCCCGGGTAGCTGGCGATGTTGCAGACGGGGTAGATCCCCGCCACGCCGCTGACCTTGTCGGGGTTCTCGACGGCCCAGCAGTAGAGCATCAGCCCGCCGCGGCTTCGCGCGAGCAGGCAGGCCTTGGGCGCGAAGCCCTGTGTGGTCGTCAGGTGCTTGTGCAGGGCCGTGTACGTCGCCCGCCCTGCCGGGCTGCCGTACGACTCGCCCACGTCGACGCCCGCAATGGCGATGCCCGCATCGAGGAACTGTCCGAACATCCAGTGCTCGGCCCCGCCGGGCAGGCCGCGCCCCAGCGTGGGGGCGTACAGGACCCACGGCGTGGCGCCGGAGCGCTTCTTGGCCGGTGCGATGATGAACGCGGGGCGGCCGTCGATCTTGAACTGCTGACGACGGAACCGCGCCGCAGTGTCCGCCGCACCGGCGGCGCCTGTTGCGAAAAGACACGTCGCCGCCACCGCAAGTGCGAGGCCTGTCTGAAGTGCACATCTCATGGGATACCTGCCTTCTACCGTATCTGTCGTGTCCGCGGTTCCAAGCTGATCGTGTCGGCCCGGCCGTCCCCGCCATCGGGCTCGTTCACGGCGAAGGGGATCGACAAGGCCACGTTGACCAAGATGATACGCCGGGAAGATGACCTGTGAAAGCCCCGTGTCGATGGGTGAAGCAATCACCGCGAAACAGACGGGCTAGACATCCTCTCCCGTCAGCGGGTCCGTCAGACCTGATGAGAGGCTCATCCCTATGGCAGGAATGGACACTGACTCGAATGCAGCCCACGATCCGACCACGTGCCCGTACCCATCCGCTTCCGATGCGGCAACCGTCCCGGAGGCGACAGCATCACTTGCGGCGAGCCGGAGCTCCGCCTCAGACCATTGGACGTCGGCCCCGGAGGCCTCGGCCACGACTGACACGTTCGTCGACGTCGTCTCTTGTATATCGGCGATCTGAGCGTCTGCGGTCCGTGCGACCGATCGAGTACGAGCGCCGGTTATCGACGCCATGGCGTAGACGGGGCCCGCGAGGTCCCCGCCCTGGGCGTCTACAGGCGCACGGGCTCGGGCGGCGGACCATTCGGCCACAACGGCTTGGCCATCTGCTGTCGTGAACGTCCGCATCGTCACCGTTGATCCCGCCGTCAGCACGGCCCCACCCGGCGTAGTGTCGGTCTGGATCGCTGCTTGCGGGACCACCGGCAGCGACTCGGCGTAGTGGTTGCGGAGCACCCGGCGGTCCAGGGACCCGGCGCTGCCGTCGCCGTTGACGTCCACCAGCACGCTGTACCCCGCGTGGCCGATCTCCGACCCATAGGCGTTCCGCAGGTCGCGCCGGTCCAGGGAGCCGACCTCGCCGTCGCCGTTGATGTCGCCCGGCAGGAGCGCCAGGTCGGCCGACCAGCCGGCCACCGGGTTGCCCGCAATGTCCGTCACGCCCGCCCCGAGCGCCACGTCGTAGCGGTCCTTGTCCAGGTATCCGCCGGCGGTTCCCGCTACGGTGAACGCCAGGTCGGTCGTCTGGTCGCCGGCGACGGCCGTGGCCGCTACGGCTCCGGCGTCGATGCCCGTCACCGCCATGTCGCCCGCGACGGCCGTGACGGCTTCATCGAAGCTCACCGCCAGCACGTTGACCGTCGACCATGGCGCCGTCTCGTACGCCCGTCCGGTGGTCCACTCGGCCGAGTCCACGGTGCCGATGCGCCACTCGGTGTGCGAACTACCCAGGCCGAATCCGTCGACCGTTGGCGCGACGGTGTCGATGGTGATGACCAGCGCCAACGAGTCGCCCGACTCGGCCTGGCCCGGCTCTTCCTGGCGGGCCGTGATGCTGTAAACGCCGTCGGCCAGTTCCGTCGTGCCGTCGGTCGTGACGGTGGTCGTCGCCTCGGTCGCGACGGCGCTGCCGATAAGCACCCCGTCAGCGTAGAGTCTGACTGTCCAACCGGCCCTCGTGCCGGGAACGTCGAACGTGAGCACCTTGGCCGCATCGCTGTTGTCCCGATTCGTCCGGTTGTCGCTCGAACTGGCGCCCGTGTCGCTGGAGGCCTGCAGGTCCGGAGCGTTGGACTCGACGGTGAGGTCCCCATCGACAGCCGTCAGGGTCAGTTGACCGCCATTGAGGTAGCTGGCGTCCTGGTCCAGGTCGAGGGCCGTCAGGCCGGTCGGGGCATCAGGGCGCACGTTCCAGGTGATATCGAGCAGATCGCCGGTCTGGTCCGGCAGGGCCACGGCCGAGTGGGCCAGCACGGTCATCGTACCGGCCGCATCGTCGACGTTCGGCGTCAGTGCCCAGCCTGCATCGCCGGCCAGGCCGCTGACCAAGGCCCCGAGAGCTACCTCGGCGTTGGTCATGTCGAAGACAGTTGTGTCGTAGGTGATCCTCAGCAGGACCGCCTGGAGGCCGGCGGCGCTGTCGGTGACCATCACCGGCAGGATCAGCGACTGGCCGCCGAAGGCCGTGTTGCCGGATGAGATCGCCAGCGTCGGGTCAGGCCCGCCGGACGGTATCGCCGGCAGCGGATCGGGCAGGTCGGGAATCGTCGGCTGGTCCAGGCCGACGGTCTTGCGGGCCAAGTGGGCGACACTGGTAGCCGACAGCACGCCGTCGCCGGTGGTGGAGGCGATAATCGTCGGATCGGTCAGATCGTAAGCGTCGAAGCCACTGTCGAGACCGGCAACGACACGGGCGATCAGCGAGGCGTCCTGACCCCAGTAGCGTGCGTTGCCGCTGGCGTCGGCGAGGAAGGCGACCTTGTGGACGGCCGCGTCGGCAACTGAGGCGATGTGTCCCACACTGTCCCCGACGTGCAGGTCCTCGATCCGCAGCAGGTTGCTCGCCCCATACGGCGCGTCGGTGGGCACTTCGGCGGTAAGGGTCACCAGGTCCACCGCTCCGGTCAGCGCCGTGGTGGTCGTGCTGGCGACCACAGCGGCCTGGCCCGGAACAGTCAGGTTGGTCGTCAGGTCCCACCCGGCGGCGGCCAGGGCGGACGACAGGGCCACGTCGGTGACCGTCAGCAGGGCCGGATCCCACCGCAGTATGAAGTCGACGGCCAGGACATCGGTGGCCTCATCGAGGCCGACGGTCAGCCCCGCCCCGGCAGTCGGGACGTTGACGGTCTGGCCCGGACCGCGGGCGAAGTCCGGCAGGGATACCACACGAGCGGTCGAGGTCGCGACGGTGAACTGCGCGACGTAGTCACCTCCGGGGGTATTGTCG
>CAZVEV010000376.1:0-5156 GCA_964625865.1 uncultured Planctomycetaceae bacterium | reverse complement strand
TGCCGCTTCTACAGTAGACGCGGCGTCCCGCCGCGTTTCCGTGCCGCGTTTCCGTGATGCGGTCGGACGCTGTGTTTGCAGGCCTTTCAAAGCGGCAAGATGCCGCTTCTACAGTAGACGCGGCGTCCCGCCGCGTTTCCGTGCCGCGTTTCCGTAACCAGTCATCCGTCGCGTTCGGCCGCCGCCTACAGCAGGCCCGGATAGACCTTCTTGAGGTCCAGCGTGTCGCCGGTGTCCTTCTGGAGGTCCAGGAGCCTGGCGAACAGCTTCTTCGCTATCGGCTTATGGGCCCCGCCCGCGTAAAGGTCCTTCATTTCGTCCGGGTCGTCTTTGAGATTGAATAGCAGGGCCTTCTTGATCTTCGGGTACAGCAGGAGCTTGTAGTCGCCCTGGGTGACCATCCGCTGGACGTTCAGGTAGCCGCCGTAGACCGCGTCGTAGTTGGCCTTCCGCTGGCCGCGGACGATGGGCATGAGGCTCTTGAACTGCACGTGGTCGGCCTTCCTGACGCCCGCGAGTTCCAGCGAGGACGGCATGATGTCCTGGAGGTAGACCGGCGTGCGGAGCTGCCTGCCGGCCGGCACGCCGGGGCCCTTGACCATCAGCGGCACGCGAACGGAGTGGTCGAAGAGGTTCTGCTTGCCCACCAGCCCGTGATGGCCCACCGACAGGCCGTGATCGGCGCTGAAGAAGATGTACGTGTTGTCCGCCTGCCCCGTCGCTTCCAGCGCGTCGAGGATCCGCCCGATCTGGGCGTCCATGTGGGTGATGATCGCGAAGTATTCCTGGCGATTGACCTTGATGGCGTAATGCGTGCGGGGGAACGGGGCGAGCTTCTCGTCGCGCAGGCCCTTGGAGCAACCGATCGCGTCCTTGTACGGATACTCGGCCATGAAGTTGCGGGGCACCTTGACCTTGTCCAGCGGGTACTTGTCGACGTAGGACTTGGGGCTCTGGCGCGGATCGTGCGGGGCGTTGAAGGCGAGATACATGAAGAACGGCTTGTCGCGTTTGGCGGCTTTTTTCAGGAAACTGACGCCATGGTCGCCCACGACCTCCGACCAGTGCTTGCCTCCCTGCCAGAACCCGCCGAACTTCGTGTTCCACGGCTTCCACGGGTCCGGCTTGCCTTCGTGCGGGCGGTTGTAGCCTTGCTTGGTCTGCCTGGGCATGCCCGGCCTCGGGTCGACGGCCGTGTCGAAGATCTGGTCCGGCGCGATCTTCACGTGCCACTTGCCCGTCATGTACGTCTCGTATCCCGCCCCGGACATCATCGTCGACCAGAGCCGCCCGGCGCTCGCTTCGGCCTTCAGCTTCCCGCCGTTGTCGAGCTTGTGTGCCCTCCACAGGAAGCGTCCGGTGTTGAGCATGCAGCGGCTGGCGATGCAGACCGCACCGTTCCACGCGCCCTGGTTGTAGGCGTGCGTGAACGTCGTCCCGCCGCGGACGAGGCGGTCGAGATTCGGCGTTTCGACCTCGTCATAGCCCAGCGCGCGGATCGACTCGTACGTCTGGTCGTCTGCGAAGATGAACAGGATGTTGGGCTTCTTGCCTTTCGCACCAGCGCCAAACAGCCGCGCCGGCCCCGCCGCCATCGCCGCCGCCCCCACGCCGAGGGCCTTCATAAACTCACGTCGCCTCATCACGACTCCTTTCCGCAGCACAGCCGCCTGTAGATAGAACCCGACCAGTATACGCCCCGACCCCCGCTCACGCAGGAAGAAACCGAGGGGGGCGTGTTTGACCCGGGCGGGCGCCTGCGGTACGCTCTGCGTATGAGGGTCTGCATACGTACTTGCTTTATCGTGGCGGGGATGCTGACGGCCGTGCCGCCCGGCCCGGCTCCGGGCGATGAAACCGCTCCCAAGGCCCCAACCAAGCCGCCCGCCCGGACGCTCGAGGAGGAAATCGCCGAACTGACGCGGACGATGAGCCGCTTCCCCAAGAGGACCAACACGTACTTCCAGGCGCGGTACAACCGCGGGTGCGCGTATCTCGAAGACGGGCGCGTGGGCAAGGCCGTCGACGATTTCGACGCGGTGATCCGCCTGAGGCCCAAGGAAGCGATCTGCTACGTCGGGCGGGGCCGGGCGTACCTGGCGGCCAAGCAGCGCGACAAGGCGCTGGCCGACTACGCCAGGGCCCTCGCGCTGAATCCGAAGCTGGCCGCCGCCTACCTCGCCCGCGCCGAGGCGTTCGACGACGCAGGGCAGGTCGATAAGGCCCTGGCGGACTACTCCAAGGCGATCAAGCTGAAGGGGGACCACTGGCAGGTCTACTGCAGCCGCGCCGAACTGTACGCCCGCAGGGACCGCCGCACCGAGGCGCTGGCCGACTACGCCAAGGCGATCGAACTGAATCCGTCCTGCACGGTGGCGTATCACAACACCGCGACGCTGCTGTCGAAGATGGGCAGGCACAAGGAGGCCCTTGTCAGCCTGGCCAGACTCATTGACCTCAGGCCGTCAGACCCGGCGGTCTACGTGATCCGCGCCGAGGCGAAGCGCACCATGGGGCAGTTGACCGGCGCGATTGAGGATTACAGCAGAGCCATCGAACTGGCCCCCCGGCACACGGCCAACTACATCGCCCGCGGCCGGCTGTATCAGCGGACCGGCTCCGGCGCCCACGCACACGCGGACTTCACGTCGGTCATCGAACGGACGCCGCGGGACCCGGCCCCCCTGTGCATGCGGGCCGGTGTGCTGGTGGGCCTGGGCAAGCTAGACAGGGCGATCTCGGACTACACCGCCGCGATACTCCTGGATCGCACGTTCGCCCCCGCCTATCTCGGGCGCGCCGACGTGCTGGCCAAACGTGGGGAACACACCCGCGCCGTGACCGACTACACGCGATACATCACCCTTCGCCCCAAAGACTGGCAAGGCTTCCTGAGCCGCGCGACGGCCTACAAAGCACTCGGCAAGACCGACCTCGCCGACGCTGACGCCGCCACCGCCGTCAAACTCCGCCGCGCCGCCCGGGAGAAGAGGAAGGCTCTGCCGGCGCGAAGGAAGACCCCGTCGGCAGCGGGGCAATGAGGGGGCCATCCGTCCGCTATTTTCCCCCTCCGTGCTCGGCAAGAAGTGACGTGATTCGCTTCGTACGTTCTCGCAGGCGTCGGTTGTACGTGACGGCCGTGGGGCAACGCGTGATGTACTCGGTGATGTGCTCTCCGCTGTCTATCAGGACCGCATCGCTGTAGTGCCCGCTCCGTTCAACCACCAGCAACTGCTCGTCCTGACTGAGAACAAGACGGACCTCTCGCTCGTCATGCTCCACATACCCGGAACTATCGAGCCTGCCAAACTCGGCATGCCACACGGGATTCCACAACGTTCCGGTCGTGCTGAAGAACCGGCAGTTGTCCTCATAGGACAGCCCGGGTTGGTCATCAAGAATGTAATACGTGTCCCGTGTCTCGGAGTACACGATGTCCGTTGGACGGACGCACGCTCTGGACCAGATCAGGTCGCCTTCGGATACCACGAGCATGAGGGCTATCCCGGCAACGTGGGCCGCCAGGAGAAGCACGCTCTGCCCGAGCCCTCTGAGCAGCGAACGTCGGATCGCTATGCTCGCTATGGAGATCAGGCAGGCGGCGAACAGGAGGCAGGTCGGGCCCCAGTAGCCGGCTTGGATGTAGTAGCCGCTGACTTGCCACGTTCCCGCCAGTGTATCGACCAGTCCGCGCAGGCTCAGCAAGACGACCGGAACGATGAAGGCCGCGCCCACCATCTGCCAGGCGGCCTTCCGTGTCGAAAGCCTGTCCATCAGGCGCCCCGGGCCTCTCGGCTTCGCCGCCGGGTCGCCTTGTCCGCTCTCTGTGCCCGCCATCGCGCTACCGTTCCATTCGTGACCCGGTCTACCAAGTGTCGGTGTTAGTGCCCGTGCGGGCATAGGCGGCGGAGCGACCGCTGGCGATGACGGGCGTTGATGTCCGTCTATGTGTCGGTTCCGGTCTTGCGGGCCGCGGACTGCTTGGCTTCCCGGACGCGACGCTCAAACTCATCTGCCCCATTTCGGAAGAAGGCGATCTCCTCTTCGCGGGTCTTGCCGGCGACCTCGGCGCGGATCTTCTCCTGGGCCCGCCACTTCATGGCTACGCAGTCAAAGTTCTTCTTCATAGTCAATCACCTCGCTCGGAGAGCGAATGTCTATCGCGCGATAACCGCTTGCCTCATTAATCTCATTATACAGCCTGATCTTGTCATAATGAACGATGTGGTGGAAGTTCCAACTCACAATCAGGTCTGCTTCGGCAACAGTGGCCGCCGCGACATGTGCGGCATCATCGGCCGACTTCGCCGTGACGATGCTGGCGGCAAGATACGCATCGCGAAGATCGAGGACATCCGCGTCGATCGGAATCAGACGGAGATACGGCAGCATGTCATCCAGCAGACCGACGACTCCCGGAGGCGCTAGAGCGATCTCCCGGCGAGTCACGTCCGAGATCAGGAGTCTCACTCGTCCTTGGCGGACCATTGCGAAGAAGGCCTTGCTCGCCTGGTCGAACTCGACATCGAAAACTCCACCAAAGACAGAGGTATCCGCATAGACGGTTGGTGGGTTCATGCGATGGTCTCCCGGTGCGGTCCTTTCTGCATACCCATTGTTCTATTGTACGTCGTTTCGCTCACCGTTCCATTCGTGACTGGGTCTGCCACATGTCCGCGTTGGCGCCCATGGCGGTCTTGACCGGTTCGGTGGCGGCGGTCAGTTGGGCGAGGGTCGCCTCGTCGAGCGTGATATCCGCGGCGGCGGCGTTGTCGCGGGCCTGGGCGGCGGAGCGGCCACCTGCGATCACGGACGCGACAGCCGGGCGGGAAAGCAGCCACGCCAGGGCAAGGCGTCCCATGGGCAGGCCGGCGGCGTCGGCGATCTCGCGGATGGGCGCCAGGGCGTTAAAGACCTCGGCTTCGCAGCCCGGCTCGTCGTGGCGCGACTGGGGGCGGTCTTTGGAGAACAGTCTCGTCCGTGCACGGCCTTCGGGGACGTCGTCGGCGGTAGCGAACTTGCCTGTCAGCAGGCCCTGGGCGATGGGGCTGTAGCAGAGAATGCCCATCCCCGCCGTCTCGCACGCGGGCTGGACCTCGTGGAGATATTGTCAGAAGTTGTGGATGGCGGACGGAAAAAACGCGGCGTACCCTTGG
>CAZVEV010000375.1:0-5171 GCA_964625865.1 uncultured Planctomycetaceae bacterium | reverse complement strand
GCGGGTTGCTGAGGTACAGGGCTGGCCTCGGCCCGGTCTGTTCGCGTGGGGGGCACCACGCTCGGCTGCGGCGCCGTAGTATCGGCGGTCTGTTCGACAAGTGACTCGATGAACTTGTGAACCCGCTCAAGCGGTGTCTTGCTGGTATTCACGTCCAGCAGGAGTCCGCGACATGCGTCAAGCTCCTGCTTGCTGAAGGCAGGATCGCGTTTCCGGGTCTTGGCGTTTCGCATCTCGGCGATCACACTGCCAAGAAGACTTGAGCGGACGGCCTGGTGGTTCTCGGCGATCAGTTGGGGGATCTGATCCAGCGCCCGAAGGTGCTTTTTCACCGCTTTCTCGCCCCGTCCCTGGGTCGTCGCCCCAACAGAGATTGCCACAAAGTGGTGAACATCAACTACCTTGCGAAAAGTCTTCTGTAGCCCCAACAGCTTGCCCATGAAATCCGGCAGCCGGGACTCGAGCAGATCAAAGAGGATCGCTTCGTGCCTGCGGCTCTGTTCCAGCGGCGATTCAATATTGACGTACTTCCTACCGTAAACACGTGCCCATTGGCCGTTGGCGTTGATGTTGATTCTCTGTGAGACGCTCTTGGTCTCGATGAAATACGCACTCCACCGTGACAGCACGAGGTGGTCGATTTGAGCGGTCATGTCCCGATGCTCAAACTTGAGATCGTTGAAGATCATCAGTTCCGGGTCGCCACCAAAGCGTGCCTTCAGGTAGTAGGCCATGTCTTTCTCTGCGTGGAGGCCGGCCCGATGCGCTTTGGCGGTGCGGGACTGTTCTGCAGAGAGGGAACCCTCGTCCAGCAGGTGGGACCACTCCTTCAGCGCCAAGCTGTAGCTAACGTCTGTGCATATCATGGCATATCGCTTTCGGGCCTGAATATACGCGTTTTGCTGTCACCCCTCAAGTGGTGGGAGGGGGTCGAAACCCATGGCCCGCCGCCCAGACCCAGGTTTCTGTTTGCTCAACACACCACATCGGATACAATCGCCGTGGAAGCCCCGCAACGGTCGCGGGGAGAGACGCTGTCCAGGGCATGTCGGGTGAGACGGGAGAGCAACATGACCAATCGTTTCAGTATGATGATGGCGGCCGGACTCTGGGGCTTGCTGTTTGTGACCTGCGGATGCGAGGACGATGCGCCTCGGACACAAGGCAAAGCAGATGGGCAACAGGACAACGTGGCGAGGGAAGCGACCCCCGTGATCGCGCTGTTGAATGCGGTGAAGGCTTCCGATCTCCGCGGCTTCCGGAACGCGTATTCCAAGCGGATTCGCGAGGACTCCGAGCAGGGAGACTGGGAGAGCAACTTCAAGGAAGCTCAAGAGAACATCAAGAAGATGTATGGCGATTATCAACTCGATGAGTTCGCCTTCACGTTCACCGGGGACAAGGAAAGGGGGAAGGTGTCGATCTCCCATAAGGGCAAGGAGTCGATTACGCTGGCGGTTGTCAAGGAGGATGGCCAGTGGAAAGTAGATGTTCGTTGAGGGATATCCAACCGGGAGATCAACATGAGTGACCGTTTCAGAATCATCGTAGCAGCAGGGCTATGGGGCCTGTTGCTTCTCACGTCGGG
Organism: uncultured Planctomycetaceae bacterium; assembly: GCA_964625865.1. GTDB lineage: Bacteria > Planctomycetota > Phycisphaerae > SM23-33 > SM23-33 > CAZVEV01. The sequence goes on along the minus strand of CAZVEV010000375.1, from coordinate 3,583 downwards.
TTGCGGGGACAACGCCCCTGAAGGGGATGAGTCAGGCGAGGCGGCGCAACAGGAGGTTGGAGCGCAACTGCGAGCGCTCGAACCGTCCTGTGGCCGCTTCCACTCGGGGTTCATCACCGATGCAAATGGCAAGTCAGCCCTGTCGCCTGTTATACAGAAACGCATGGCGACCAGTGCGACCAACCACTCCCGATGGGCCGCAAGGGTCATCGAGGCTACGGGCGACAGGGATGCTGATGGAAAGGGCTTGTTATGGCAAAATGGCACTGCATGATCGCGGGCGAGAAACAGGGCCCGTTCAGTACCAGTCAGCTTCGCCAGCTTGCGGCCGAGGGGCGACTCGAGCCTGACGATCTCATCATTCGCGAGGGCATGACCGAATGGGCCAAGGCCTCCAAGGCAAGGGGCCTGTTCCCTGCCGCGAGCGATGGTGACGTATCTCAGGCCCACCTGCTGGCGGAGGAATCCCCGCCGCCCGAAACGAACATACCCCAGGCCTCCACGTCGCCTGATCAGCCCCGCACGGGAAATCGCAAAATGCTGGCCGTCGTCCTGGCTGGGGTCGTTCTCGTTGCGGGCGCAGGGGGGGGCATCTTCTGGATGACACGCCAGGACGATGCCAAGAGCTCCGGCAAGTCAGCCCGGTCCGATGTGATCGGCGAGAACGGGACAAACGAGAAGGCAGTCCCCTGGCCGCCGGATACGGGCTATGTCACACCGCCCGAGCACAAGCCCGAATCGCCGCACAAGGTCAAGCCCGCCAGAACCAAGGCTGACATTCTGGCGGTCAATGGGTCGCAATTCCTGCTCAACGGTCCCGTCGAGTATCGCGAATCAAAGTCGCTGCTCGTGTTCCCCGGCGCCCGGATTCGCTACATGTGCAAATCGCCGGTGAAGTTCACCCTGGCCGACTACAACGGCGACAACTGCGTGCTGACCCAAGGCCTGACCGTGCGGGTTGACCAGTACGGCCAGTTCGTCCTGATATCGGCCGAGGAGCCCACCGTCAAGACCGATGACACGGTCACGAAGAATCAGCCCCAGACCCCCGCCAAGACGCCTGCCAAGGTCCCCGCATTGCCGCCCCTGGGCGAGCTGAAGGCCCGCACGGTTTCTCCCGCCCCCTCGGACCGTACCGAAGACCTGTTCTGGTTCGAGCAACCGCGCAAGGCCCTTTCCAGGAAGGCTCACGATGACGTGAGGAGAATCCTGATTGCGTATCTCAAGACGTTCGCACGGAAAACCCAGACGGTAACGTCCACGGCCGGCAGGGCACAGAAGGGGGCCATCTTCGAAGTGACCGACGGCAAACGCACATTTAGAGGACGGATCGAGAGTTCCATCACGGCTCGCTTCAGGCCGGGCAAACCAGTGGTCCTGTCTCCTCCGGTCAAGATCAGAATACTGAACGATTGGATGTTGTCCGACGGCATCCACTTGCCGCCCCAGTCGACGGTGTATGGCTTGCCCCCGCAAGGAACGTGGGAGGTGGGGCGTCGCAGACTCCCGGACAAGGGCGCTCTGGGCGGGCTGGTTGCCCGAACGGTTACGCCTCTGCCGTCGGACGTGCCGACAAAGCCGGTGCGGCTCGAGTCAAAGGGGCCGGGGCTGTCCAGAGACGCCCAGGCCGACGTGTACCGAATCCTGGCCGCGTATCTTAAGACGCATCTCCCAGCCGACCCGTCAAAGACGTATGTTGTGATCAAGAAAGCGGCGGTGTTCGACGTCATGGATGGCAAACGCACGTATCGGGGTCGCGTCAAGTCCCTGGCCGGGCATATTACCAAGGGCAATCCCGCGAGACTAGCCCGGATCGACGTCACTGCGCTCAACGATTGGGTCTTGCCCGACGGAACGACCCTGCCGGCTCACTCGGTGCTGTCCTCGTCGTTCTCGGGTCGCATGTTCTATGTGCGGCGCCCCGCAACGCGTGCCAAGCCCACCAAGACAGTCCGTACGGACACTCATGACATTCATGATGATAAACCGGCGGCATGGCGCACGGATATCGCGGCCTTCACGCGCGAAGTGGCCCGGGTCGCCAAGCGGTCCCACATTCCCAGCCGACGTCAACTCCTGGATTCGTTGCGGACGCGGAAGGTCTTCACAAACAGCGCCGGCAAGCCGATCCTTGTCGTCCTCGAGCCGCTTCTTGACGACGAACTGCATGGCGAATTGTCCAAGGCTTTCTCCGGCAGGGTATTCTGGTCGGGCAAGATCAAGACTATCAAGAAGACCAAAGACGGCAAGTCGTATGACATGGAGATAGCCTGGCCCATTCCCAAGGACCTGCCCAAGCACACCAGCCTCCGGGACACACTGCTGATCACCGTGTCGGCCAAGGCCCTGGGCCAGGCGGGCGTTCCCCAAAAGGGCGACACATTTGCCTTTACCGGCGAATTGAAGAAACCCAAGCCCGATAGCGCCGAGCCGGTGTGGGTCTTCTACTCGCTCTACTCGCAGAAGCACGCCGTCGGAGTCACGCCCATTAACGTGAGGGCTTCAGACAGGCCCGGCAAGGCCTCGACAGGCGGTACTTCGAAAAAGCCCCCGATCCCACCCAAACCTGCGGCCACAACTCGCCCCAAAGCCAAAGCGGACACCGGTCAGATAGCCGCCCGCGTGCGTGCAGCGGTAAAGAACGATCCGGCCGCTCCGAATGTGCTCGTGGCCAGTTTGCAGAGTGAGGATGCCGCGGTTTGGGAGGTGGCGTTGGCCATTGTCAAGGAGCGTCCCGGCGACGCCGCAGCCAAGATACTTCAAGCCGCGTTCGACAAAGGCAATCTCGTCGCCAGGCAGCGGTTGGTGATGTCCGCCTGGCAGATAGGCCCGGCATGCCTGCCGTTAGTGTCCAAGTCGCTGCAATCGGAGGACCAGGGCCTGCAGAGCGGCGCGATGTACTCGCTGGTAAAACTCGGATCCGCTGCCGTGCCCACACTGGTCAAGCTCTTGGACAGTGATGATCCTCGCCTGACTCGAATCGCGGCCTCGGTCGCCTCGCGTATCGGCCTGCCGGCTGCCGTAGCGGTGCGGAAGGCCGCCAGGCACAGCGATGAGACGACTCGAAACAATGCCGCCCACGGCCTGAGACTACTACCCCCCGATCACACCAAGAGGGTCAATCACCTGATTCGTCTCACCGAAAGCCCCGATCCCAAGGTCCGCACCAACGCCGCGTGGGAACTGGGCAGGCTGGGGAGGGCTGCTCTGCCTGCCATGGATGCTTTGATGACTCTAGTCAAGGATCCCAGTCTGAGTTGTCGACAGAAGGCTGCGATGGCGCTTGGCGGGTTTGGGGCTGATGCGGCGCAGGCCGTGCCGCTGATAATTCCTCTCCTGAAAGAACGGAAGTCCAAGCATGCCGGGATAAAGGCTTTAGGTATGATAGGGCCCCCTGCAATAGACGCCGTAGTGCACATTGAGCCCTTCCTGAAGGACCGCAACCCGCAGGTCCGAGCCCTGGCGGCCGAGGCAATCAAGGCAATCAAGGCCCGTTAGCCCGCGGAGAACGGGGGGGGGGGGGGGGGAGTTATTTGGCCCCCAACGCCCAAAGAGCCCGGGGGGGGGGGAAGGGGGGGGCCGG